>CAZMFL010000012.1:0-19420 GCA_964565575.1 uncultured Candidatus Peribacteria bacterium
ATTTTTCTATTCCATTACATAAAATTCTAGCATATCTCACTCAAGCACTTTTTTGCTAATACGAACTTTTAGACCACATTCATGACCTTCAGCGACCTTACTAACATTTTCCTGATCGCGTTTTAGCGAGGTAACACGGCCTTGTCCGATGATCTCAAGCTCTCCTGAATCGCCTTTTCTCCACATTCTAAACTCAACTCCATTTCTCGCTTCTCATTCAATAACTTTTCAACCGATAATCATCTCTTTTTCTTTCTTGAAAAACACTCCAAGAACGTCTAGCTTACCGATGATATTTTCCTTTGCTTCAATTTTAATCATTCACTTTAATATTCCGTCTATATAGTCACCCATTTCATAGATTATATCATATGTTTTGATAGATATTTTCATTTGGTCTGCCTTTTTGCTGATAGAGGCGGGGATTGATATGTTAAAACCAAATATCATTGCATTTGATGCATGTGCAAGTCCTAGGTCGCTATCTCCAAAAACTCCTACGTCACTATGAACTATCTTGATGGTAATGTTTTCTGGAACTTCCATGCTTTGTAGAGCGTATTTTGCAGCCTCTAAGCTTCCGAAACTATCAGCTTTTAGGATGATATTCAGAGTTGTTACATCTCCTGCAGCAATTTGCGCCATCATATTTTGTAGTCCTGAAGCGTCGTTTTGTGCTTTTTCTTTCTCAAGAACAGAAGCTATTTTTTGACGAGCTTGGTGTTCAGTATCGACAACTTCGGCTATACGTCACGGCTCTGGTACTTCTTGCATACCTAATATCATCACAGGATCACCTCAAAAAACTTTTTTTACTTCTTTACCAGACCAATCAAGCATTTTTCTTACTTTTCCATAGGTGTTGTGTATCATAAGAATATCTCACACTTCTAGTGATCATGTCATGATGAGAAGAGTACTCAAAATACCTTGTTTGGTGTCTTTATTGGCTTCAAGCACAACTCCAACAGCATTCCTATCTGGATTGAATTGCAATTCAAGCATCTCTGCGTGTAACAATATTTGCTCAAGAAGAGCATCAACTCATTGTCATGTCATAGCAGAAACTGGAATAACTGGTATGTCTCCTCACCAATCTTCTGGTGTCAATCAGTGTTCCGCCATTTGAGATTTAATATTTTCATAGTTTGTGATTCATTTATCTATTTTCGTAATAGCGACAATAATTGGAACTCATGCGTCTTTTGCATGATTGATTGCTTCAATCGTTTGTTGCTTGATACCATCATCGCAAGCGATTACTATAACTACTATATTTGTGATTTTCGCACCACGAGCACGGAGCGAAGTAAACAATTCGTGTCAAGGAGTGTCTATAAAGGTTATTTTTTCTCCATTATGAATTATTTGTGATGCACCAATCGACTGCGTAATACCTCATGCCTCACCACTAACTACGTTTGTATGCCTGAGGTAATCAAGTAATTTTGTCTTTCCATGGTCTACATGTCCCATGATAGTTACTATAGGAGGCCTTTTTAGTTTATTTTCTGCCTCTTTGTCTATATCTAGGATCGCATGGAGATTTCAACTCATTACATCTTCTACTGATACGCTTCCTGCTTCTTTTTTAACTTTCACACCAAATTCTTCTCAAATCAAACTTGCAGTATCGTAGTCAATTGTTGAATTTATATTTACTAAAATTTTATTTGCCATAAACTTTTTCATGAGTTCTGGAAAGGTAACTCACATTTTTTCAGAGAACTCTTTTACGCTTATAGAGTCACTCATGAGAATTTCTTGTTTTTTTATCAATGTACTTGAAGTTCATGCCTCTTTTTTCACGATCGCAACCTTAGGAGTCGCTGTTTTTTGTTGACCTCCTTGTCCAAGAGTCGTTTGTCTTTCTTTTTGGGGCTTCCCTAATTTTGCTGTACCCTTCGAAAATGTTGGAGCATTTGGAGAAAACTTAAAAAATGTTTTCCCACGCGTTTCTGATTCTTGCGTTTGTCTTCTTTCAAAAGACTTATTCTCTCATTCTTCTTTTTTTATCGTTGGTTTTTGGATAAATCATTTATTTGATTTGGTTCTTCTGTCAGATCTTGGCTTGTCTTGTACCGGTTCAGAACCAATTACTCTTGCATTTCAAAATGATCTAATAGCTGGTTCTTCTTCCTTTTTTTGTACCAGAGGTTGAGAAAAAACCTCCATTTGTTCTTCTTTTTCTTCAATTTCATCTTCGGTTGAAGTAAATCCGAGACCAGAAAGAAAATCATCGCCGAATGACAGCTCTTCTGCCTTGAAGACTTTTGCGCCTTCTTTCTTAGGTTTTCCTATTTTAGCAAGCGATAAAGTGGGTTCGATCTGAGATCGTTCCTCGTCTTTAATCTGAGTGGCTCTTGCGAGAAGTGTTTTCCCAATTACTGATTTATAAGCTGTTGCTAATTTTTCTCTTTCGATGCTAAATTGCTCTAAGAGATCTTTAATTTTTGGCATGTATTTTTGCAAGTACTAAAAAATATTTACGTGAGTAATGTATATGGTTATCGGCATAAAATACAATAGAAAGTATGAGTTGCATCTAGAGAAAAGTTTGCTATACTCACTCAATGCTTAATTTTCAATTGCTTACAAAATTAGATAAACATCTATATAATTTGGATAAAATTTCTAAATGACCTTTTTTTGTTGTCTGATGAGCTGTTCGTGATGCGTTATTTGGGATTGAAACGATTGATATTGATCTAACAGGGCCATTTTCTCCTGAGAGTATTTGGGATACAATCGAAAAGAATTCTAGTTCTTTACAAATGCACGGGTTGTTTCGTACGGAAAAATACGGCACAGTAACAATTATACATAATGATGTGAAGCAAGCTGACGCTTCTGAAGAAATATCATCTACAAACACTTTTGAAGAAACCCACGACAGCGATTCCTCACAAATCACATATGAGATAACGCCTTTTCGTGAGGAGTGATGATATGACGATCTAAGGCATCCATCTGAGATAAAATGGTCGCACTCTCTTACGCAAGATGCTTGACGTAGGGATTTTACTATAAATGCTCTTTATTATACTATTCAATGATTGCCAGTTGCCCCCTCCTATAAAATCAAAATAAAGATAAAAGAAGATCAATTGATAGAGTATTTGCAAAAAAATGGGTGGACCTTCCTTCCAAGTTTATCTCTTCTTATTTTGCAAGACAGGAATATCATTGAACGTTTTTTCATAGATTGAAAATATAATCTGGACGCCGTCAAAGATTTTTTTGTCTCAGAAAAGGCATTTTGAATTGATCCCGAAAACATTCGCATATTATTAGATCCAACAAGTGGTTTACAGGATGTGTATACACAAAAACTCCGTACGGTCGGTGAACCAGATAAGAGATTTGGTGAAGATGCGTTGCGTATATTGCGCGCATTACGTTTTGTGAATATTTGGAATCAGCAACTTTCATGAGCGCATTTTGATTTTCAAAGGGAGACGTGGGATTCGATAAAGACAAATTATGCATTAGTCCAACATTTACCAAAAGAACGCATTCATCAAGAACTCGTAAAAGTATTCTCTGCAAACAATCCCTTTGGATATGTTGCGTTACTTGATGAAACAAATCTTTTGCAATATATCTTCCCAGCATTGTATCAGACGAAAAATAACGAACAGCCAGTAAGATATCATCCTTTTGATACCTATGCGCACACGCTACTGACGCTCTTACATCTACAACAGATAAATACAAATTATCTTGTGAAGCTTGGGATGTTATATCATGATGTGGGCAAGCCACAACAGTATGCAGCATATACACAGGCAATGAGCAAAGAGGAAAGAAACGCAATACACTCTTCAGAATTAAATCATATCAATAGTTGACCTGAATTTGTAAAACAAGATATGACGCGTATTTGATTTTCAAATAAGGAAATAGAAGAAATTGCTCGATATGTTGCTCAACATATGAGACCATGACAGATCCTGGAAGCAACTGGTTGAAATCAAATCAAAAAGTTGCGCTCATTGTATGCAGAAGTTTGATATGACCGTACCAAAAATATTATTGATATTTGCAAAGCAGATAGACTGTGACAATATAATCCTTTACAGGGAAGTGAGGTCGATTCTGTAGATCTTTTATATGCACTTTTGGATGAGTTACGTGCAAAGGAAGGGCAGTTTACCAAAGATCAGCTTGCTATCTCAGGGAATGATATTATGGAATATTTTGGAATAAGCCCTTGACCAAAAATCGGGGAAATGCTTTCCAAATCTTTCGATTGGGTGATTCACGAAAAAGAAAAAAGGAATACAAAAGAAGCTATTTTATTGTATTTAGAAGGTATTAGTAATTATGCAAAATAATAAACAAAAGTTGCGTACGAACAAAATTGAAACTAAAAAAAAGACTTCTAGTGCTGGTAAAACTAAAATGCTTCAGCAAAAAGAAGACGTAATTGGAAAAGCCCCATTGTGAGATGCGGGGATATTTTTAGGTTTTTTGACTTGGATAAAGAAAAACATTATTCATTTTGCTTATTGGTGAAATGGTATTATTATTTTTTTGTTGGTTCTTATAGTATACAAAGGGGTCCTTTTAACCTCTTTGGGATTGTTGGATGTGAGAGGATTTATTAATGTGCTTCGTCGGTTTATAGAATGGTTGGGGAATGATTTGTTGTATTTTTTCTTGGTTTGTTTTTTCGTTTTATTAGGTATGCGCGTGAAACAAAAAGCCATAAAATTTTTTTTCGTTTTTATTGCATGCGTCTTACTTATCCTCTTTGTGGCAGATATTTTCTCTCTCAAAAATTTTTATAGCAGATTCTTAATTTGAGTCTTTAGTTTCTTTACTCGAGAAAATTCTTCTCCATACATATGGGAGTGATTACGTGCTTTTGTTTTATTTCGATTTGGGCTTTGATTGTGTGTTTACATATCTTCGTGGGTTTTGGCAAAGAAATTTTTTTCAGAAAAGATTTTAATAATAATATTTCGTTTGATAGTAGTGATATTTGGTGGAATTATTGGTGTTAGCTTTTTCTTGGGAAAAACATCTTCATACCAGCAAAATGTCCTTCAAATCCAGTACAGAGATTCACATTGGGAATCACTAAAAAATCAAAAACCATATGAGGAGTATTTTGTTTCTTTTTCTTGAAAAAACGAAAAACCAAATATCATAGTGATCTTTGCGGAATCTTTTTCGAGTATTGACTCTCTAGCGATGTGAGGTGACAGATGACTTCTTACCTGATTTGATACAATTGCAAAAGATGGTACTGTATATACTAATTTTGTGGCTAATGGGTGTACTTCTGATAGTGCACATATAGCTCTTTTACAATGAGTAGAGCCTTGGGAAACCAATCAACTAACACAAAATTATTCGCGTTACAAAAGTTATAATCTGTGATTGCCGGCATTTATGCATCAAAATAGCTATAATACAACCTTTTTATCAACCGCTTCTCTTGGATTTTTGGATCAAAAAGATTTTTTAATTTCCTTACAGTTTGATACCATCATAGGGAATGAAGCTTTTAAAAAATTTAAAAAATATTCATTTAATGCTGCTCCTGATGAAGCTCTTTATCAGAAGACACAACAGGTGCTGGAAAAAAATAGAGCAACATGAGATCCTCAATTTATCGTGTTGCAAACAATTTCATCTCATAAACCATATAATTCTCCTGAAGGAAACACAGAAGAGCAAGCATTTGCTTATTCTGACAAACAACTACTCCAATTCTATCGTTATTTGCAAAAGACAAACTATTTTGAAAATGGCATTCTTATAGTTATGGGTGATCATAGGAAAATGCAATCTATGAGCTATGAGGAAATTCAAAAGCGATGAAATGGTGCCTATGGAAAAAGCGTTTTTGCGGTTGTTGGCAAAAATATCCCGAAAGGTGAGATAAATACAGCTCCCATACAGCATTTAGATGTTTTTTATTCTTTGAAGCGTTTGGTTTCGCCGACGAACGTAATATTACATCAAAATTATAATGACGCATTTAATGATTACAGGGGAAGAGAAAATGCAATTCGTTATTGCCAATATGTTGATAGACAGTACATTGGTACTCGCGCAGACAATTCTACTCGAGTGATACTTCCCTCACAAGATAACAAAGAGTCGTCATATGTTCGCTCATATTACGCATTTCAATGAGATAGAGCAGTAGACTGAAATTCATCTTTATGAAAAACAAGTAACTCTACGTCAAGTTCTTTTTCGATTAATATGATCCAATCTTGAAATGACTCTTCGCTATCAATAAACAATGAAAGCAAAGAAATACAAGATTTGTTTCCAAATATCGTTCGTATAGCGCATCAATGATATCATAAAACTTCCCCAATTAACTCTCTTGCCTCATTTTTGGCAGCAGAAAATCAGTGAGCGGAATCTATTGAAATGGATATAACTTTTACAAAAGATGGATATCCGGTAGTTGCACATGGTCCAGATATAGGACGTATCAAATGTGTTTGAAGTTCTTCTGTTGGCAAAAAAAACATAACTGATTTCACTTTACAAGAAATGCAGGATAATTGTAAGTTGTATAATGATCAACCCATTTTAACTTTACAGGAAGTTCTAGCAAAAACGAAAGATATGTTTCCTCGATATTTTATTGATATTAAAATATATAATTCCAAAGAAATTGATTTTGTGCAACCTATGTTAGAAGCAATCAAAAAAATGTGATTGGGCGAAAACGTTATTTTCTCAAGTATAGAAAAAAGTGTAAATGAACAACTAGCACAGGACGAAAAGATTCTTGCTTGATGGGAAATTACAGATGCGCAATATTTATCTGAAATATTAGAAACTACACAAAAATATATTTTACTACCCTATGAGAGCGTGACAAAAGATGTGGTTAAAAAGATCAAAAAGGTTGATAAGATTCTGGTTGTGTATAAGCTACAAGATAAAGCAATAATGAAAAAATTATATGATTGGTGAGTTAGATATTTTATGAGTGATGATGTGGATGAGCTCGTGAGATAATTATTTTTATACAGCAATAAAATCATATAGAATAAATTGATTTATTCTCAATCTGCACTCATGAAGAATGCTGATGGGCTTGTAAATAAATAATAAATGAGTAATCTTCCGATATATTTATCTTTAATTTGTACTAATGGCTGGAAAAATAGATGTTATACTACTACAATCTGTCAAATGATTGTGAAACAAAAATGATGTTGTGAGTGTGGCCGTGGCTTATGCAAAAAATGTTTTGTTTCCAAACTGACATGCTAAAATGGCTGACGCTATAACCAAAAACAATATTGCTCAAAAAAAAGAACAACAAAAAAAGCATGATCTAATGGTAACTCAAATTTGGGAAGAAATACAATTATATGTTTCAGCAAACGAGCATCTTAAAATACCAAGAAAAACAACTTCGAATGGTAAATTATATGAAAAAGTTCATGAAACAGACGTCAAAGAAGCTATGAAACAGCGAAATATTTCTTTACCATCAGAAATAATAGTTCAAAAAAACACACGAGAAGAGGTCGGTCAACATCAAGCAAAAATTCTTTATAATGGTAAATGAATAAATATTACATTCCTAATTGTAGAAACACAGTAACTTTTTATCTTTAAATAAATCTATTATGTTTTATATTCCATTATGAGTCCTCGTATTTATCATTCGAGGAATCAAAATTGTATGACCAAGAACTGCAAAAGCTGTTTTAACTCTTGGAAAACCAACAGGAGTTATTAGATCAGGGATCAATTGGGTTTGGCCAATTATTCAATCAGTAAAAACACAAACTCTTGCCATGACGAATATGGACGTGGGTGTGGAAAGTATTACTAGAGACAATGTTAAAACCAAAATTGATTTGAATGTAATCTTCCGTGTGAAAGATAACGATACGGCAATTATAGATTCATTGTTTATCATTAGTTCTCCATTAAAAGCGATTCAAGCTATGGTAGAAGAGCAGTTGAGGGCAAAGATTTATGAATTTGGTCATGATGAAATCTTTTCAAAAAGAAATGAAATTGGCGATGAAGTTAAGCATGTTCTTTCAGCTAAGTTAGAGGAATTTGGTATGGAATTAGATAGTGTGCAAGTAAAAGATATTCAATTAGATTCTCGTGTTTTAGACGCAATGAACAGTGTGGTAGCGTCTGCAAAAAATAAACTTGCAATCATCAATGAAGCTGAAGGGCGCAAACAATCTGATATCTTGAGCGCTGAAGCAGACAAACAAGTGAAAAAATTGTTGGGAGAGTGAATGGCTTTACAAAGAGAGGCTATTGCAAATTGATTTAAAAACTCCATTGAAGAGATTAAATCTTCGGATAGCAATCTTCGTTGAGGAGAAATATTGGAATTCCTACTTGCTTCTTCGCGTATTGAAACTTTGGAAAAAATTGGAAAAGATAATTCAAAGGTTATCTATGTCAATGAAAACCTTGAAGGGAAGATGGCTAGTTTTATCAATGATTGAACAGACATTAAATAAAACTTTTAAAAAATGTGCATACAAAGAACGCTGGCTTATAACCAGTGTTTTTTAATATAATAATTGGGCTTAATTAAAGAAAAAGGGTGGCTAAAATACCACAAACAGTAGAAGAGAACTCCTTTACCTACTGTTTTTTATATATGAAAAATAAAAAAATCTATAATTAGCACAGGAGTGATGAATACATTTTTGTTTAATGTTTTTAAACTATTAAATAACTTTGTTTATAATATCGCCAGATATTAATAAGTTTTCTTATGTCATTTAGGAATACTTATTCTATATGATTTGTTTCTTCTGAAATCCGTCTATGTGAGTATGTTCTTTAACATGTGCTCCTGGATCTTATCTGATTTAATCTTTGGACATTTTTGAAACCAATTTATGAAATAGTAGTTACCAAATTTTCATTTAATTTTTGTTTTAGTTAAATATTTTTATTTTGAAATTTTATATATCTTGAATATCCAATAAACGATTAGACACTTTTACCTGTTTTTAATTTACAAAAAACCCAACTTTTGCTGGGTTTGATTTGCCATATCAATTATGTATTTTAAATTGTATATACATCTTTTTATTGAATATTTATCCCATTTACAAAAGGCTCCCAATTACTATTCAGTGTTTTTATAAAAAACAACTTTGTGCCGTCTGCGCTAGTTTTCATAATGGTTCATGGTACACTAATGCTACTAGATGATAATTTTGAAGTACACTCATATATTTCAATAGCTGGTCCTACAGAATCATTTTCTCTATCTGCATACGACTTAACGCCGATGTTTACATAACAACTAAGCCCTTTTACTCCTAAGCTCTCAGAAACATTTATTCCGTTATATGAAATGCTTGGTGATGGGAAATGAATTGTATAGTTTCATCTTGTTGAAGTGAAATCATGACCGCTCGCTGTAAGTTTTGGTGCAGGAGAAGTATTCATCGCTCAAGTTGTGTTTGGCGTGGCTGTTGTCGTAGTGTTATCAGTTGGAACCGCACTTCCAGTTTTTACATTTGATATATCTTCTTTTGAAAGGATTGTTACCTTCTCTCCATTCATATCATCTATTGTAACACGAGCTGTACAAGCAACTGTCTTTACAAGCCATGAATCAAGAGATTCTTTTGTGATTGTTGGATTTGTCATGTCTGCGCCAGGTGTGCATAATTTTGTTATTTCAGGAACTAGCGTTTTGATGTAGGCCTCATTGATGGGCATTAGGACACTTGATACTTTATAAAGAAGCGCATCAGATGTGGCACTAATTTTATATCCAGCGCCCGCATTATTCCATGCAAACCATCCATTTCAGTTCGCTTCCTTTGAGATGCTTAGTCCACCCCTATTTACAAATGTTGAAGCCGTATATTTTTTACTCATTGCTGCACAATCTTTTTCAGGGAAACCGCTTTCGCACTTAAATCATGCTACTTCTACGCTACCAGAAAGAGTATCACTTGAAAATGTTATTGTATTATCTTTGGCAGTATAGCTAATTCCATTGCTTGTAGAAACATCTATTTTCAATCCGATCTTTGAAAAGAATTTAGTGTCTGTGCTTGGTACAAATGATGTCGCTTGTAGATCTCATTCAGTATTACCAATAGCTTTTACGTCTATTGTGAATTCTTTCCCATCTGATTTGCTAACAACTCATTTTATATAAACGAAACCATTATAATTGTTTAAATCAATACTTGAAGAATTGAGGCGGATTGTTTCTTCTGAAGTTGTGATAAGTGTGTGTGAGTATGAAAGAGGCTCTGTTGATCCGCTTAGTGTTCCCGCAAGCGATACGTCTTTCCCAAAATACCAATCAGATTGAATCGTGCTTCAAGTGCTGACTACTGTTTGGGTTTGTTCGATTTTTGACCCAAGTGAAGAAAGGTATCGAATACCGCCTACAAGGATAGCAATACCAACAATGGATGCTACTAGCTTAGCAACTCGTGAAGTGTGTTTTTTCTGGGGATATCTATAGGCTGATTGATACATGGCTTTGATTAAAAAAAAGATATAAAATGGTCTAAAAACCGTCTTTTATGGTGTTTTAATCCCTGAGTAATGAATAATCAAGAATAAAACTACTGCAATAATTAAGAATTCAATCACTCTTGCTATAACTTTCCCATATAATACACCACGAGCTGAGAGCTCTTCTAAACGGTCTACTTTAAATTTTTTGAAAAGAGGAGCAAAAATCATTGGTGTAATAAGGTCTTCTATGAGACTTTTTACGAGTTCTCCAACTTTGGTCGCAATGAGAAGTCCTATTGCCATTCAAATAACATTGTTTTTCGTGAGGAATGCGATAAACTCTTGTGTCATTGGAAGAAATAAAAAAATAAATATGCTCTTACTATAATTTTTATTTATGAGTTTTGCAACATGAAACAAAAAGAAACTTTGTTTGAACTCAAAAGGTATCGTTTAGAGGCTTTTTCCCTCTTTGTTTTTTCCTTTCTTTGTATTGATCTTTGGACAAAAAATTTTTTCTACAATACTGAAAGTGGCGTGTTAAATGCCGGCGCAATACGATGATTGGCTATCCCCTCATGGATCTCTGTAATAGTATGAATATTGCTTATTCTTTTTTTGTTTTTTCTTGACCAAAAGAAACCTCTTTCAATATTTTCTACAAGTCTCTTGGTGGCAGGAATAGTTGGCAACACCTATGATAGATTGCTCTTCCATGGAGTTAGAGATTGGATATCTTTACAGGATTTATGTAATTTTCATCAGATATTTTGATTTCAGTTCCCTGTGTTTAATGTTGCAGATCTTTGCTTATTCCTTGGGATATGCTTGTTTATTATACAGCTGTCAAAAAACACAAAAAAATGAGAAAATTTTTATACCAAATAATTTTATTCTTCTTGATTTTTTATGTAGCATCTTTATAGTCTAGGTGCTATTTTTTTGAAAATAAAAAATGTCCTTCATTTCGTTTGCTATTTGCTAAACCACAAGGTTTCTATCTCTTTAATATAATATATTTATTCTATGTTCGATTTTGACCCACAAAAAGATTACTATAAAGTTCTCGGTGTAGAAGAAACTGCTTCAGATGATGATATCAAGAAGGCTTTTCGCAAACTTGCAATGAAACATCATCCAGACAAATGAGGTGATCAAGAACAATTCAAAACTCTCAATGAAGCATATCAAGTAGTATGAGATTCACAGAAGCGTCAACAGTATGATTCAATTAGAAAATGAGGTTTCGGCTGATTCTGAGGACAAGGCTGATTCTGAGGGCAAGGGTGATTCAGATGATTCTCTTGATTTTGAGATTGAACGACATTCCAATTTTGATGAGGGGATATGAATGATATTTTTGGTGATCTTATCGGAGGTATCTTTGGTGGAGGATTTTCAAATAGACCAAGAAAAGGAGATGATATTGAGATGCAATTAAATATTTCTTTTGAACAAGCATATCAGTGAATAACTAAAGATGTGTCTTATAAAAAAATAGTAAATATTGATCCAAAAACTAGAAGATGATTTGAAGAAAGCGACACTATACATGTTGACGTACCATGAGGAATTCAATCATGACAATATATAAAGTTTCCTGGCAAAGCTAATTCAGGGATAAATTGATGACCTGCAGGTGATGTTTATGTGAAAATTCATATTAAACCTTCTACCTTATACACGAGGGAAGATGATGATATCATAGTCTATGCGGATGTAGATATCATAGATTTGGTTCTTTGAACTGAGGTTTCGGTTTCTCATCCAGAAGGAAAAATTACAGTAAAAATTCCAAAATGAACACAAGTAACAGATACTATAAAAGTCGCTGGAAAGTGATTTTCTAAAATGGGTAGAGGTTGAGTCTTCGCCTCAAAACACGGTGATTTATTGGTTAAATTACATGTTTCTGTACCCAAAAAACTATCCAAAGATCAGGAAAAATTATGGAAAGAGTTAAGAGGATAAACACTATTTTTTACTATCGCATCTCAAAAAAATAATGACAAACTATTTTTTTCATTTTAAGTTAAAAAAACATTTTTGTTTATGTTTTTAAGAATCATTTTTTTTGGGCTATTAAATTAGAAAAAATTTTTATTAAATCTCTTTTACAAACTCTACACATGTAACTCCTTCAGAAAAACCATGTTTTCTGTAAAAATCCAAAACTCTCGAATTTTTTTGAAATCAGTACAATACAATCCAATTGATGCCAATTTTTTTTATTTTTCTTTCATATTCCTTGAGCAACAAACTTCCAATTCCTTTGCCTCTATAATTTTCAGAAATAGCGATCATCCAGACGATACACCCTTCCCCTTTCACTGGCTATCCAATTATTAAACCAAGTATATTTTGTTCGTTTTCGATCACCAAAAAAAAGTTTTTGTCTAAGTATTTTTCTAAAGAAAATTGATCAAAAAATCCACCTGTTGCAAGTTTTAATTCGGGAATATGGACTAGATTTTCACACGCTTTTAAGTCTTTTTTTCTGCCCTTCTTATTACCATGGATTTGATAATTACCATGAATAAAGAATTATGATTTTTAATTTGTTTGCGGATGTTTTTTCTCGTCAATAGATATACTTGTTTTTCGGATAGCCTAGCAAAAAAGTTAGGTCAAAATTAATTTCTTTGTTTCTGTATAGTTTCCTAAATCTGGCTGAGATCTGAATTCATTCTCTATGAGAGGCACTCTGATTGGCTATTTTCTTCTAATATCTGTTGTTTGTAAATCTCATAGAATTATCCTTTCAGAACCCTTCCTTTCATTGTCTTCTCAATTTTTCCGAGCTTCAAGAGGAGTGGTTCTATATCATTTTCTATTGCTTTTTCATTCATTCATAATTTCGCAGCTAGTGTTTTTACTCAAACTGCATCTTCATTTTCAGCAAGTATTGCGAGATATTTCTTGTGAAGTGGCGTTATACCTCCTGCATCTATATTCAATCGATGCTCAAAGGTATCTCGTTGTGAGCTTTTCATACAAAGTTTTTCGCTTGCTCATTCTGCTATCAGGTAATCCCTAATTTTTATGCAAAGATTGTGTATTTCTCTTGGAGTGTGTTCTACTTTTTCGCTGATTTTTTCTATAATTTTTTTGTCAGCTTCGATAGAGTAGGTGTCTAGATATTTTTTGACAATCTCTTGAATTTCCTTTTTTGTATAGTCTTCAAAGTGAAATTTGTACACAAACCTATTTTTTAGAGGCGCAGAAAGGGATTCGAGTTTCGTCGTTGCGCCAATTAGACTAAAGTGATTAATCGGTAAGCGCATACTTCCACCTTCAGGCATAACAAAATCAATGACTCGATCTTCCATTGCAATATACAAAACTTCTTCAATATTTGGCTTAAGACGGTGAATCTCATCGATAAACAATATATCTCCCTCTTGTAAATTATTTAGGATTGAAATAAGTTCAGAAGGTTTCCCAATTGCATAACCTGTGACTGCCTTTATTTGTACATTCATTTCGTTTGCAATGATCGCCGCTAGCGTCGTTTTCCCATATCCACTACTACCAGAAAAGAGAATGTGTCCTAGTGTATGGTCGCTTTGCTTTGCTGATTTTATCGCTGTCTTGATGATGTTAACGATACTTTCTTGTCCTACAAAAGTCGAAAATCACAATGGTCTATACGTATGACCACGTGTTTCTAGCATATCGGTGTTATCTTGTGTGATCTCGATTTTCTTTACTTCCATAATCCAATGAAAAATTCAAGGTAAATATGTACCATATATACAAAAAAATACTAGTTCTGCAAGGAAAAGTTATTAGATTGTGTCTAAAAATCTTTTTTTAATGAGTTGTTGTCCAATTGCGTTGTGTGCCTGCAATATAATTTCTCTCATGTTTTGATAATATATCAATCCCATAGCTTCTTCCAAGGATGCTCGTTTATAAATTCCCAGATATCATTCTACTGGTTGTATACACACATCGTCTTTGTGTCCATGATAATGCATCAAAAAATAGGTAATGTCTTTATCCATACCTCATTTCATCTCATGACTACTTCTTAAACTAGTGGCGCCAATTTTTTGCTCTATCACTAATTTGTCTTTTGGTAATCAAGCTTCTTCTCACACCTCGCGAATAGCAGCTTGTTCAGCGCTCTCTCATGGTTGAATTTTTCCTTTTGGCGCGACCCATTCAATCTTCCCCGACATCGCATGTCTTTTTATGAGAAGGAATTTAGGTGTGTTTTTATCATCGATAAGATAGATGATACCTCATGCACTTTGAATAACGTTCATGTGTGTGATAATAATAAAAAAAATTATTTTGCTTTCTGAGCTAGCCATCAGATCATTGCACGCAAAGGTCCAGATGTTTTTTGGCTTACGGTGCTCATATATTGTTCTACTTTTTCTCAAGCCAAAATTCTATTTTTTTGTATCTTTTCTAAAAGAGTTGGATCGTCTTTTTTTGTTTCAATTGTGTTTTTACCGATTTGTGCATTTGATTTTTTAGGTTTATTCGGTGTTTGAGTTTTCGGTTGCAGTTCTATCCTATTTTTTTCTTTTTCTTTTGCATTGTGTGTTGCAAGTATTTCATTTTGCAATTCGCGTAGTAGTTTTTTGGTTTTTATTTCGTTGTTTAAAATCTGAATTTCTACTCGCGTTTTGAATGAATTTATTTTATATCACAATCTATTAATAAGTATCGTATAAGCATCTCTTACAAAATTATGTAATTTTTTTTTGGTTTCTTTATCTTCTTTGCCTTCCACATATGTCCTATTCGTTTCTTTTATTTGTTTTTCTAGTGAACTCAATTTATTTTTATAGTGAAAAAAATCTCAAATATAATTTCAATTTCAAGATTCAATGTTATCTATTTTTTTTGGAGGAGTTACCATCGTATTTAGCAATAAGAATTATTTGTATTGTTTCGCCGAAGGCGAGGCCCGTTTCGTAGTAGATTGGCTCATTGACTTTCGATAGTACGGGCCAATAGAATCGGACAGAATCATGTATGTCGTTAGCTATTATTTTTGATTATATTTTTCTAAGAATTTTTTCACAATATGGATGTTTTTTTTGTAATCTGTCCTCAATGGTCAAACAATACTAATCACACTATCATATCCATTTACGTTTATTTTTGTGAATACGATAGAAATAACATGCTGATCACTTTGGAGGAAGGTATAATATATTTGGTTTGTCTTAATGACCTTCCCAGCTAGAGTTGGTACGATTTTTTTATCTTCAATATATTGGACAATGTACTTGGTAGTATCCATGTCGTTCATCGTAGAATGTTTTAGAAGGTTGTTGATCCCCAAGAAGTAGTATTCGTCATTACGAAGAAATCAAACAACCGCGCAATCTACTAGCTTACCCAAGGTTTCTATGATATATCTAAGCCCATTGCGAGCGTAATTCACATCAAACGCTAAAGAAAAATTATCTTTCCCGTCATATTCTTCTTCGTTTTTTAGCAACTCATCTACATATAATGAGACTCATTCTATGGTTGGAAGACGCCCTGAACTGTTGTAAGGCTGATAGACAAGCCCTTCTTTCTCGAGCATGTTAAGCTGTTTTCTCAGTGTTGAAGGGGCATATTCAGTTAGTTCACTTGCATACAAAAATTTAGATCCAACGGGGTCTCATTTATCAATATATGTATCAATAACAATTGATAGCAAGCCAAGAAGTTTCTGATTTTTTTTCGGCATACTCGTATGAAAACAAAAAATAACCTTTACTTTCTTAGATAATATATATTTAATTTCATTATGCAAACATATTTACTTTTCAATGAGAAACACTATAAATGATTTTAGAAATGGTTTTATTTGCTCTTTCTTATTACATGAAAAAAAATCTTTTTTTGATTTCTTCGGCAGTTTTGCTAGGTTTGGGCTTGAGTGCTGGGTTTTCTATCCAGTTTGTAAGTGCTGATACTACTGATGTTGCAGTAGATCAATTGATTTCTTTGATTTTATCTTGAAGTTCGCTTTCAACGTGAACTATTATTGAAACATCATGAGCGACAACTGGAACTGTCGTTACAACGTGAACAATCACGACATGATCAGTGTCTACATGAGCTATTGTTGCGACATGAACAGAATCAACAGCTGAAAGCGCGACTATTTCATTGATTACATCTTGACATCTGGCTCCTTTTTCAGCTGATACAGAATTTGTTTCTGCGCTCTCATGGCTTTACGCAAATGGCTTAACGCAATATTCGTCAATAAGTGGATATCAACCAATGGATTGATTAACCAGGCAACAAGCCGCCAAATTCTTTGCGGTTTTTGCACAAAAAATACTGTGAAAACAGGTGCCTGCTAGCACAACATGCATATTCACAGATACTGGTTTTGATTCTACTTTAAAACAACACGTAATAGATGCCTGCGTATTGGGGATTATGATGGGTAAAGATGGAATTTTTAGACCAAATGATCAAATATCAAAAGCTGAATTTACCACAGCTCTTGTAAGGATGGTGATTTGAAAATCACTTGATGAATCTACAACTCCTTGGTGGTTAGCATACTACACACATGCAAGAGATTTGTGATTAACAAAAGAACAAAATGCAAATGCGTTTGACTGAAAAATTTCTAGATATGAAGCTGCTTTGTTGTTATATAGATCGGTGAATAAAGTAAATAGTTGATCTACTTCATTGACTTCATCTGAGGTTACTTGAAATGTTGCAACTGGAGGTTTGCTTGAAACTGGTTCTAATAGCTCTGGAAATTCAGTCACCTCTGGGCTAATTGCTGATGTACCATTGGTTAGCTCATTAACATCAGACCCAGCTTTACAAGAGGCAATTTATCGATTACATGATATTTGAGTTACTAAATATACGGATATAAATGACTTCCGTCCATTTGATTCTATTCAGAGACAGGAAGCAGCAAAGATGTACCTTACTTTTAGATATGCAATAGGTTCTCAAATCGTTTCTCCAAACGCCACAACAGGTGGTTGTGAATTTAGCGATCTTGACAACGCAGACCAAACGCTTGTACCTTATGTAAATCAAGTTTGCGCTATCTGAATATTAAAATGATCAGATGGTGTTTTTCAGCCATTTAATGAGTTAACAAGAGCTCAAGCGATATCAATACTTCTTAGGATAACAGACGGATATCAAGATGAATCTGGTAGCAAATGGTGGCAAAAATATTATGATAGAGCTCTGCAATTAGGTATGATTTCACCTAGCTCACCAGAAAATTTTGAAAAACCTATTACGAGATATGAAGTCGCTGTTCTTTTATATAAGAGCAAAATTCAAAAAGACATTCTTTCAAATCTCAATAATAATTATGAAAAAAACAAATTCATATTTACAATGTCTTCAACTGGAGCGTTTGCAACAACAGGTAATTTAACAGGTTTAGCTAGTATTAATACTTATTTGTTAGAATCAAACCCAAATGGTACCTATGTCGTAGACTTGTTTGGAACGCAATATAAGATTCTAAAAACAGTTACACAAAAATATCTTGAAACTGATTATGTGTGGTATGGGAAAATGCTTCTTTTGGATGAAACAAAAGAGATTTGAACAGTGGCATTGACACTCAGTGATGGCATTATTATTTCTGGAATAATGAGACCATATGGAGTTGAAAACGCGACATATTTGATTGCTCCATCTTTACAACAGCCTTACTATACGCTTACTAGATTGTTAGAATAAAACAATGCATATTTTAATATATACTGTATGACATGAAAAGAAAAATTATTGTAAATATTATTGAGCTCATTCTGTGATCAATTATGTTGTTCATATGCTACTGCTATGTCACACTAAACAGTGCTGAAAAAACAAACTTTATTTCGGGATTAGATGTCTTGAAACATAAAGTAGAAATTTTATTTGGCAATGTTATTGGGAAGTGAGATTCTTCACAAGCACAAGCACAACAATCTATGATTAGGAATTATAGAGAAATTTTATTGTTTGCAAAAGAAAAGGCTTGCACAATAAGCGTTTCAATTCCACAAGTTGAAACTTTTGTGAGAGAGATTTCTGAGTTGTCTCCAATTGAGTATATGAAAAAAGAAATATATTACTCAACACAAGCAGCCAAATTATTTAATGAATTGGAAAAATGCTCATCAACCGAAAAATAATTATGAAATTTTATTTGGTTTATTCAAAATACTATGATGAAAAATAGATCAATAAGCGCAACTATGGTTTGACCAAACAAAGAATATTATTATGTAGAAAAGGAACGCCTTCCACATGAATTATACTTTACAAGAGAGTCGTTTATTAGAGAATATGGAGAAAAGTTGGCATTGGTTTTGGAGTCAGGAGAAACATATGTAGCTCCTTTGGATAATTGACAACTGTCTTTTGATTTTGATGATGGAGAGTAGATTTTATCTGATTATTAAATCTCACTTATCTTTTAATTACCTCAAATAGTGGTAAATAACATCTACTTTGTTATCCAAAACAAAATATTTATATTATGAATAAATAATGAATCTTACTCTTTACAATACACTTACTCGCAAAAAAGAGATATTTAAACCGCTGATACAGGATGTGGTGAAAATATATTCTTGTGGACCGACTGTCTATTCTGACCCTCATGTCGGCAATTTGCGCGCATTTACAAATCGATGATTGTTGGGAGATGTTTTTAGATATGTGTTAGAATACCAGACAATACATGTTATGAATATCACTGATGTTGGGCATCTCACAGATGACGCAGACGACTGAGAAGATAAAATGGAAAAATGATCTAAGCGTGAGTGACTAACAGCTCGAGAAGTTGCTGAAAAATATACAACGAATTTCAAAACGTATCTACAAGATATGCATATACAGTTTGATGCACTTCCTAGAGCGACAAATTATATAAAAGAGCAGATAGATATTTTAAGAGACCTACAAGAAAAATGATATACGTATACTGTCCCTTGAGATGGTATATATATGA
>CAZMFL010000013.1:0-17537 GCA_964565575.1 uncultured Candidatus Peribacteria bacterium
TATATTATCTATTTTTTATGTAATGTCAACTAGAAAACGTCATGTAAAAATGGGTAATATATTCACTTCTCGCAAAAAATACTATAAAGAATATACTTATAGTATAATTTATTTGTTGCACGTTAGAAGATGGTAGAGACATACCAACCGCCTAAAATTGAACGTCCTTGATTTCTTGACTGATTAAGTGATTTTTTTGGATCAGTGAAAGAAAATTTTAGATTAGTTTTGGAAAGTGTCAAAAAATTATTTTGAATTGAGTTAAATGTTCTTGAAAATGATGTAAAAAAATCACAACAAAAAGAGACCAATGTAGATATGTTATCACAAAATGATTTAGATGCTCTTATGCTTTATCTATCACATCAACAAGGTCCCTCATGAATAAAACAAATTGTTCGTTTCGTGGAAACTGGACAACGCCCAGGCCAAAACATCTATCATAATATGGCAAACAATGTACATATAGCTACATATAATAAACAATTTGGAACAAGATGTGCAACAGTTGCTGATGTAGAAAAAATAATTACTCCGACAAACTTTTTGTTATATTGGAAAAAGGTGTATATTAACAAACAAAAAGAATATGCCAATAGAAGGGAATATGATAAATATATCATCCCCTTATCCAAAAAATATGGAGTAAATTCTGATACGGTTAGAACTTTTATTTGAATAGAATCTGAATTTAAACCAACCGCATGAAGATGAATGACTTATGTGTGATTGATGCAAATATCTCCTGAAATTGCTAAATCATACGGATTTTCGCCAAATGATCGTTTAGACCCAGCGAAAAATATAGAAATGTGAATTAGGTATATGGTAGATAATTCTCGCTTATTTGCCTCTATACAAAAGACAAAAGCATACGCTGTGCTTAACCAAGCAAAGCAAAAAAGCAACGAGAAAAATCTAGCGTAATTTTCCCCCCTTATTTCAAACTGCCTTTCACAATCCTTATGTTGAAGTGAAAGGTTTTTATTTCTTCGAATTCTATATGATTTCAGAATTCTTTGCGAAGGAAATCTACTTGTCGTGTCATCATTTCTAGAAACATTGTTATTTTGAGACCGGTCTGCAAGATTTGCGCAAACATCTCTCTATACCAATCGAGTCAATCGTTTCCTCACACAAAAGCAGCGCGCGGCTCTCGTTTTCTTACATTGTCTTCGGTTTGTGTATCAAATGTTTCATCTGGTATGTAATGCAAATTTGCCACAAGTATAATGTTTTTCTGGGCAAAAATATTTTTGTATGCTTCATCTTCCAAGAATGCAACAAGGTTCGATTGAATAAGTGCTGGTTGCGGTTGGAGCTTCGGCGCATATTGTTGTGCATTTTCTCACGCTAGTGAAAGTGTCTCTGGATAGTATTCTGTTAGATAGGCAGATGCAAAAAATCATGGATTTTCTAAAAGAACAGAAAGACCAAGTACGCCACAACCAGTTCAGACATCTATAAGAATATTTTTTTTTGTCTCGGTAGATGTTGCGAGCGCTGTGATATGCTCGTTTACTCCCTGTATCATATATTCTGTTTCCGGACGTGGGATGAGACAACGCCCATCTACTTTGAATTTTCTTTGAAAAAATTCGACAAATCACAAGATAAACTCCAATGGTTTTTTATCTTTTGTGTACGCGTTGTATCATGCAATAATTGATTCATATTGGTCCTTGGAAACCTCTTTTTCGTATGATGTGAATATCTCTTCTTTTCTGATGCCACAATAATGACACAAGAGTTTTTCTAATATTTTTTTCTGTTGTAGGGAAGGATCGGATAGAATGTTTCGGATTGTCATATGTTTTTGGTAGTATAAAAAAGTATTTGTGCGTAAATGTATTTATGCGTAAATGTATTTATGCTGAATGGAGAGAAAATTGCAATCAAAAAATCTACTTCATGATAAATAAAACAATTCTCTTTATTTCTTTACCTAAAAACATATACACAAATTATGACTTTTGTTCTGCAAGATTTTTCGGCAATTCCAAATAAAGCATGAGTGTATCTTTTCTACTGAGTAAAAGATGAGATTTTGTATATTGGAAAAGCAAAAAATCTAAAAAATCGTGTAAAACAATACTTTGCGCCTTGATCTGTCTGGAAGCAAGAAATGCTTGAAAAAGCTATTAAGCTTGATTTTATGCTTGTCACCACAGAAAGTGAGGCATTGTATTTGGAAGACAATCTTATAAAAAAACATAAACCAGTTTACAACTCTTTGTTGAAAGCAGACAATAGTTATGTGTATATCAAAATTACCAAATGACCGTTTCCACTTCTGTTTGTTACCAGGACCAGAAAGAATGATGGAAGCATCTACCTTGGTCCAAAACGTTACACTCGTGAACTAACCAAGCTTTTGCATTATCTTAGACAAGTATTTCATTATAGAACATGTACACCTACTGTTTTCGCAAAAGGGAAACTGTGTGGAGATTATCATTTCGGGATGTGCGAATGATGGTGCGTCTATGAAAAATGGTATAAAAATTTGGAAGAAAAAAAATCATCAAAAATTTTACCAATTGAAAACGTAGCTTTTGCTCCGCAATATACGTATGATATAGCAATTTTGAAAAACAAAAAAATGGTTCGTGTGTTGGTCGATTTTTTCTCAGGCAAAACGAGCTCTATAGAAAATCAGCTTTTGGATGAGATAAAAATTGCAGTTGACCAAGAACGTTTTGAGTACGCTGCGACACTTAGAGATGTGTTTCATGGTATCAAATTATTCACGGAAAAACAACATGTAGTATTGGATACGAATATTACTTGACAAATCATGAAGGTAAGAACTATGGAATGATGGTATGTGTTGTCAGTAGCAAATATTTTTGAAGGCAAGATTATTGATGTGCTTCGTTTTAAATATCATACGAGCGATACGCAGATAGAAGATTTGATTTCTGATTTTTCAACTGAATACGGTTTATGTCTGATTTCACAGCCCGATGGCAAATTTTTGGAGACACACAAAGGCATCTCAGGAATAGGAAAATCTTTTTTGTGCATGAGCACATCATTGAAAAAAACGTCCAAAAAAATTCTTGGCGAGATTGAAATTCTGTTAGATAGATTTATCGATGGATATATTGCATCATCAACCTTCCAAAAAGAAAATATTATGAGTGACCTGTTAGGATGATTGCAAGCAAGATATGCCTTTCCTAGATTCCCATATATTATCGAATGCGCTGATATATCTCATTTTTCTGGTGGGCGGACTTCCTGAGCGGTTGTCTCAATGAAAGAGTGATTGCTCAACAAAAAATGATATAGAAGATTTAAGATTTGAAAGTGAGGAGAGGGAACAAATGATTTAACACAACAAGCGCAACCAATAACCGCATCGGATGACTATGGCGCATTACGTGATGTGATCAGAAGAAGATTTTCTTGAGTTGACCTTAGCACAAGTTATATCCCTGATGTATTTGTTTTGGATGGCTGAAAAGGGCAGTTAGATATAATTAAACAGCTCTATCAGGAAGAAGAACGATTTGTACCAGTGTTCGAGCGTATTCATTTTTGTGCATTGGGAAAATGATCAGCAAGAAAAAGATCTGCTAAGAGCGCTTGAGAAAAAGAATGTGTGTATTGGTTTGAAAACAACTGGACAATCATCCAAAAAGAAATAGAGTACGATGATGTAGACCGTCTGTTGCTTTTGGTTCGTGATGAAGCCCATAGGTTCTCTAACGCATATAGAAAAAAACAAATGAGTATGGAGTTTACAAACAAAATAACTTTTAAAAAATAATTTATTCTATGCCAACTGTTCTAATTGTACTTATTGTTATTTTGTGTTTATATGCGTTGTTATTTGAATTTAGCAATGGTTTTCACGATACTGCAAATGCTGTTGCAACCGTGATTTACACACGTGCATTAAAACCAAGAATTGCTGTGCTACGATCTTGATTGCGAAATATGATAGGTGTACTTGTGTGATGATTGACTGTCGCATATAGTATCTCGCACCTTTTTCCTTTGGATGCACTTATCCAAAGTTCAGTTCTCGTTAAAACAGCGTTTTTTCTTGCGATATTGCTTTCAGCGTTGTTGTGGAATTTATATACCCGATGGAGAGCTATTCCTTGTTCAAGCATGCATGCGTTGGTCGGCTCTGTGATTGGCGTGAGTGTAGGATATGCGTTTTTCTCAGGTTTTTCGTTGGCAACAATACCATGGGAAAAGTTGCAAGATGTCGGTCTTTCTCTTCTTATTTCGCCGTTACTTGGTTTCGTCGTTTCAATGTTTGCAGTAGCATCTATCAAATATCGGTTTCCTCGTACAAAATTATTTCAGCATACCGCTACGAGTGAAACGCCACCATGGAAGATTAGAGCAACGCTGATAAGCACCTGTACAGCAGTTAGTTTCGCACATGGATCAAACGATTGACAAAAAGGAGTTTGAATCCTGATGGCTATCCTCATTGTATTTTTACCCACGATTTATTCTTTTTCAAATGTGCCATTTTGGGTTGTCGGAACAGTGGGATGAGTACTTGGGCTCTGAACTATTGTAGGGCGAAAAAAAATTGTTGAAACGTTGGGAACCAAAATTGGAAAGCATCCAATGACATACGGAGAATGAGCCGTTGCGGAAATGGTGACAGCTTTAACGATAGTTTTCTCTTCTTTTTTCGGGTTACCTGTTAGCACGACACACGTGCTCTCATCTTGAGTTGCTTGAACGATGGCTTCAACATGATGAATGAAAAATTTACAAATGGAAACAGTTAAATCTATCGCAATTGCATGGATAATAACCCTCCCAATTACTATTATGATGTGATTTATATTGTATTCATTGGCTAGTCGGTATACTACTTAGATGTTGAAATGTTTTTTTGGTGTTATATTCATTTATAGTATTTTTATAGATATGCTATTCCAATCAATATAGAAATAACTATAAACACACTATGTCAGATACTCTTCAAAAATCATTAGAACACTCAGATGATATACAATATGACATATATCTAAAAGGCCTCTCAGAAGACAATGTGAGAGCAATTTCTGCACAATTACTGGAACCAGAACGGATGTTACAGATTCGCCTTGCATCATTGAAAAAACGGCATGAAATGTCATATCCTCAATGGTGACCTGATTTGCATGGGATACAAGAACAGCTTGAAAGTGGAAATCTTGTCGTCTACGCCAAACCTAAACAATGATCTGCTGGCTATGCAAAAAAACGGGAAGATGTTGATCCAAAGATAAAAAACACATTTGAAAGATTGGGAATTCCTGAGGCAGAGAGAGCATACTTGGCAGGAGCGGGAGGACAGTTTGATTCCGAGGTTGTCTATCATAATATTAAAGAACGTCGAGCAGAAAAAGGAGTAATTTTTGAAGATATGTCACAGGCAGTTTTGAAACACGAGGAACTTGTCAAAAAATATTTTATGAAATTGATACCATACACTGATCATAAATTCATGGCTTTACATGGAGCTTTTTGGTCGTGAGGGACATTTATTTATGTACCAAAATGAGTACAGGTGACGGATCCATTGCAAGCATATTTTCGTATGAACACATATGCGGGAGCGCAGTTTGAGCACACATTGATTATCATTGATGAAGATGCAAAAGGTGATTATATAGAGTGATGTAGTGCGCCCAAATTTGACACGAAATCATTGCACGCATGATGCGTCGAAGTGCATGTCGGGAAAAGTGCAAAAATGCGCTATTCGTCTGTTGAGAACTGGTCTTTGAACACATACAATTTAAACACAAAACGCGCTATTGTTGAAGATAATGGCTACATAGAACGAATAAATGGAAACTTGTGAAGTTGTACGACGATGCTGTACCCTTGTTCTATCTTGAAAGGAGACAATGCGAAAGCAGATCATATCGGCGTGGTTGTCGCTTGAGAAGGGCAAAATCAAGACAGCGGGTCAAAAGTAATTCATCTAGGAAAAAACACTTCAAGCAATATCGTTTCCAAATCTATTAGTAAAGATGGCTGAATTAGCACATATCGCGGTCTTGTGAAAATTGCTTCTAGCGCAGAAAACGCAGTAAATGCAACAAATTGTGACGCTCTTCTGATGGATGATATTTCCAGAAGCGATACTATTCCGTATATGGATGTTGCGCGTGGCGATGCAACCCTAGCGCATGAAGCAAGCGCCTGAAAGATAGATGAAACCCAACTTTTCTATATGATGTCACGTGGCATTGATGAAACCAAAGCGATGGGAATGATTGTAAACGGCTTTATCTCGCCTGTTATCAAAAAGCTCCCACTCGAATATGCAGCGGAATTAAACAAATTGATTGAGATGGAGATGGAGTGATCGATCTGATAGAGATATGAAGGAGCGAGGACAACAGCAAAACTAGGAATATTGTTTTATCATACATGGCAGAAATAATACAAGTAAAGCAAATGTTTTTCAGATGTTCTATATCGAATTATAGAGTCGTAACAACTATTTTCAACTTGATAATCGAAAGTTACATAATTATAATTTCAAATACTAGTTTTAAAACCCTCTAGAAAGGTAGAGAAAATGGGAGCAATCTCATCTAGTAATTATTTATGGGAAAATTTAATAAAAAAAGTGGCGAAAGTAATTCCAGTGGGAAGGGTAAAAATCGTACTGGTGGACAAGGGTACAGTGGTCCCGGACATGGTGAGAATCACACAAAAGATAACACCCATAGAATGCGGACTCAAAAAAACCAAGGACGCAGGCAAGGTGGTTCTGGAAAGTATTAATTTTTTGCTACATTAATTCCTTAGGCATTTTTTTCCTAGGGAGTTTTTTCTTGTTTTTCTATGTTTGTTTTTTATACTACAAGTATGTATATATATGTTAGAACTCCATTGTACAAAAATGCAAAAAATGTCTCACATATCTTAGAGCATTGTGTTGGACATCGTTTTTTAGATGATGTAGATTTTCCACTATACAACTATGGTATGGATGCTGTTTTAACACCTCAATATACCGTTTTTGAGCATGAAGATTGGATTGATAAAAATTATTTTTTACAGAAAATCATTCTACCAATACAAGAAAGTGATGTGATCTATGAGTGATCTGTTTTACAAAAAGAACTGGCTGAAATTGATTATGATAATATGCTTTATGAATATGCATTGAATGAGATTACAAAAACTCCGATAAATCTTAATAAATTAGAAAAAGTTTCATTTTCAGAAATAAAGGAATATCATACTAAATACTACACGCCAGAAAATATTGTTGTAACTGATAAAAACTGGAATATTATTGATGATGCTTTCTTTTTGAAGAGTGGTCAGAAGGTTTGACCACAAACATCGTTCAAAATACCTATCTCATATGAAGAAGATGCTTATACACTAATTGGCTATAAGAACGCAACATCAACAGGATATTGGGAGCTGTTTTTCCAGTTTTGGATGATTAATTTATATGCCACTAGGATCAAAAGATTTCAAGATTGAGAATACTTTTTTCTTGAACCTTATTTTTGGACATTTGAAGATATTGTTTGGCTAGCTATTCCAGACATTTCCCTGCCACCGATGAGCACATCGTTTTTTAACTATGGAAAAAAATACATTATTGAGATGATGACTCATGCATATTTTCAAAAAGATTTTTTTCTGAATTCGTATTTTGCACAAAGGCATGCGACAAGAGAGAGTGTTATAGAACAATACAACAAATATTCTTTAGATATCCTAAACCAGATCAAATAAACCATCGTTGTAGATTCTCGCAAAATGACCATAAACTGCTAAAAGCAGAGAACTCATTTTCACTAGCTATTTTCTCTTTTTTCTCTATTATTTCAGCTAGTAGAGATGTTTACACACCCTCCGCCACGAGGGTTTTTGTTTGCTTTCGAATTATTATTCTTTTAAAAACCATCTATGGCTATTAGAAATATTGCAATTATTGCCCATGTTGATCATGGAAAGACTACCCTCGTTGACCAGCTTCTTACGCAGTCTGGTACTTTGAAAGCACTTGAATGACAAGATCTGGTGATGGACAGTAACGACCAAGAGCGTGAAAGATGAATCACTATTTACGCGAAAAATACCTCTGTAAAATACAAGTGAAATACTATAAATATCATAGATACTCCATGACATGCTGATTTTGGATCAGAAGTTGAGCGCGTATTGCGTATGGTGGATAGCGTGGTTTTGGTAGTAGATGCGTACGAGTGACCGATGCCACAAACGAAGTTTGTTTTGAAAAAATCTCTAGAGTTATGATTGCGTCCAATTGTCGTATTAAACAAAATAGATAAACCAGTTGCGAGACCAGATTTTGTAGTAGATGTACTTTTTGATTTGTTTATGCAACTTGGTGCAACAGATGATCAAGCTACATTCCCAGTGATCTATGCGAGCGCGAAGCAATGATATGCGATGGTGCAACTTCCCAGAGATTTCGCAACAGCCGGTATGACAAATGCTGACAAAGAGCAAGGTATGGAGCCGTTGTTTGAAGCAATTTTACAATATGCACCACAAGCACCAAACAATCCAGAGAAACCATTCCGTATGCAAATAGCAAATTTGGCATATGATGATTATTTAGGAAGACTTGGAATTGGTCGCGTCTATGAAGGAACTGCGAAAGCAGGACAACAAGTAACGATCATCGGAAATGATGGAATCACCCAAAGGACAGGGAAAATAACGAGAATTTTCACGACGCTGTGATTACAAAGGATGGACGCACAAGAAGCAGAGTGTGGTGACATAGTAACTATTGCATGAATTCCATCTATTTTTGTGTGAGAGACAATTGGTGTTGGAGATGTTACACCGCTTCCAAGTATTGCTATTGATGAGCCGACATTGAAGATGGAATTTCTCGTAAATGATTCGCCGTTCGCTGGAAAAGAGTGAAAATATATGACCACAAGAAATCTTGATGAGCGTCTTAAAAAAGAGTTGGAAACCAATGTGTGATTGAAATTAGAGATAGAAGAAGGGCGTTTTTTGGTCTCTTGAAGATGAGAATTACACTTGTCAGTTCTGGTGGAAACGATGCGTAGAGAAGGACGAGAGATCCAAGTTGGGCCACCACAGGTTATTTTCAAACACGACGAACAAGGGAAAAAACTGGAACCAATTGAACAACTCATTATCCACGTAGAAGACAATCTGGCTGGGACAATAATTCAAAATATTGCAAATCGCAAAGGGACATTGCAATCTATGTTTTCAGAAAATGGACTTACAACAATAGAGTTTTTGATTCCAACGCGTGGTCTATTGTGATTTTCAGGTGAGTTTGTTTTGCTAACAAGATGACAAGGATTGTGTTACTCTTCTTTTTCTCACTACGGAGAGTATGCTGGTGAGATAGAAAAACGCACTGTGTGATGTATGATCGCTGCAAAGTCAGGAATAACTATGGCATATAGTATTTTTAAATTACAAGATCGTGGACCTATTTTTGTAGAGCCTGCACAACCGATTTATGAGTGAATGATCGTCGGTGAGCATCCTAAGTGAGGCGACCTCGTCATAAATCTCACCGTAAATAAACAGCAGACAAATGTCCGCAATTCGGGAAATGATGAAGCCATGCGTTTGGAACCTATCGTGCATTTTACATTAGAAGACGCCTTGGGATATATCGGACCAGACGAACTCGTTGAAATCACGCCAAAAACAATCCGCATGAGAAAAAAATATCTAACAGATTCTGACAGAACAAATGCCAGAAAAGCAGGAAAAGCGTAAAAGACAGTTTTCATTGACCATCTCTCCTGTGCCAGTTTATCAAAAAAATATTTTTTTTGCAATTTTTTTACAACGAGAAAAACGATGTTATTTTGCATCCTATCGTCGCCTAGCTACCTAACCAACGTATGAGTGCAAACTGACCTTCGGTCAGAGAAAAGGTGTTGCAATGTGGTACAGAATCCCCATACAAAAAAACAGCTCACGAACGGGCTGTTTTTCGTTTGATTATAGAAACTAGATTCATATTATGAAAAAATAAAACCATGCAAATTCCACAAGAAAAGAAAATAATTTATTTTTCATATACAAAAACATGGATAAAAAAATCGAAAAAGAATTAGAAGATTCGCTGAAAGTATTTGCCCCAATATCATTATCTCAATTGAATGCCTCTGTGAGTTTTCTGAAGAGAATTGATACCAAATATTTGGTACATGTAAAAGATCTAGCCAAGATCGTAGAAGAGCTGGAAAAAGATTATTTTGTTCTTGATATAAAAGGAGTTCGCATCTTTGACTATGACAATATTTACATGGACTCGAAGGCACTTGATTTTTATTATGCGCACGAGCGTGGTGATGATGTGAGAGTTAAGGTGAGAACCAGATATTATGTTGACAGTGATCTATGTTTTTTTGAGTACAAACATAAAGAAGGTGATTTGGTTCGCAAGTTTAGATATCAAGAAGATTCTTCTTTGTTCGGTAAAATGGATCCAGAAGCGACTCGTTTCTTCACAACGTTGTATGGTAGCCTGATGGATGGAGCAGAAAAAATCACAATTAGCCCAACGATGAGAACAACATACAAAAGATTCACGCTCTGTTCAAAAGCAAATGATGAAAGAATTACGATAGATTTAGACCTATCATTTTCTGACCCAACAGACGTAAACTCAAAAGTTATTGAGTTGCCTCACTTAGCAATTATTGAAGCGAAATCTAGTCAAAGAGAGTCTCGTAGTTCTGAGTTGATGAAAAAATTTGATATCCAAAGAGCGACTGGCTGTTCAAAATATTGTTTAGGACTCATCTATTTCGACAGAGTAACATCTCATGAGAAATTTGATGAAACATTGCAAACAATTGAAAAGCTATGAGGCAAAGCTTCTATCTCGCGTGTTCTAAAAAAACAAGACAAACAAATTGCTAAAAGCACATGAAAAGTAAATCTACTCAAAGACACCATACAAGATCCAGTTGCAAAAGAATCTACCAAAAAGCCAATCAAGAAAACGATTATTAAACGTACGAAAAGATCAGTCAAAGCAATTACAATCAAAAGAGAGGAGGTTTCTAAAGTACCACCGAAAAAAGTAGTAAAAAAAGCAATCAAAGAGATCAAAGCAACACGCAAATAAAGATGTTTTCAGGAGATTAAAAGCCAAAACTAGGATCCCGGTTCTAGTTTTTTTTGGATTGTGAATTGCTGGAATTTCTCTACTTTATTTTCTCTTGTTCCTTCAGAGGAAAAAGGTACTATGATAGTAGATTTATCATTGAAAAATAGGGTATGGATATACAAAATCTTTGAGATTATGTCAGATGATGAGCTTTTCTTGAAGATACAGATAGTTTGCCATTTGACGCAATTTTGTGGGAAAAAATACCTAAAGAGCTTTCAGAAAAAAACAAAAATACAAAAGGTAAAATTATTGAACATGAAACTTTTGCGAGCCTTGGGTATGATATGAGACCACAAGGAAGTATTATCAATCGGATAAAAAACCATAAGCACGTGTTGTTGATTTTGGATGTTTTGGATACCAAAAGCATCGCTTCTTTCTTGCCTGCGTTGCCTATTTCTACCATTGTTTCGATCTGGAATATTGGTGTTGGTATCAGTTGAATAATCAACAAACACACTCTGGATAACCACGATATCGAGACGATGGATACGTATTTTGCTATCTATGAACCAATTGATCTACACCATTTACATCTCCAGATGCATCTTGAAACCAATACATATATAAGGATTCCGGAAGATGAGTTGCCAAATAGAATTTTTGATGAGGCACACGAGAAATTATATACACAACAGGTTATTTCGTTTCAAGAGTTTGGGTATACTGGCATCAAATGAATAGTTCTTACGCTACCGAGCTTACTTCCGACTGTCTCTCAAGCTTTACAATATCTCCAAACACAACAATGATGGGGGTACGATTTGAGTGTTTTGGCACAAATAGGTGAAAAATTTTCTCCTCAAGCTGAATCAGAGTTGCTCTACGCAGATGATATATTTCTAATTCACGATCAACAAGATAATCTTGCGTTTGAAAAATGGGTGAGTACAATCATGAAACAGATGCCACGTCATGGAAAAATCAAATATAATCATCCAGATTATGCAAAATTAACTACACACATCCCTGGATATATCCATACGCAGACAGATTTTGATGCGGAGGCAATCGCAAAACGGTTACACGCACACTCATAAATATATTTGATTTATCGTATAATCACTGGATGAAAAACACTTATTACACAATCAGGAAAAAACTACTTGCATTTACACTTATAGAGGTTGTTATTGCTCTCTTTATTTTTGGAGTAGGTGTTTTGGTCTGTTTACGTGCAGTTACATATTTTGTAGACATCGGTGGCCAAGTCCAAAAAAGGGCACAGGCGACATTGTTGGCAAAAGAAGCACTTGACAGCATATTCAACCAAAGAGATTCCAACAATCGCAAGTGAGTGAAATGGAACTGCGCAAATGTGATTATTGACGACACTAAAAATATGTGTGACTTAGAATTTGAATCAGGGAAAAATTATATTATATGATTTAATGGCGAGCACAATTATACTATAAAACAATACGCCCCAAATGATTTAGAGAAAGATGCCGTTCTTACGCTTGTAAAAAAGGGTGATACTACATTTTATACGCACAGCGGTTTCCTTTCCAGTCCTTCTATCGTTGAAAATCAAAGAAATAACTTTGCAAGGATTGTCAAGTTCTCTGAGCTCGTTGATAATGGGAAACCACTAGATAAAAACAAAGTATTGAAAGTAACAGTATATGTATCATATCTTCCAAATAATTTTGACCGTAAAGTCATTTTAGAGTCATTTATATCAGCATGAGAAAAAACAGAGTAAAAAAAGCATTTACGCTTATAGAGATAGTTATAGTATTGATTGTGATTTCTATTTTGATAAGAGTGCTTTTTCAGGTATATTCAGCCATTGCGCAGGTTGCTGTGAGGATCCGTTTAGAGAAACAAGTCTGAATCAAAGTCGTCCATATGCAAACATTGATGCAAAATATTATAGATACGAACAGAGTTGATTATACACAACTCAAAACAAATAATTGATGGACAACAACATTGCCATTGATACATACAGACCAAAAAACTGGTTCATTAAGCATCAATAGTTCATGACGACTTATCTATACAACCATGAGTTGAGAGACAGAGCAAGTGACATCGCTCTTGGGTGATGAAATAGTTCTCACTGGCGCGAGCTTTGTTGTAACGCCACTGACAGATCCGAATGCTTCTTCAGATCCAAATATTCAATGGGATATTGATGCAAGAAAAAAAGCTTTCCTTGCTATTCAACAACCTTGAGTATGGATGCTTGGAAGACTCACTCCCATTATAGAACCTAAAATCCAATTCCCGATCCAAACATTTTATACATTTATACAAAAATAGTTCATGAAAAGAGACAAATTTCGATTGTTTATTTTGTGATTGCTTCTTGGGTGACGGATTATCTGGTATGCCAAGCCATATATTCAAGATTATGCTTTCCAACATAATTTCGCTACAAAAGTAAACACAGAAGATGAAAAAAAATATATTGGGAGCATCCATGAGATCTATACTTTATTAGAAGAATGATATTTTGATAAAGAAAAGCTCTCTCTTTCTGGTATGTGGGAGTGAGGTGTAAAGTGATTTGTTAGCGCTCTTGATGATCCATATACAGAGTATTTTACTACTGATGAGAATGCAGATTTTACTACATCACTCAAATGAGAAGAGGATTTTGAATGAATTGGAGCAGGGGTTGCGAAGAAAGAATGAGGGATAGAAATTCAAGAGGTATATAAGTGAACGCCTGCTGCAATGGTAGGTTTGCAACCATTGGATATGATCCTTGCAATCAGTGGTACCAAAACAGATACTCTGACACTTCAAGAAGCGGTTGACATGATTCGTGGTCCAAAAGGCACACAAGTGAAACTACTTATCTATCGTGAAGCACGTAAAGACGATGGGAAAAATGGCGTATTTACGGTTGAACCGACACGTCAAAAAGTAGAAATCCCGTCTGTTCTTTCAGAGAGTATCGCTGTGCCAAACAAAAAAGGTACTGCATGTTATATTTCGATTTCAGTTATTGGAGATACGACAGATAGCGCTTTGCAAAAAGAGTTGCTAGCCTGTCAAAAACAGAATCCTCTCGGATATATAGTTGATCTAAGGGGAAATGGATGATGATACCTCCAAAAATGAGTAGATATCGCATCACACTTTTTGCCAAAAGAAAAGGTAATCGTTTCAACAAAATACACGACATATCCATCTGAGATATTTACAACGGCTTTTGATGGAACATATATAAACAAACCAATTGTGGTTTTGGTAGATGCATTGACTGCTTCTGCAGGCGAGATTATTGCTGGAGCTTTACAACAAAATGCACAAGCGAAAGTTGTTGGTACAACAACATTTGGAAAATGATCAATTCAAACTGTCGTAGATATTGGTTCAGGTGCGTGATTGAAATATACGATTGGAAAGCGATACCTACCTGACGATACAAATATTGATAAGATAGGTTTGAAGCCAGATGTAGAAGTTGAGTTTGATACAGCTGCGTATCAAAAAAATATGTACGACAATCAAAAACAGAAAGCGATTAGTGTGTTGGGAGAAATAATACAATAATTTTCCAAACAATCTGTCACATCTGAATAAAAATTATTTTAAATTATTTTTTTTACGTATGATATTAAACGAACAATCACATATTACAGTAAAAATACTCAATTCAAAATGAGAGCAACTTGTGCAATTTCCTGCAACTAAAAAAGGGAGTTTCACTGAAGATGCAGAAAAAGTTGGTTTTGAAATTCCGACGGCGTGTGGAGCGTGATCGTGTTTTTTTTGTGCAGGGCATGTGAAATCAGGCATGGAATATATCGATATTGGGAAATTGGGAGTTCCTTTGGTAGACCTCGAAAACGACGAAATCTTGATGTGTATAAGCGGTATCAAAGAAGAATGTTTTTTGGATTCTCAACCTCGTGAAGTGATTCTAGAAAAAGACATATAATCATCGCGAAATACTATGGTGTTTTGGTTGAGAACAATGAAGCACAATTTTTTTAGCAAAATGTGTAAAAAATCATGAGCAAACTTATAGATACAATAGTGCAGAAAGTTGGAATGGATGCAAAAATTGTTCAGGTCGTAATTGATCTTTTGGATCAAGGCAATACTGTTCCATTTATTGCACGTTATCGTAAAGAACTGACAAATGGTGCGACAGATGAGCAACTTCGTGATTTCAATGATATCTACACATACACCAAAAATCTGGAACAACGTAAATTAGATGTTATTCGCCTGATCGCTGAAAAGGGTTTGATGACGCCGGAGTTGGAAGCTCAAATAATGAGTGCAGAGACGCTTGCCAGAGTAGAAGACTTATATAGACCATTTAAGGAAAAGAAAAATACAAAAGCGACAATCGCAAAAGCGAAATGATTGGACCCACTTGCGGATATTTTGCGTGAGTGTGCAATTTCAAAGGAGGAATTTAAAGAGATCGCTACGTGATTTATAAAAGATACCGGTGAGAAAAAAACATCTGTTGCGAGTGTAGAAGAGGCAATTCAAGGTGCAAAAGATATCATTGCAGAAGAGGTGAGTGATGATGCGACATTGCGTGATGAGATTCGTACATACGAAGAAAACAATGCGGTATTAGAAACCAAACCAACCAAAACATTTGAAGAAAATGGTGTATACAAAATCTATGGAAGTTACTCTAAAAAAATTGTTGATATGCCATCTTATGCGTATTTGGCTATTTCTAGAGCCGAAGATGAAAAACAACTTTCTGTAAAATTACAATGTAATACAACAAAAATGTTGGAGCAAGCGAAGCTTGCATTTATACCCAAAACACACGGAACAGTAGTCGAATATCTTGCTCAGGCAATTGAGGATGGCCTAAATAGACTATTATTGCCGTCTATGGAAAGAGAAATCCATAGTAATAAAAAACGTCGATCAGATGAAGCAGCGATCAAGGTATTTGGTGATAATATGAAACATTTGCTTTTGACTCCACCAGTGAGAGGGATGAAAGTGCTAGGTTTTGACCCATGATTTCGTACAGGATGTAAATTAGCCGTCGTTGATGAAACAGGAAAATTTTTGTTTAACGATGTGATTTATCCAACAAATGGAGACACACAAATCGGGCTTTCTGAAAAAAAATTGTCTGCAATGATCAAAGACTATGCGGTTGACCTCATCGTTATCGGAAATGGAACTGCATCGCGTGAATCTGAACGTTTCGTCAGTGAATTTATCAAAAAAAATAATTTATCGACAAAATATTTGATTGCATCAGAAGCGGGCGCATCAGTATATTCCGCATCAGAACTTGCACAAGAGGAGTATCCAGATCTCGATGTGACAGTGAGATGAGCGATTAGTATTGCCCATCGCGTACAAGATCCGCTTGCTGAGCTCACCAAAATCACACCGAAGTCGATAGGTGTAGGGCAGTATCAGCACGATGTTGATCAAAAATTATTGGGAGAGAAACTGGACGAAAAAGTACAAGATGTTGTAAATAAGGTTGGCGTAAATGTAAATACAGCGAGTTATACACTATTGCAATATGTCGCTTGATTGACACTTGCTGTAGCCAAAAATGTCGTTGCGTATCGTGATGAACATGGCGCATTTACAAGCAAAGCGCAACTGAAAAAAGTAAAATGACTCTGACCCAAAGCATACGAACAATGTATTTGATTTTTGCGTATTGTCGCATGAAAAGAGCCACTCGATGCGACTGGAATTCATCCCCAGGTGTATGATGTTATGTATGAAATCTTGGAAAAAGAGTTGGCAATCAAACCATCCAAAAAAGAACCATTGAAATTGCCAATGCCTGCGAGCACCTTCGCATGACGAAATGAGTCTAAAATATTGCAGCTTGCAGAAAAATACACTATTTGATTTGAAACATTGTTCGATAGTATACAAGAACTCCAGCGTCCATGATTAGATCCTCGTGAAAACATGGATCCACCTTCGTTTAAAGCAGATATCCTTGAGCTAAAAGATTTGCAAATATGAATGAAATTAGATGGTGTTGTGAGAAACGTGACTGATTTTGGTGCGTTCGTGGATATTTGATTACACAGTGATTGACTTGTGCATAAGTCACAATTGGCTGATCGTTATATCACTCATCCAGGTGATGTTGTTGCTGTGTGACAACAAGTTCTCGTGACTGTTGTGTGAATCGATGAGGAAAGAGAAAAGGTTTCTTTGAGTATGAAAGCCAATCCACAATCGTGAAATATCTGAGGCGATAAGGTTCGTGAGAGCACAGAAAAGAGAGAAAACACAGGTACCGATTGACCAAAAAAACGTCTAGACGATGCTGGACGTTCTGGTAATAGTTCTGAAAGCACTATCAAAAATACTATCGTGCGAGGATAAAAATAATTTTTAAATTTATTTAAATTAGGTTTAATTGTAAATTAGGTGTGGTTTTTTTCTAGAATTTATTAGTTCT
>CAZMFL010000014.1:0-17405 GCA_964565575.1 uncultured Candidatus Peribacteria bacterium
TCTCAATAACATGGCTTTATAAAGATCTGACCAGCCATATTCTTTGTCAGAATCTATTGCTGCATCAAATATATCCTGTTCGTTTATATAAGATATCCAAGGCGCTACATAATTTATAGCTCCCTCATCTTCATACCACATTTTTAAAATGTTTTGTGTGAGATTTTCTGTTGTTCACTCATTCATTCAAACTCACCTATCTGACATCCTTTTGATATTCATATGACGCAATCATACACGACGTTGCAATACATTATTTCATTTTTCCGCATAGTTGACAACACTCATACTATGGAGCATCTCATGTGTAAGAACATGTTTTAGCTCCCACCACAATCTTGGAAATATCTTGTCTTTTCAAAATGCAACAGGCTCAGAATTTTCATATTGTTTAATATATGAGGAAGACACATAAATATCTCAGCTTATAGATCTAAAAACACCAAGAGTTTTGCCACTATAATCTCATGAAACATTCATATAATCATAATCTCACACTAGATGAATTCTATCTTTTCAAATTAACTTGTTTGTTTTTTCCGAAACATTTTCTCATAAAATACCGCCTATATAGAATGGAATTTTATCATAACACTCCTTAAGAATTCTATCATATTCTCGTCTTTCTTTTAACGCTCCTACATCTTCTCTTTGTTTTGATATGACTCATGTCAAATAACCTTCTATTTGTTTTGAACTCATTCATTGTTGTTGCATGTTCGTGATAATTTTTCTATCTTCTAAGGTTAAGCATTTGAAATTATATAGAATTTCTCTCATAACCGCATCTTCAGTATGCAATTTGCCTTCTCAAGGATATTCACTTCAATAATCACCCACATCAGAATGTATTTTTTGTCATCTTGTTTTTATATCGTATCATTTTTTGAAGTTTTCTACTCTCTTATCTGTCTTCCAATCTGGATCTTTGAAAACAGATCTAGGATCTTTCTTTGGGTCTGCAACGGTAGGCTTTATTTCCCTAATTTCTTTTATGTCTATTTTTTTATTCCCTGTATCGTCTTCCTTTCCTCATTTTTGTTCAGCTTTTTTATTATCCGTTTTGTCTTTTCTTTTAAAAGTATTAAAGAACATAGGAATAGGAATCCATCGTTTACAGCCAGATCAAGGAATATGATCAACAGTTTTGCTTGTCATCTCTAAAACCACACTACCAACTCTTTCTGCTTGATTATTTACTGTTGTTCATGCGATAGACAATGCCGGGTCACAGCTAAATCATCAAATATGTATTGTCGCATTTCATGAATCCGCTAGTCATTTTGCTGATTCCTGGAGGATATCTAAACATCTTATACCATTGAGATAATCGTTTGTGTATCAATTTGAAGCCCACAGCGACTCCCAAGGTTTGTTTGATATCTCATGAAGATATGCAACTTTTTGTTCTGGCGAAAGAGGCATAGTATTTATGCTTTGGATTACTTCGTTGATTTTAGTTAAATATGTGCTTTCTTGATTTAAAAGACTGCCAACTCTTACTGCGGTTGCATCTGTACCCGCTCCATAGTGAATTAGTACGGATCCGTCTTGTGCATTTGGATTAGCAAAAGCATTTTTTGTAATTTCATGAACGTTCCCATTGAGCGTATCCTTTCATCAAAGAGCAAAGTGATCTTGTGCATTTACAGAACTTGCTGAATTGGTAACAACATCGTGTCAACTTGTACTAAACATACCAGTTCCAAACGCTGCCTGAATACCAACTGCCGTAGCCGCTGAAACAAGAGCAGTACCTAGTCCGTATTTAGCAGCCAAGTTTCTCCTTTCTGAAGTAAATGTTGTAAGCGATCTATCGTAATCTCCTTGTAAATCTTTTTTAATGGAATCTAATGAAACAGAATTCCCCGCAATGTCTGTTAAAACAAGGGAATCCAAAGCAACAAGTGATATTCATTGTCTTTGCGTGCTAAGCACAAGTGATTTTTGAAGTTTTCTCATATCTTGTTCTATTTTCTCCTTATCGTCTGACGCCAAGAAATTATGACCAGTTTCTTTATAGACGTCCAATCTTGCTTTGGCTTCCAACATAATAGCTTGAAGAGCAACTTTTTCTGTAACTGGCAGATCTCAAATTTTGGTTGAGGAGATTAAAAGCAAGTCAGTTAACTCATTTGATACGCGAACATTTTGTTGTGTAGCATTGTTGTATAACTCAAGTTGTCTTTTTGCCTTATATCTCTTTATCCAATTAAAAACTCCTTTATTTGATGCTTCTTCTTTCAAATTCTCTATCCTTTTCAGCTCAGCAGTATGATCTGTTACAATATTTTTTTCATGGGTGTTTTGTTCTTTTGAATAATGAGTCCATTTTTTCACAAAATTCACAAATCCTGTCGTCCCAGAAAATGCAGCGGTAGTTAGTATAGAGGTTCAAACGACTCCCAATCAAACCGCGCCTCACCCAATTCATAAGAGCACGCCAATTCAGGCATATCCTGGCACTTGAAGATATCGAGGTATTTTATCCATTTTATGTCCTAGTTTGTATAACCAGTTTTTTTCACGATCTTTATTGTCTATTTGGTATGCAGATTTTCATCACACAAGCACATCCAATTTTAAGTTTAAGTTTTTGACTTTCATTTTCATGGTTGCTGATTGATGTTTCATATGTTTCTGTAGTGTTTCTCTCTGGTTAGGATCCTTCAGTGCCGACTCAAACATCGCTAAAAATTCTGGAGATTTTTGATATTCTCTCATGAATTGTTCAATTGCGTCTTTGATTATATTCGCCTTATCCTGGGACCATCCAGATTCTAATTGGCTTGCAATAGTTGAAATAAGATTAAATTGAGCCTTCTCCAATTTCAATTTTTCAAGAATATTTGTAGAAGAGAATTGAATTTTCTCTTTAGAAAGGACATTCTTTAATGCTGGGACAGTTTCAGCAATGTGGTTGAATTCAAGTTGAAAAGCATGCTCGTCGAGAATTCATAAAAGATATTTTTTTGCTATTTCATTTACTTCTGGAATATCTAATTGTGCTTTTGATTCAATATTTCAAGCTCATAACTTATAGATATTTTCTAACTCGTGACGGTCAGCCGCACTAGTCAGCTCATTATCTAGAGCATCATTCATCGTATATACTTTCTTACTTTGCTCGTCTAGCGCTTTTTTCATCAGAGCCTTTCTTCTTTTCCCTCTTTGCAGAAAAAGTAATGCTTTTTTTCAAACATTCCAATTTCAAGTTGCCCTATACTCTTCTTTTAATTGTTCTTCTATCTTCAAAGCAATTCTTTCTTTTTGTGATTGTGTAACATCAGAAACAACAGCAGTAAGATTGTAATCGTTATTATCTGTATCATCTGGTTCTTCTTTGCCTGTATCATCCGGTTCTTCTTTGCCTGTATCATCTGGTTCTACTTTGCCTGTATCATCTGGTTCTACTTTGCCTGTATCATCTGGTTCTACTTTAGTAATTTTTTTAATAATCGATGGTTTACCTCATATGATTATTCTATCTATATCCTCTACTCACATTTCTGCATTCTTAAAAAAATCATTTATATTAACTTGTCTTACCTCATTTGAATTATGTCATTCTGCAGCTAATGCTCAATTATTGTGTAATTTTATCAGCGCTATTCACAATTTGAAAGTAGGATTTATTATCTCAACTGTAAATCCATCTTTATATACTATTCTATCTCACCTTTCTAAATTGCTAAATCTAGATTTTATTTCTTTCTTATCTTTTATCTCTGTTACTCTAGATTGTAAAAAATTTGTATTTTTCTTTGAAGAATTATAACGATTTTTAAGCTCATCAATCAACGAACCATATAATCTAATAAGCTTATTAATTTTTGTTTTTTCATCAACAGAGGAATTATTTAATTGAGATTGCAAAACGACAAGAATATCTTTCGCTTCTTGCAACATCTTTCTTTGATCTTCTAAAGACAAACTTCTCAAATCTTTTTGTAAAGCATCAAACACAGCATCACTTGATAGTCACGACTCTAATTGACTCTGAAGCTTTGATACTTGTATGCTATTAAAAAGATTTGTTTTCATTTTTGGATTGTTTGATGCCATTGTGTTTTAAAAAATATATAAAGTTTGCGTTCTTATTTATATTATATTTATTCTATAACTATCTCTTCCTCTACTTCATCATCTTCGGTTAAATACCCTGCCAAAAATTCTGCTACCGTCTCTTCTAACAAAGTTGCATACTTTGGTATATTATTGAACATATACGCATCAAATTCTTCAGGTGTTTCTGCTTGGATTTGCTCTAGTTGTTCTTCTGGAATCATTCATTCTATCTTGTCAAAAAAAGATTGCTCAATTGCACTTTCAATAAGAGCCTTTTCATCTTCAGAAATCACCTCGTTCGTAAGTTGGCTAATTTTTTCATATGCATACTGTTTTGCTTGTATAAGTGATGTTATCATTATATTTTTCATAAAAGATAAACTATGCTGCCAGTCAAACATTCTCTTTTTGTTTTTCAACATATGCTTTTTTAGCTTCAACAAGCTGATCAGCTATTTGCATCTTAAGAGCTTTTGTCCAAGCCTTATCATCTGCGTTAATTTTTATCCTTTCTTCCAAAACAGAAAGTCAATCTTTTATATTGTCAGACTTCCACTTCCACATTAATTTTACTCTTCATCTTTTTAGTTTTTCTCTAGTTCCAAAAACCGAAGTACTTGTTAATCACATCGCATAAATTAGAAAATTTTTTGGGTAATCATTTCCTTCTTTTTGAAAATTTTTAAAATGTGTGCTAATAGAAATCAACTTCCTTCTTTTTAGCGATAAATATTCTTTCATTTCCGGCATTGTAGTAATAGTATCATTTAATCTATCTTGTAAACTTTTGATTTGATCATCCTTCGCTGCAGTTAAATCTTTTGTGTTTTGTTGAATTCAATCTGTATATTTTTTCATATCCTCATCAAAAAAAACTTTCATAGCTTTGTCTTTATTTTCTAGCCATGTTTTATATTCTTTTTTATTTTTATCTTTTGGTTTTGTCTTTTCCCATTCTTTCATCAAATCGGTATACTTTTTAGATAAATCTTCTGAATCTTTGACGAGAGGCATACTATCATCTTTATTTTTTCTAGCCTCCAAAATATCACCAATTTTTTTTGCTTTATCAAAATCGTTCTGCAAAAACGCTTGTTTTGCTTTCTCAGCAAGTGCATCATTAGAAAGACTTGTGTAAACATCTTTCTCACTTTCTCGGTTATTAGGCGAACTTGTAACCATTGTATTTTTCTAAGCATATAAAGTACATACACCTATTATAAATATCGTTCAAAAAGAGGCGAAAAAAGAGATGCCTCTTTATGATATTATGCACATTTTGGGTTGACATTTTGTGTTATTTATGTATTATATTCGTAGTTTATCTACTTTTCGTTTACACTATGAAAAAAACTTTAACTAAAAAGGAAATTCGTATAGATCAGGACAAAAAACATGTCTCACTGTATAATTTATCACCCAAAAGCGCCACTCTTCTAGCTGGCATAGCTATAGCTATATCTTCATGCTGTTGCGACAACACTCCTCGCAGTCCAGAAGACAGTCGAAAAGGCTATGAAAAAGCCAAAAAAGAAAGATGTAAATATGATGAAAAAGAAGGAAAAATTTTACGCAAAATCGAAGAATTAAAGATAGATCTTGTTGAAATCAGAGCTAAAGAAGAAGGGGCGAGAGCAAGGGAGGAAATTCTCCTCAATCAAGCAAAAGAACAAAGTAACAACTTCAAAGAACAAGATTGTCCAACATGCGATTAGAAAAGGCCTAAACAATATATAACTAGAGTAGCCCTCTAGTTTTTTTATTACAGCGATAAAGAACGACTGCTCAAAAAAACATTGCACCATCAGGGAAAATAACTATACCTGTCGTATGCAAATCAACTATTACAAAACATATATCCAAACAATCAAAAATGCGATCTGAACGACCATGTTTCAAGAATTTTATATTGATGAAAAAGATATTCTCAACAAGTGAGCAGTTGGCTGTGCATATTTTGTCAGCAATGTCTTGAAACAGTTCAATCTGACTCCAGTATGACGCGCAAATGTAGAAAAAATAGTAAGCGATTTAGAAACAAAAGGACGAACACATTTTGATCCAACTACTCCACACCAAGAAATTCCTGTGGGGAGTATTCTTGTGCGAGAGGCACATCATGGAGAAACATACGATAAAATGCATAAACATATTGGCTTTTATATATGAGATGAACAAGCCGTAAGCAACAATAGTATCTATTTTACTGGGTTGCATGATGCTTGATATGTACCGGTACAACACCACTATACCTACGAAGGCACTAGACCTATAACTGCAATTTTAACACGGGATCGAAATAATCCATTTGCTGACCGATTATATCACTATGAAATAGATATAGATTGCATCAGTTCAATTTGAGAAGAAAATCTACGCTCTCAGTGACTATCTGATGAAGAGATATTTTTCCGATCATGAAAAGACGATTGACTACAAAATGGTAGACTTTGTTGAGTCGCATGTGTTTTAATGGCTTTGTGATTTTTTTGAAAATCTGATGAAACAGGGTGGAAACCAACATTTAAAAATGCTATTCAATATGCTAATAGCCCCATCACATATACCAACGCACAAACTGGAGAACAAAAAACCGTCCCTTGTTTCACGAAAGAGACTTGACGATATCATAGTTGATTAGTCCATATTGCAGAGCAATTAGCAAGTCAAAACTGATTTTCGATCAAGGGTTCAATTGGTGATTTTTCAAAAAAAACGTTTCTATCCCTCACACAAGATCTATTGAGGAAAAACAATAATTGAGAAAAAAAAGTTATGATAACAAGCGTGACTGCTCAATTTGATACAAAAAAAGAAAAAAAATGAGGACATCTCGTGATTGTTGCATGATTAGATTTTAACGGGCATGAAACAAGTGTGATCGTCTGCGACCCATTGGAAGCGCAAAAAAAACAGCTCTCACTAGAAACATTTTTGGATAGCTGTTCTGGAAAATATTTTATAATTGGAACAGAAGAAAAATAGACAACGAAGTTGTTGCCCGTCCTTTCGTTGTAAACTCGTTATCCTTAGATAGTACGGGCACTCCCCGACTCGAGTCGGGGAAAAAATTTACGCAACGGCAGGAGTTGCCCCTTCAATGATTTTATAATCATTCATAGCTAGCACTTTTCAATCCCCTTCCGTATCGATGAAATGCATGGGATCTACTGCAAGATATTTTTTAGCATTTGTTTTGCTTGCATCGACTATTTGTCATTTATATCTAATTTCATAGTGTAGATGTGGGCCTGTAGAGTTCCCTGTATTTCAGCTAGCCCCAATAACGTCTCACTGTTTCACCATTTGTCATTCTTTTACATCTTGCCTTGAAAGATGCATATATCTGGTAATAAATGAGCCATGATCCACATCAATATATAATCAAGCTCCCACTTTATCTCATTGATTTTTTACTCAAATTATTTTTCCATCGGCTGGCGCCAAGATAGGTGTTCAATCAGCTACACCTATATCAATACCTTTATGGTTTGTAGACGCTCATTGTTTAGGCGCAGAGCGAGGTCAAAAATCACTCGTCACCATCGATTTAGTAAATCATTTAATAGGCAATCAAATTGGATAACGATTCGTTTCTAATTTATCTGAAACCAAATCTTGAGTATAGTCGTTATCATCTCCTAGCTCTTCATCTTCTAATTTTTGTGATTCTGTTGAGCTTGTTCATGCTACTGATCATCCAGCAACAGCAGGAGTTGTTGTTGGTTGTTTAAGTGCAGAGAGAAATGCAGAAAGAGCTACAGTAACTCATGCATAGTGAGTAGCCTCATCAATTCACGTTTGTCATTTTATCTCATTCATCTTATTTTCAAAGGTTCAGAAAGCTTGGTCTATTTTAAAGTTTCATGTGATACTCTCCATCTTTCAACCCACAAGCGCATGAAAAGCATCTGAAGCTTCTTTTTTTAAACTGTCTAATTGATTTTTTGCATCTTCTATTTGATCGGTTGTTTCTGCTATATTTGTGGCTACTCAAGCGATCTCTTCTGAAGGCAATTTTAATCCAAACTTTTCTAAAAAATTTCATGCTTTCTTAACGCGCTCTCACCATGTCCTAATATTTGTAGCTATAGTAGGAGGCGTCAACTCACCTATTTTTGACAACAAAAGTTCGGTTTTCTCGCTTCCAATGTTAGTATTTTCCAACTCTGTTTTTATCGTTAACAAAAGCTCTCCATTGATACGCATACTTTCATCAGCTGGCAAAATTGTTTTTTCGTGTTCCTGAAGTGCTTGTTTTTCTGGATCAGTAACAACCCCTGTTTCAACTTCTTTTAAAGCATCTGTTGTCGTATTATCTTGAGGTGTTGTCTCAGCAACCTTCTCTGTCGTTGGTGGTATAACTTCTTGTTTACTAGCGTCTTCTACAGTCATAGTATCTAGTTAATTTTATAAAAAATATTTTTTATTTTTATATTATGCTGACAATATTGCATCGGCATCATATCACATAGTTTGTATATACTCTTTCTTTAACCTTGTTTTATCTGGCTCTAGTTTGTCCTTATAAAGTTCATTGAGCTTATTACGATATTCTACGATAGCACGAGGAGCTAACTGCATAGATACAGATGCGTCAGGTTGCAAATCAGATAGTGCGTTAGTTAGCGTCTCTTTCAACAAATCTTTTTGATCCCCATTGAGTACCTCAGGTAGTTGGACTAGATACCTTTTTTTGGTTGCATCGTATTTTACATCAAGATCCCCCAATGCCTCTGCTGCAAATCATCCACGAGCTATTAATGCAGCTTTAAGATAATCATTCCTTTCTTCCTGATCGAGCGTAGGCCATTGTGCAAGCACTTCTGTATCTAACTTATTTGGATCTTTTTCGTATTCAGCAAGTTTCGCTTTTGTATCATCATCAACATCATTTCAGAAAAAATAATCAATTGTAAGGTAACCAGCTGTTATACATCATAACGCAAGAGCAGTTTTCCCTAGTCTTGCTTTGGTAAATAGTGCTTTTCACACTCATTTCAATCACGACCAAAATCACTCTTTTTCTGCAAGAGATACTGTATTTTTCAAAAGAGTTCATCATCTCTTAAAGCCATCTAATCCAAATTTTCCAATCTCATAAACATCTACAATAGGTTGTGTTAAATACTTCATAACTCAAGCTCTTCCCGCTCTAGCTCACGCCTTCACAATATAGTATCAATCAGCAACTAGCAATATTGTTCATACGGTCATTTGAGCTATGTCTATTTTCTGCATAGTACCTGCATCATGCATAATCATAATAGGTCAAACAATTGGAATCAATCATTTCATATCTTGAAGAAGGTTTTTCATTTTTTCAGTTGGCGTGCCATCCTGCGCAAGCGCCATTCATCACACCAAAAAAAGTGGTGTTTTCCCTATAAGAAACTTCAATGTAGAAGGAGCTTCTTTTGCAAGAAATTTCATTTGTTTAATCATATCTTCTGCAGTTTGTACATCTTTTGCATAAAATGTAGCTTTTTCAGCATCGTGTATTCAGCTTACAAGTTTCCTAGACAGTTGTAACTTCGCAATACTGCTTCTCAATTTTCCTCCACCAAGAACGTCTCCATAAAGTTTTCCGGTTTCATCTAAGTACTTCGCAGCCTCATCTCCCATCCTAAATGGATTTGCTTCCCCTTGAAAAAATCATTTAACATCTGTTTTCAAAGTTTTGAAAAATCATCTCTGTCATTTTACAACAGTTGCTGTTCCACAAATTCATGGAACTTCTGTTGCAATTTTTTTATGTAGTTTTGTTTGATCTATAACCCCCTTCACGCTTTTAAGCTCTTGTATTCAAGAAGGAAAATCAGCTAGTTTTAATCACTTATGAGTTAAAAACTCTTCAAATCATGCTCCTGTTAAATTTTTTGGTATCTCCAAATCAACCAATTTACCTATATTCAACATCTGAGAAGTAGAATTTTTCATTTGAGCAATGACATCGGTTGTGCCTCATAGCTTTTCTAAATTCCTTAACAAATCTTCCATATTTCACATAGCAGTTGAGATGTTTTTATTGTAAACATCAGCCAAATTTTTAGCTACATTTCTGACCTTTCCTCATCAATCAACAAGAGCAGTTGTAAGAATATATGTTGCCTGTTCTGCCATATTAAGCATTACCTTGAAAAATGGATTTTGTTGAGTTTTATAAACCAATGCTGCTAAAACAACTTTTGCTTGGTCTGGTGTTTTATCATATATTGCACCAAGCTCTTCTCACATCTCTTTCCAAGTAATCTTTCAAAAAATTGCGGACACTCATGCACCAAAAAGCTTAAATCACTTAAGCCCATATCAAACTACTCCATCTCAGACCTCAAAAACGATATCTTTAACTGATATGAGTGACTCTTCACGTAATGCTTCTATAATTTGTCGTGAAAAAGAAAAAGGAAGACTGATAAGTTCAAAAAGTCATTCTATAATATTTCCTTCTCATCCCTCTACGCCATTAGTTGCTATATAGCGATAAATTTTTTGAATATTTTCTGTATTTGCCGCAACATTAATCTTTTTGAAAACACGATCTATTTGTTCTTTTGTAGGTATTTTGCCATTTATGTTTTGAACAGTTCTTGTTATTAATTTTTTTAATCACTCTTCTCACTTTTTCTTTTCATCTTCTGTCAACTCCTTAGCTTCTTGTACCACCTCATCTTTTTTTTGTTTTATGTCTTGAACTATTGTTCCTGTTTTGATGCTTTCCCGAACCGATTTTCGCTTATCGGCGACACTTCAAAGGATGTTTTTGATGTGATCAAATGATAAATTATCTATATTAATAAAAAAATCTTTTCGATATTTGCCCATTGTTAATGACAAGATACCGACAGCGAGTCAACTTAATATTTTTTGTCAAATATTTTGTTCTTTTTTATTTATGTATTTGTCAACCAAGAGAGTATGGAGTTTGTCAGCAAGCGAGTTGGGACATCGCCATTTCTTTTTTAGTTCATTTGTCAGCTCTGTGAAAGCTTGTTCTTTCGCTTCCTTAATTGCTTTTTCTGGATCAAGAGAAATTGTTTGACGAAGCTCGCCTAACAGCAAATTTGAAGAATTGATTCCTGCGTTTTGATCTAGCAACTTATCCTTATCAGCTTGGCTTAATTGTTCTGATTTCTTTTCTAAATCGGCTATAACAGCAATCATCTGTTCAATCGCTTTTTTATTGTCATAATTTTGATCAGCAATCGTTTTTTCAATTTCAGAAATCAATGTTTTGTCATACACATCTAGAGTTTTGATTGACGCAAGGAGTCATTGTATATACTCTTTGGTTTTCTCTTGATCTGCAGGTAGTACAACACTATTTTTCAAATTTTCAAGATTTGTTTTGGTTTCATGCAAAACATTTTTTATCTGATCAGTCTCAGTAAGTTGGTCATTTCACTGTTCTTTTTGGTTTGCAGGAGTTTCATCGCTATCATTTTGATCTGATTGCGAAACATTTTTTGATTGTACTGCAAGAGCGGGATCGTACTGTTCGATCTTTTTTTCAACATATGTTTCTGCTTTTTCTATCAATTTGTCTGTAACTCACATAGCATGTGTATATACAAAATAAATTAAATTTCGACTGGTTTTGTTGTCACCACGTCAACTTGTGTTGCAACTCATCTACCGATAGGCATTGCTAAATCAACAACAGTATCTTTTACTCCTTCGTATAATCCATACCCAAGCGCACCAAACATAGCTACTTGGTTAATAACTTTGAGTCACTTATATACTGGCAAGAGTTTCTGGCCGACTTTTGTTAGGTCTTCGGCGGTTTCTATTGCTTTTCATGCCTTTTTAACAGCATTCACACCATCCGCAACATTCTCAACAGTTTTTCCTGCATCTACTACTTTGTCTACCGTTTTTACAGTTTTTCAAAGAATTGCTGATGATTTAACTACGGCTTTTATACCAGCAGAGGCTGCGTTTCCTCAACCCGCAGTAAATATTCAAGCGACATCTAATGCTGTTGTAAGCACTCCTAATCAACCCCTAATCCACCTATCTTTTGCAGATAACTCACGGCCATTTAGATCTTTTCCACGTATGGCCATTCATACATCATATGCTCATCAAAATGGAACCATCCCAATTCACAAATCTGCCGCATCGAGTCAAACCTCTTTTAACGATTCGGTATTCGTACTAGTTATTCCTTTTGTCGCCAATCACCAAACACTAACTACTAATGAGGCTTTTCCCAGTCTACCACTAAATTTTTCAAGATATTTCGCGCTACCTCACGCTGATTTCAAAATTCATCTTGCAAGTGGTGATCATGTTTCTATTCTCATAAGATCAGCATGTGACATTGTTCTCATCTTTTCCGCAGTGAGTTTTTGATATTCTACTGCCTTTTTGTTATACTCATTGGTTGTTTTTTGCAAATCATCAACCAATTTTTTGCGAGCTTTTGGATCAGTTATTTTGCTGGCTTCGGCTTCTATGTTTTGTAGTTTCTTCAACGATTCTGCTTTTGTGTCATTCATTTGTTTTTCAATATTTTTTATTTCAGCTTCATTTTTAGCATATTTATCTACAGTTGCATCAATATTTTTCTGCACTTGCTTGAATTGAGATTTGCGAGTCATTTTCCTAAGTTTTAAATCTGTTTCCATCTGCCTTCAATATTTTGTTTCAATATCCTTCAAGGTATGTACATTCCCATTTTTGATATCATTTTCCATGTTAGCAAGCATATTAATTCTTTTGTTGTAATCTGCATCAGGCATTTTTGAAAGGTCAGATGCCTGTGCAATTGTTAATCTCGCACGAGTGCTAGGAATTCTCTTTTTAAACCAAGTCATTACATCAAATTGTTTATCAAACATTGCATTCAATGGAGCTAACATACGTCACTCGCCAAATGATTTGGTAGGCAAGAACCCGCGTTGGTACATACGGAAAAGTATATACAACTCATCAAATCATTCAGAATGTAGTTTATTCGCCTCTTCTAATACTTGATCAGATTGCGCTTGTTGTTCTGGAGGAAGCTCTCATATAACCTCTGGAAGCTCATCGTTAGCAAGCTCTTCTTGTTGAGTAAGATATGCCTCATACTTAGCAACATCAGCAGTTATCAAGTCGTCTCCATTTTCTGATTTATAACAATAATATGTTTTTCCATCATTTTCAAAGCTATCTTGTTTCAACAAAAGTGCTGTTGCCCACGCGCGCAAAAATGTTTCTGAAAACGTCGGCTGTGCATTGTATAATCTTTGGTATTCTTGTTCTAGTTGATCAGCTGTGGGTTGGTCTGTAGTCGTCTCTGTGTTTGTCGGGGTTTCTGTACCTGCCGGTTTTTCTGTGCCTGCCGGTTTTTCTGTGCCTGTCGGAGTTTCTGTACCTGCGGGAGTCTCTGTAGTTGAAGAGGTTGATCCATTTCACTCCGCGCCAGCATTTGACTCCTCCTGTGCGAAAAGTTTGTGCAATTTGGTTGCAAGAAATGTTCACGTAGCCAGGATGCCTGTTCGTTTGAGGAGTTTCCATCCGAATCCCGTTTTCTCTTTCTCATCTTTTTTGTCTTTCTTTTCAGCTGGTTTAATTTTATCTGCAAGTTTCTTTCAAATTCAAAAAGGCAAAAAGGTCATAAAAGCCCACTTCTTAGCCTCTTGTCGCAAAGTAAGATCAGCATCTTCTTTTTGTTTTGTATCATCCTGCTTTTCTTTTTTCAAATCTTCTAATTTTTCTGTAGCATTTTTTGCATCGATCCTACCAGCAGAAACATCATCACGCAAAGTGAGCATCTCTTTCTTGGTTTTTTCTGTATATACATCACTAACCACCTCTTTATCCAGGTCTGCAAGAAGTGTTTCCGTAGTTGATTTTGTTTTATCTGCATCGACCTGTTTCTGCTCTTCTGGTGTGGGGTCTTGTTGTTTCTCTTGTTTTTTATCTTGCGAGGAATTATCTACTGAACGTTGTTCAGTTTCATTATTTTTTTTTTCTGATTCTGAAGAAGAATTAGGTGACATAAGAGCTTATAAAACATCTAAACTATAATTCTATTTTATTATATTTTGTAAAAACATCTAATTCGTTAAATGGTCCTTCTTTAATTTTTTTTGTAATGGCTCCATAAAAAGATTTTGTCAAAAATTTGCCTTCAGGATTGAACACTTGATTATATGGAATTTGTCGGTCCTTTGTTCGAGTGAGAATTCATCAATCCATTTTGAATGAAAGCTGGACTTTTTTGTCTTCACCAGATCATATAATACTAACGTTTTTCATTAGCAATCCTTGTTGTTTTGTTGACATACCTTTCAAAACGTTCATCTTGTTTTGTGTCTCATAATTTTCACTATTTGAAAACAATTGCTCTCGACCAATATATTTATTTGCAAGTTTTTCTGACAATAGTTTTTTGTCGTGGTCTTGTTCTAATTTTTTATTTATATCTTCATTTAAAAGTTTTACTAATTTTTTTAATCAAATTTGATTATTTGATTCTGTTATTTGGTTAGTTATTTGAAATGTGTATAACGAATTGTTTGCTAAAAGTATAGATTTATTCTGAATATATCTACCATATTGGTTATTTACAATCACCCAATCATTGTTAATATTAGATGAAAAACAATCCTTTTGTCGTTTATAAGGGAAACTATTATTTTGTACAAAATATTTATCCCAAATTTTAGACATGTTTTCTCATAATTGTGAAATTGTAATTGTTTGATCCTTAACCTCAATTTGTTTTTGTGGTTCTGTAGGTGTTTCTACTTTTTTTGCTTCTGCTTTTTCGGCTTTCTTTTCTACTGTATTGTCATATCACCAAGGAGTATCATCTCTTTTTATTCTTTTAGGAGCGGCAAAACCAGCTTGTCTTTCATAGGTAAGTCACTTTTTCTTTCCTGCTTTATCTATGACATCAACCGTGAAAAACTTTTGATTTTTTTCAAATGCGCGTGACCAAATTTTGAAGAATAGCATATCTCTTTGCTCTTTATCATTCAATTTTGAATTTCCTCAATCTAATCATTTAAAACGCTCAAATCGTCTTTCTGCTCTAGCGGTTTCTTCGTCTGTATACTCATTTATTTTATCATTTTCTTCTACCTTTGTTGGTGTGTTTTCTATTCGACTGTCTGCCTCATTAACATTATCGGACGTACTTTCGTTATTCGCTCCATCTCAGTTAGTAGCAGCACCAGCCCCAGTAGTAACACCTGCTCCATTTGATTCTGAAGGAGTTGAAGAACTGGTATTTGTAGCAGAACTATTATCTACTTCGGCTTTTGGAAACTCTCTACCAGCTACGCCGTACCATCCTTCAATTTCATTTGTATGTACAATTCATGCTTGTCCATCAACTCATTTTTTCCAAATTGATGTTTGATCTGTTTTCTTTTTCAAACCATTTAAATATTGTACTAATTTTGTACGACCAGCATTTCAAGCAAGTTCTGATCATCCAATATCTTTAATAGTAGATTTTGTCCATGGGAAGAGGGTATAATCATCTCCATCAATGACCTCTGTACCGAAAATATTTTTTATAGTAGAAGCGACTTTTGATTTATCAAAACACTCTCGTCTAGTTTTTAATCAGTCTGTTTTTTTAATATCTCAAAATATGAAATTAAATGGCTCCTCTACAGTTGCAGATCCATTATATGTCACAACGATAAAGTTTAACAAATTTGCCGTTTTCACCGCTTCTTCTGCACTAGGGAAAGCGATATCCAATCATACAACTCTATATTCATTCTCTGCATCAAGCCAAATTGGTGTTTTTACTCCATAACTGTCCAATGATAAAATTCCATTTTCATACGAAAATCCTGGGCGAGCTCCATTATTTTTGCTGAAATCAATAGCTGACATTTTATTCAAAGCTAATTGTAGTGCTGGCGCATATTTTTGGTCTACTTTTAAAAGTGCTGGCTCAAAAACCTGCGTATCTTTTGCTTTTTCAAATTCAGTTAATTTTCTAAACTTTCCTTTTTTAGCAAGCTCATCAATTGTTGGTTTCCCAAACAACAAATAAGCCGTAACTTCTGGATCAGAATCAGGAACGGCGAGTTTTGATCACTGCTTATCCAAATATTCTTGCAGTTTTTGTCCGTTTTTAGATTTTGTATCAAAATTATCATTGAGCGTAAGTGATGAGTTTTTAGAGTCTGAAATATATGCGTATGTGATACCCATTTCAGCAAACAACGCTTGTAGTTTTTGTTCGCCCTGTGGATCATTTTTTAAACTCTTTATAGCTTCTAGTTGTTGTTCAAGGATTCCTCTTCTATCAGCAGACAGTTTGGTATCTTGGAGTTGTGTAGTTAGATACGCTTCAAGTTGAGAAAGATTAACCTTTATTCCACCTCATTGCGCTTCAACAGAACAACCCGCAAGTGCTACCATTGGAATATCACGCAAAGCGATATTAGCAACGTCAAAACGACCACCTAGAATTCTTTCTTTTCCCATCTTTCCATTCCACAAATCTTCAAATTTTACATCCCCATACCAAAGTCATTTGATAATATCCATAGCGTTGTTACCAGTAAATCCCTGTGACAACATATTGATTCACAACAAACTTCACGCTGTAATTCAAAGTCTACCAAAGAATCAACCTGCTTTATGTTCCTTTCCGTCAATTCACCTACCCGTAAACAGCCATCTTCCCAAGAAGAACAAACCAACTCCAATACCTCACGCAGTGAGTAAATTAGCGTTTTTTTTCGCTTGCTCTGGTGTCATATTCGTTTGTAAAAACAACTTTTCTAACCATCATTGTCTATACTCAGATGGACATTTGTTGTATGCATCAGGAGTAAAATTACGTAAGCCGGCGTCAATCTGATTGTTACTATATCTTCTCAACTCTGGACAGTCAATAACTGCTTGCTGACCATTTCATAGATCTATAATGCTACCAAATTGCGGTTCAGATACACATAGTGTTTTACAAATATTGACAAATGCAGGATGATAAGCATCAATAGCAAATGTATTTCCGTGGTATCCAAATTCTTTTGATTGTTTTGCAACAGCCAAACCAGCAGATCCCAATCCCACATTGCGTTGATATCTTTCTGTCAAATTTGCTAAATCTGTCGCTAACTTAGCGTACTCTGCAGAGTCTCTTACTTTTTCTTGTGCTAGTTCATTGGCTTTTCTCGTAGCTTTTGTCGCTTCAGCAAATTTTCATTCAACAACGAATCTTTGCGCTTTATCTACCAATTTATTTATTCTTTTATCAATACGAGAAATTTTCAGAGAGCCGTCTTGCGCTTCTTGTATCGCTGTGTTTATATAATTTAAATCATACAACTTTCTAAATCACTGCCACTGTTTTTGCGTAAGATTGATCG
>CAZMFL010000015.1:0-16552 GCA_964565575.1 uncultured Candidatus Peribacteria bacterium
TTCTTTTGTTACGGCAGTTGCTGGTATGATAATACATCATCTTTTTTCGCTTGTAACTATTTTTACGCTTGCGCTCATGCCACCCAAAATTTGGATATTCCCAGTCGATGGTTTCTGGAATGAAACCTTGATTGTATATGTTGATTGTGATGATGTTGAAGTGATAGGTATTGTGCTGATTTCACTAACTACACCACTTATTACATCATTTGGATATACGTCTAATGTAACTTCTGCACTCATCCCATTTGTAAGTTTCAAGATGTCTGTTTGATCGACGGTTAATGCGATTTCTACGAGATCTGCACTTTCTACATAAATATATTTTTGATCTGTCGTTGATGAAGATAGACTTATATTATCTCATTTTTGCAGATTCATCTCTGTAACAACTCAATCAAAATTTGCTTTAATTTTATAGTTATCGTATTTTTTTTGTACATTATTTAGATTGGCTTGTGCTTGGATTACGCTATTTTTTGCGTTTTGCACATCTATTGTATCATATCCATTATCTAGATTTGAAATGGCTTGTTGTGCATCTATAACAGCAGATTGTGCTGTAACTCTTGTAGCTTGATTCGTTGCTTCTCTTTTGTTTTTGCTTAATAGAAGATTGTCTAATGTCACTTTTAAAGAGTCTACCTTTTGTTTGCTTGTAGTTAGATCGTTTGCGTCATCAAGATTATAGATTGATTCCATAGTAGATGTTGCTTTATCTTTATATGTTTTTCAGTTGTTATAAATATTTGTCGCTTGGTTGATATAATTGTTTATCATAGATTGTGTTAGGCTTGAATCTGTAATGCTTCCATCAAACATATCACGAGCTGAACTTCAAAGATTTTGTAGATCCCTTCCAAGATTCTCTAATGTGTTATATGCATCTTTGATTTGAGACTCGGTTACTGAACCGATAGGAAGAGCAGTAAGTGTTGTGTGTTTGCTTTTTAGCAGTTCGTTATCTTGATTCGCTTGTAAAAATGCTTGTTCTGTTTTACTCACGCCATTTAGCGTTTTTGCACCTATGTAAATTGACCTTTCTGTTGATCCTTGTACTACATATTTATTTGTGAAATACATTATCCTATCTAAATCGTCAAGAGTGTTTTGGGTTGCATAATATGCATTATCAAGGTATTCTATGGCACTTTGATATGTGTTGTTTTTGGTGCGAGTAGTATTCGATAATACACTAGCATCGGCATTTGCATCTTCATTACTTGATGCAAGTAGTTCTTGATATTCTTGCAGAGCGTCATCATAATTGTTTTGTGCTGCTTGGATTTTCGCATCTTCATCTGCGTTTTGTACGCCAATTGTCGTTTCAATATTAGCTAGATTCGATTCGGCCGTCTGTAAAGTACTTTGTGCTTTTGTATATGCTAACTCTCTATTTTGATTGCTGATTTGTTTTTCATAATTGGTTGTGGTATTTTCTAGACTGATTTTTGCTTGTGTAAGTTGTAAGTCTATATCAGAGCTTTCAACGGTTGCGAGGACTTGATCTTTTTTTACACTATCTCCAACTTTTACATATACGTTGGTTACTTTGCCTCATTGATTAAATGTAAGTTTTTGTGTATCTGCAAAAGCAGTAGTTCCGTTCAGCGTAAGAGCTTGTATGATATCTCATGTGCTTACAGTTATCTCTGTACCAGAATAAATGCTATCAGTTGTGCTTGTCGAATGGGTTGCAGTGTAATATGCAAGTCATCCAAAAATAATTATCCCTCCAAGAAGGATCCATCGTCTTTGTTTCCACAATGTTTTGAAAAATATCATTATGCTGTAAAAAATAATTAAAGAATATGCTTCACGATGAAGCCAATATACTCTTTCACCTTAATTTTACATTAAGTATCGATTTATGGGTAGACTATGCTATCTCTTCTAAGAAAGAGCACTGTTTGAGCCACATCTTTACTGTCCATGATCACAGTTTTTTAATTTGCTTTCTATATTTCTAGTTATTTTTTGTGCTTTTTGAAAAAATCATTACAATCATGTATAATTTTATTCATTCCTTTAAAGGTATATGAAACTAATATTTATCCGTCATGGTGAGACACCTGCAAATGTAGCAGGAACGATGCAAGATCTGGAAGCTGATATGAAACTAGAATTAACTGAAAACTGAATAGAGCAGGCAAAAGAAGCTTGAGAGGTTCTGAAAGATGAGAAATTTGATGCAATATATGTCAGTGATATGCGTAGAACGCAACAAACAGCAAAATATATTTTCCCAGATTGTACTGATTTTATCCTTGAACCTAGGATTCGTGAACATGTTTTGTCGTTGCGTCCAAATATTTCATACTCGTACAATGAACTGTGAAGTGAAAAATGGACAGAAATGCGTCTTGCCTGATTTGAGGATGGTGAAACTTTTCAAGAGCAAATTGATAGAGTGCGCGATTTTATCCAAGAGTTGGCAACTCAACCATATCAAAATGTCGCTGTCGTAACACATGGGGGAAGCATGAGAGCATTATATGTAATCGCGGGATTGTATGATCCAAGAGGTGCTTTATTGGTCGATTCTGTGAAAAATTGTGGTATGATTTTTGCAGAGCTTGATCTAGATGGCTCGCTCCACATCCTGTAATTTTTTTCCTAGTTTTGTCTTTGTTTTTCTGATCCTGTTTTGTATCATCATAGCAGGATTTTTAGATTATAGGAAAATTAAAACAATGATTAATGTTTAATGTTTAATGATTGATGATTTCTAATTAATAATTAATAATTCGTCTCTTTCCTTTCTGCGAGCAGAAAAAAGAGCCTTGTTAAAAAGCATATTTTATACATTTATAAACCATGGATCAGCGTAGAGCATATAGAATACGATTGGCGTTCAGCATCCTTTCAATTATTGGTGTAATTGTTGTGTTGGTGTGATTTCGTTTTTCTCGACGGTCGCAAAAAAGAGATTTTACCAGAGGTAATCAAAGTTATCTTGCACAACAGCGAGGCATTTCGGGTGGTTTTGAAAGCATACAAGGGGAGTTGTTAATTGGTCCATACAAGGATCTGCGGACGCAACGATATACTTTTTTTGATCAATCATTTTGGAGTCCGATTTCTTCATGACCACAACCGTCGTTTTCTTTTTGGTTGTATAATTTCACCTACGAGGATGCGAAGAGACGAATGCAAGAGCTTGGCAGTAAACAAGTGCCAATTCAAGGGATTATAGAAAACAAACAATATGCGTCAGATGGCTCTCAATTCGCTGGTTTGCAAGACATTTTCCGTGACAATCCATCTGTGCATATCATAGGCGATGATCGTTTGGGCGTGAATTATCAGCATGCAAAGGTCTTTTTTACACCAAATCGTTTCATCATCCAAACAGCTAATATGACATATAGTTCTTTCCGTGCCAATAGGGAACTATTTTTTTTAAGCTCCCATACGGGCGTATTAGCTTCGTTGCAAAGCTTGTTCCAAAACGATTGGGCGTGAAGACCCACGAGGACGGATGCGTTGCATCCGAATTTAGTAGTTTGTCCAATCAACTGTAGAGACCGCGTGGAAAGCCTCTTAGAAAGTGCTCAATCTAGTATCTATATGTATCAACAATATATCCAAGATCCGAAAATACAAACAATCCTTGCAGAAAAAAAATCTCAATGAATGGATATAAAATTAATTTTGGGAAATGATCCGAAAGAAAAAGAGGCAGCCTGACCAGCTATTCCAAGTGCTTTGAATGATAGTATCCTTGTGCAATCTAGCCCGTATGTGCACGCAAAAGGCATCCTCGTTGATAATCAATTTCTGCTCGTGGGGAGTATGAATATCTCACCGAACTCATTGGATAACAATAGAGAAATTGGTATTCTCCTGCTAGATAGTGAGATGCTTCGCAAATTCCAAAATATGTTTTTAAAAGATTGGACTGTCTTAAAATGAAAGATTTTAAAATAGCCAAACAAGGTGTGATAGATCAAAAAAAAATAATTTTTCTGCGAGCAAGTAGGAGAGTTACAACCAGGAAGTCATTTATAACGCTGTTTTTTTGACAAATCTGTTAGATTCGAAATAAGCAAACGAGATGCTATATACCAATAAACAATAAAATCATCTTTTCCGATCTGGATCAGATTTCTAGCGGTTTCAATAGATCAATGGTATCGTACCTGCCCGAAGGGCAGCTTCCGAGAAGACGTGGTTGTCTAGGTGCGCGAAGATAGGAAGGAAGGCCACATGGGTTAGCTAGCCGTGAGACAGGTCTCATAGGCTTTTTTTTGACAAATGTGTCAAGTTCGTATATATTTATTGTATGGCATATAAAAATAATTGTTATGGTTTCGTAAAAGCAGCACTTGATAACAATCAATACGATGATATTTTTTGTGATATGCGCGATATGCCTTTGGAAAAGGTTGTGAAAAGTTGAAAAATTGTAGATGTATTGACTGCTGGGTTTCAAGATTCACTAGCAAAGAACCTCGAAAAGAAACCATTCTATGTAATAGAACTCCTGAACCCCATCAAACAAAGTGAACATCTTGCAATTATTTCGCAGTCTGGAGCAATATATGAACAAAACTGACCAGATTGACAAATTCGTTTAGGGTTATCGCTTGAAAAAATTATGGAGGAGTACAAAAACCTCTTTGGCTGTGCGTATTACAATATCTATGCTGTCCCGCAGGATAGACAAAAAAATATAGAAGATTTCCTGGATTATATGCAAAATTAACTACCTCTTGAGGCGGTCGCTTCTTCTTTTTTGCTTGTTTTTCTATTGCAATATTCGTTTCAGTGAGTATATATGTGGTAGGTACTCTTATCAAAGAGTTTTTAGATTATAGGAAAATTACCATATAATTGTTTCTATAATCCCTACTATGCTCTTCACTTCGTCTCTTTTCTCTTCTACGCTACGCATAGGTAAAAGAGCATTGTTCAGAGTCATATTTTATTGGTTTGACAAGTTTTTGTATGAGTGCAGAGAAAACCCCATTTTATATTACGACAACGCTTCCATACGCAAATGCAAAGCCACATATTGGGCATGCATTAGAGTTCGTACAGGCTGATGTGATCGCTCGTTGGCATAGATTGTCTGGTGAGGATGTTTTGTTGAATGTTGGAACAGATGAAAATGGTCTAAAAATGCGACAAAAAGCACAAGAAGCAGGCATGAGCGTGCAAGATTTCATAGCTATGAATGTGCAAACATTTACAGATTTTTTTGAAAAATTTGATATACACTATGATTATTTTTATAGGACGTCGTTAGAAGATCACAAAGCTGTTGCACAAGAGATGCGAAAAAAATGTCAAGAGAGGGGAGATATATACAAAAAAAATTATACAGGATTGTATTGTGTTTGATGCGAGTCGTTTAAGACACCAAAAGATCTCATAGATGGAAAATGCCCAGATCACGCAACCGAGCCAATTCTTTTTGACCAGGGGAATTATTTTTTCAAACTTTCTAATTATAGAGATGAACTTGTCGCATATTTTAGAGACAATAAGGTGTTATTGCCTGAGAGTAAACTTCCAGAACTTTTAAATTTCCTCGAAAATCTGGAAGATATAAGTGTCTCTCGCACCAAAGAAAGTTTGCCTCGATGAGTCCCAGTACCAGGTGATGATACACAAGTGATGTATGTGTGGTTTGATGCGTTGAGCAATTATTTGGGTGCAGTTTGATTCCCTCATGATATGGAAAAAGTAGAGAAATTTTGGCCAGGTGTTCAGATTTTTTGACCCGATAATTTGAGATTTCAAGGTGCAATTTGGCAATGAATGCTTGCAAGTGCGTGATTTCCATTGACGAAAACACTTCTTATGCATGGAATGGTCCTTGGAAACGATGGAAATAAAATGTCTAAAACACTTGGAAATGTTGTTGACCCAATCGAACAACTAGAAAAATATGGTATAGATGCTATGAGATATTATTTGATCGCAGGGATTCCAACGTTTGGTGATGCGTCGTATAAAGAAGTAGACTTGATCAACCTCGTAAATAGCCATTTAGCAGATAGTTTTGGGAATTTGATTTCTAGAGTGATCACCCTTGCAAACAAAAAAGAAGTCGCACTGGTAGATGATGTTTCTATCTGCTCAATCAGTATACACACGATGCTCCAGGAACAAGAAAAAATCATTACTGAATACTTTGATGCATATGATTTACACAGTGCTGCAGGGGCAATACATGATATTTGTATGTATACAAATAAATATATGAACGATGTAAAACCATGGGACAAAGAATCAAATCCAGATATTGCGAAACAATGTTTACAAGATTTGGGCGTTGTCATCCACACACTGATCCGTTTTTATAGCGTTATTATGCCTGGGCTTGCTACCAGAGCGCAAACTATGATAGATACGATGGAAAAAGGAGTGCTGTTTCAAAAGATAGAATCTGTGGTGTAAAATATTCTAAAAGTCGAATTTTAACTAAGCATATCATCTACATCACAAAATAGAAAAAAGGCAATGTTATCTCTCTGAGAAAGTGGGTTTTTTTTGTGAAAGTGGCTATTTACGGTATAATAATAGTGTGTTATTTACCTATGGATAGTAGATGGAATGCAACTAAATACCAATTACAAAAATATTCACAAAAAAACAAAAAAACGATTTGTGATGGTGATGGCAATCGTTTATCTTTTCTCGTTACAGAGTAATTTTTTGTTGTCCATACCAAGCACGGCTTTCGCTTTTTTCACAGGAGAGGAAACCACACAGCTAACAGGTCAAGAGCAAACTCTCACGACAGGTGATGGTGTTGATATAGTAACAACTGATAGTGCGTTTTCAGGTGGTTTAGCGACCAGCTCTGGGAGTGATATATCTGGAATTGGGACATCTGGTGAAACAAATGTTAATTTAGTGACAACAGGTAGCTCGAGTTGTCCATCTTGAGCATCATTGTCAGGTGATGTTTCTATAAATGGCACAACAACAGATTCTACTAGCTGCAATTCGTGAGATGTATTCTCAGGCGCAAATACTAATTCAAGCGATCCATCGTCGACTCCAAATAGTTGAGAAAATATACAGTTGACTGGCGCTGATGTAGGTATAACGACTGGTAGCACAGACAGTGGGACATGAACGGCTACTCTTAGCGGTCAAAATACAACTACTGGTTATTTTACGACTCAATTTGCAAGCTGAACATATGATCCGAAAATCATAGATCTCCAAAAAATACTAAAGCGTCTCTATATGTTTGTTGGTAGTGAAAATGGAATGTATGATCTTAAAACCATAGAAGCTGTTACGCAATATCAACTATCTCACAATCTAATTGATCTGTTCAGAGATGATGGTGAACCTTGATGATTTTTGTGACCGAAAACAATAGCTGCATTTAATTATGAATACGTTCTGTATAAACAATCTCTTCTTGATCAACTAATAAAAGTTACTCTGCCTACTCATGGAGGTGGTTATACAATGAGACCACAAAATCCACGACAGGTAGAGGATAGCAAAGAGTATTTTTTAACAAACCAGTTCAAACTCAAAGATTTATTTGGTTTCAATGTTTTTGAAGGTAAGAAAGATATTGATTTTTCTCGCATTAGAGGAAGAATTGATTTACCTTTGATTTTTCAATCTAGCAATACTTTGGATGGGAATAGTGCTGAGGTGCTTTTTGTTGAAGGGACGGTTTTGAAAACAGAGAGTGGAGCCGTCTTTACATGAACACTCGCTTCTCCTGAGTTCTTAGACCCTGCTGTGGCAGATGAGCTAACTGGTCAAAATATACTATCTGTGCTCGATGTATGATGAAACGATGAAAAGATACTATTGGAAAATGGCTCAGGAGAAGAGATATCATCAATTGTAAAGATCCCAGTTCCTGGCCAACTATCCTGAGCACTCCTTGATATCAATTATTCAAACGATGGTGAAACATGGACATATATGGCATCCCAAAAAGTTTTCTTAGAAAATGGAGAACCGTATGTGCAGTTTGAGACGAACCATTTTACATTATTTTCTGTTGGTTTACCTGTTGGTACATTCGTGATAAATAACGATGATGTCCGCGCTTACGATATTAATGTAACACTGAACTCCCACGTGTATGGTGCTACGCATATGAGATTTTCAAATACACAAGCTGGTTTGACGTCTGCTTCATGGGTGGCCTACGCTACATGATACGCTTGGACATTGATTGATGCAGATGATGTACATACGGTCTATGCACAATTTAGTGGAACAAATGGTATACAATCGGCTTTTGATTCTATAACAATAACTAGATTAACATCTAATCTCAAAACTATTATGGTTTGAGCGATGAGCTGAGACATAGCTATAGACGAATCAAATACGAATAATTTTTTAACCTACTGAGGAATTACCAATCCTATCGTTGATGGTGAACAAGTATATGATTTTGATTGATTTACTCAGTATATGCAAACAGGAAATATATGAATCACCGCATATCCATTTACTTTCTCTGCGTGGGTTAAGCCACATACGATAGCAGGTACAGATGCTATTGTGATGATAGGAAACTCTGCAGCAACGAATCTTTTTCGAGGTATAAGTTTGGTAAATGGTAAGGCAACTATCGTTGGTAGTAATACGACAGCGAGAACTTCTAGTGCTACGGCAACGTTGGTGCCCTGAACATGGTATCACGTCGTCGGTGTTTTTGCATCAGCAGCTAGTAGAGTGTTGTATGTGAACGGAGCGCAGGTTGCGACGAATACAACTTCTGTTACCTTTGCAAGTACCAATCAGCAAGTAAGAGTATGAAGATACGTGGGAACAGCGACACCAAACTATTTTGATGGGCAAATGGATGGTATTCGTATCTATAACAAAGCATTAACTGTTCCAGAGATTGAAACTATTTACAATGCTCGTCAACCAATCCAGTATTCAAAAGAAATCAACGTCGGTGATTTTGTGATAAATAATGATGCGAAAAATACGTATAGCTCGGGTGTTGTCCTCTCAAATAATATCGAAGGGGCTACCCATATGAGATTTTCAAATACAGAGGCTGGATTGTCCTCTGCTTCTTGGGTAACTTTCGCTACGTGATATAACTGGACTCTTAATGGTGCCACCTCAGGAAATAAATTTGTCTATGCTGAATTTAGTGGTAATGGGCGAAAAGGTGTGACGCAGGATAATATATTTTTGGAAGTTATCACTGATGCAACACTTAAAGTACTCCTTCCATGAGATTTTAGTTGAACTACAACTATTTTGGATAGATCGTTATCAAACAACAATTTTACGGGATTTTGATGAATAGAGGCGATTAAAGATGGTGGCTACAGTGTGTTTTCCCTAGATGGCGCCACTGAATATATGGAAAGAGGGACTATCTGAATCACAGCATATCCGTTTACTTTTTCTGCATGGATTCAACCCCATACGATAGCTGGTACAGATGCAATTATGTTTATGGGAGACTCTGCTACCGCCACAAGATATTGGGGTATGAGGTTGGTAGCAGGTAAGGCGACTATTGTCGCTTCTAATACGACAGCGAGAACTTCTAGTGCTACGGCAACGTTGGTGCCCTGAACATGGTATCACGTCGTCGGTGTGTTTGCATCAGCCACAAGTAGAATATTGTATGTTAACGGAGCACAGGTTGCGACGAATACAAGTTCTGTTAACTTTGCAAGTACCAATCAGCAAGTGAGAGTGTGAAGATATGTGGGAACAGCGACAGCAAACTATTTCGATGGGAATATGGATGATATCCGTATTTATAGCAAACAACTGAATACCACAGAGATATCTGCCTTATATCAAAGCCGTATAGATAGAGCATTGACGCCTACTGCTACGGTGACGTATGATATTACCGGTTCAACGAGTTGACCTGTGGTAGCGACACTTACAGGATTTTCAGAGAGCGTAACGATTGTAAATAACGGATGAAGCAATCAGTATACCTTTACATGAAATGGTTCTTTTACATTTTTTTTCACAAATAGCGCGTGAAATGTGGGTTCTGCTATCGCTTCGGTAGACTGGATTACCCCTACAAGTTGATCGCTTTCGATTTCTTGACCACCTACTCTTAGTCTTGGTGCGACATCAGTTAATTCATCGGTCAATTTACTAGAAAAGACCTTTACCGGAGCGAGTGAGTATTTTCAGGTAGAGGATACTATCTGAGCGGATGCAGGATATTACACGACGCTTGAGATGTCTAATTTGCAATATAACGCACAAACGATAGCAAACACCAATATGTATGTTAAAACCGTAGGAGGCATAACGCTACTGTCAGGTACCGCGAATGCAAATGTAATTACATCCATTGGAACTACCTATACAAATATATCTTCTCCTCTGACGTTTATTATGAGATCTGCATGATCAAATGGTGGGAAGACAGGTACGTATTGAGCACAGCTAGCGATAAAAGTAGATATACCGGCATTTCAGAAAGCGGGAAATTATACATGAACTATTATTTATACTATATACTAAATCTGATTTTTTTTGGTGGGGCAGTTTGTTTTTTGACAGACTGTCTTTTTTAAATTAATTGTTTTTTTGTATTTCAATTATTTTGTACTTGATTATTTGCATATTTTTCCTAAAAGTAAAGACATTGAAACACTTTTATATTTTTTTCGTCCTGAATGTTTAGCAAAAAATTATATGCTTTGTTTGCGATCGTATTTTTGTTTTCTTGAGCTGCTTTTGCTGATAGTTTAGGAGATGTCGATGTGTCATTTTGTGAAGCCACTACTGGTGCGGTAATGCAATCTGGCGTAACTGTCTCGGGAAGTGTGTTATTTTATCAGACGCCTGTTGAAAAGCGTTGAGATATTTGCTACCGCATTTCAAACAAATCACCCGTCAACGCTACGATAAAAATTTCTTTTGTGGATGGAACGTTTACAAACGATCAGCGAAGGAACAAAGCATGTTTGAGTGATGCTGATACAAAATATTTTGGGCAATATGTAACAGGTTTTGAGAACATCATCACTATTCCTGCAAATCAAACGATAGAGAAAAAAGCCAATTTCATGTATCCTACGGGTTCAGATGGTGTCTATCACGGATGTTTGGTTTATTCAATTTTGGAAAATACGGCACAAAACACCGGAGAGAGTAGTAACTTTGCGCTTTTGATGAGAAGAGCAAAATTTGTAGATGTGCTGGTTGGAGATTATTTGAAAGCAACTGAGAATGCAATTGTTTTCGTGGATTTTGATCCGGCGTCATGAGAGAACCTATCTTCTAACCCAAAGATCAGATATTATATAGACCCAACAGATGGGAAGTATGTTGTACAATTTAAACTCAAAAATGTCTCGAGTGTGGATCAAAACGTGTCAATCACAGGTACGGTTTCTAACTATTTGATGTACAAAAAGACATTTACTGAACCGCGCATTATCTTGAGAGATGAGACGCTCCTGGTAACTAGAAAGTTAGATGAAATACCGTCATATAACCTGAAGACGAAGCTCAATATATCCTACCTTCCACTTGACACATTCGGGAATGAGAAGTTGGCTCCCGGGTATCTATCACAAAGCGCAAATATACGGATCTTCGATACCGTATTTTTTGTGACTATAATTTGACTATTGTTGTTTTTGATTCTGTTATTGATACTCTTGAAAATTCTTCGCAACCAGCAGAAAGCTCTCGCATCGAAAAAAAATCAAGAATCTAAAGAATAATAAATGTTTATCTATAGTGTGTAGGTATATGAAAAAAATATATATTTGACTTTTTTTGATGAGTTGCTTCCTTGTGGCGTTTTCTAGTCAAGCAACGGATGCAACCGAAAAATTACCAGCAGAGAATGCGATAGTATCTAGCGGTCAAACTACTATGGACGTGAAGATAGATGGGCAAGCGTTTGCGCAACAATCAGAACACATACAAAAAGTCGAAGTTGATTTTTGTGGATTCACAGGAGTTAAAGCAGTTAATTATGATTATAAATTGTGAAGTACTTATGAGTTGTGCTACGCTGTACAAAACCGGTCTGATCAGGATGTTGCTGTCGATATTTGATTTGTCGATGGAATGCTTACCAATGATCAATGGCAAAATAAAGCGTGTTGAACACCAGACAAAGTAGATAATTTTGGGAAATATGTGACTTGATACAAAACACAGTTGCTACTGAGGAAATGAGAATCCAAAACAGCGCATGCCAAAATATACTTCCCGAAAGATGCTGTTACAAGCTGATTTGTTATGCATGGGTGCTTAGTGTATTCGTTATCTTCTAATGAGGACGAAACAAATATTCCTCTTGGCGTTGGAATCCTTGTTCGCAAAGCCAAGTTTATAGATTTGCATATAAAAAAAGGAATCTCGTTTGATCGAAAATCCCTTCTTTTGATAGTTGCCCTCTTGGGGATTGGCTATCGAATATATAGAAAGAAAATGTTTTCTAGTAGGTGAAAGTAAGCAAACCAGTATATGATCCTGGTTTCTGTGCCGCAGGAATTGCTACTTTAATCGTGATTTCTTGAGAGAAGAGTGATAGTCCATCCGCATTGTTTCTTGCAACGAATGTGATTGGGTTCGTACCAATATCTACTGCAGATGTTGGCGCTGCCGTTAGTGCTTGTCCAGTACCTAACCATGCAGTTCCTGTATACCCAATAGCAGAAGCAGGAATAGATGCTCATGCGATAGTTAATGCTGAACTTTGTAATGTTACAGTAAATGCATTCCCTAGGAGATCAGAGACAGTGAATCTATGATTTCCTTCAGAAGATGCACTAGTGGTAGTTACACTCGCTGCATATGTACCAATATCAATACTTGTTCATGCGTTTGGACCGTGAGAGAAATAACTATCCATCGTTGCTCCAACATCCTTGATGAAAGAGAAAGTCCCTGGAGTAATACCCAACGTCGTGTTGGTTGTAGAGGTTGCAGCAGATGATCGGTTCATTGAACTCATTATCAATCCGGCTCATAACATCACTGCGAGCGCTGATACTCAAACCTTTCTAAAAATAGTTGTTCTCATCGTTTTGTAGATACAATATAAATATTTATATCCTATTATAATCACAAAATCCAAATTTGTCAAATTTTAGAGAACATTTTTTTAATTATTAATTGTTGATGTTTAATGTTTAATGTTTAATGTTTAATGGTTAATGGTTAATGGTTAATGGTTAATGCCCCTTTTTTATTAATAATTCATAATTAACCATTCATAATTAATAATTGATTTTATTTGTATAGTAAACAATTCCTGCGTTTTCTCATCCAAGTAGTACAACACGCTCGTATAAAAGTAGCACAAAACGAACTAGATGCCTTGAAGGTGGATTGTTCTTCGATGCAGGAGAATATAACGGAATATGGATACGAAGCGACCATCTGAACCTGATTGTTGATCTATATGTCTGTAAGTACACAAGACCTGCTAGACTATCCCGCCAAAATTGCTCACTTTGTGAGCAAAATCCATGGGTTGCAAGTGTTCCATAGGGATGGAAAGATAATCGGCACGCTAGAAGAGTGCGGGTGAGAGATCCTTCTTATTCCTAATTTTACGCTCTACGGTCAAAATAGGAAATGAATGAGGTTTGATTTCGCCGATAGTGCGCCATTCCAGGATGCAAAAAGAATTTTTGATGAGTTGATTCTTGCGCTTGAAAACGAGCATATACCTACGAAAAGCGGCGTATTTGGAGCGTTTATGGAAATAGATGCGTTGAATGCAGGACCGATAAATTTCGTAATGGATATATAGTCTACCCAAACAGTCCCATTTGTTGTGGTTTTTCGTACATATCTTGGAGGGCTTTGATGTTTTTTTCCATAGAGTTGAACTGGTACTGGTCGATGAGGATTTTTCTGTAATGTTCAAAGGATGGTTTCATGAGAAATTCCTCCCATGGTGTCGTCACTAATCATGGGACATCGAGGAGTTGGATGAGGCTTTTGCTCTGGTGGGCAATTTCTTGGTTGATTACAAGCTTCTCTTGGAGTGATTTGGGGATCTCATTTATATGTGCATAGATGTTTTCTAGTGTGTGATATTTTTGGATGAGACCGATAGCACCTTTTGGACCGATACCTTTCACACCAGGGATATTGTCGCTTGCATCACCGATTAGGGCAAGATAGTCGATCATGTGAACTGGCTCGAAACCTCGTTCATCGACAAATGTTTTCGCAGTATGGGTGATCATTTTCATAGGATCTACACATGAAATATTCTCATCAAGGAGTGATTTCAAATCCTTGTCACTGGTCATGATAGTCACTTGCAAGCCATCTTGCGATCCACGTCTTGCGAGGGTAGCGATGATATCATCTGCTTCATATCCACGGATCTCTTGATAGTTGATGTTAAGTTGGTCTACGATGTTTTTGGTTAGTCCAATCTGGAACTTGAAATCATCAGGTTGCGTCGGTCTATTTGCTTTGTATTCGGTGTATTGTTCGTGTCTCACTGTCTTGTGTGGTGCATCCCACGCAAGCACAAAATAATCAGGCTTTTCGTAAAAAACCTTGAAGAGCATCCTCAAGAAACCATAGATTGCATGGACCTTCTCTCACTGTGCGTTGGTGAGCTCTGGAAGCCCATAATATGCCCTAAATAAGTACCCAGATCAGTCGACTAGAATAAGTTTTTTCATGGTTTCTTGTATAGTTTTTCCACTGCGAAAAGCAAGAGGGAGGAAAATTGTTGTTGCAAATGGGATAGATATCTTTCAGATGCACAGTTGTGCAATATCCTTCCTGAGCCCTCACAGAAGGTAACTATTTTTCTCTACCCGAATTTCACAGTATTATCGCACTTTCACAGCGGATAATTCCTCTGTCAAAAATTTGCGTTATTTGCGTTTGTGCATATAATTATTGGTGTGATTTACAATTATTTTTGCAGAGAGGATGCTCCCACTAGGATATGTGTTAGAACAGCAATGATTTACGGCTTCAGAAGCTAGGATTTATCTATGTGCGTTGGAGTTGTGACAAGCTCCAGCTAGTCAAATAGCTCGTAAATTAGATGAAAATAGAGTAACTGTGTATTCTACATTACAACTTTTGGTCAAAAAAGGAATTATTGTTGAGATAACCAAAAATAAGGTGAAACAATATATTCCTCTTTCACCCGATAAACTGCTAGAACTCTCGCAATCCAAGACAGATATGCTTGGAGGAGTGATGAGTGATCTTTTGGCATTGACTGCAAATGATCAAGGAAGACCTAGTGTACAAGTCTATGAATGAATAGAATGAATCAAAATGTGTTATGAGGATACATTGCAATATCCAGATAGTGAATTAAAAGCATTTCTGGGGTATGGGAAGGTAGAGAAAACACTCCAAAGATGGCTTAATTATGAATATTTACCTCGTAGATTGAAGCATCACATCCACGCAAGAGTAATTATCCCAGCAGACCTAAAAAAGAACACATGCGATTATGCAACAAATATTGATCAAAAAGCATACGATACAATGACAACGATAAAATATATAGAAGACGCAGATTTCTCTTTGACGAATGAGATAAATTTGTATTGAGAGGACAAAATATTGATGGTTATGTTCAATCAAAATGAGATGATGGGGCTGGTGATCAAAAGCAAAATGTTATTTGATACGCTTTCCTCATTGTTTAATCTAACCCGAAAAAAAGGATAATATGCCAAAGATACCAGGACGTGAACCTGATAACAACAATACAACACCACCGCTTTTCACCGAAAAAGAAAGAGATTATTTTTTACAAAATATATTTTATCACGACACGGTAGATTCTAGTTTTTTTTATCGTGGTAAGGCAGCAGAGTTGTTTAACGAGCTTGCAGAAAGTGAGTATTCTACACATTATATTGCAGAAAAAGAGTTGATTGTCCAGAAACGTAACAAAATACAAAAACTCTTGGGGAAGAATATCACTGATTTCGGATGTTGAGATGGAGAAAAAGCTGCTTTATTGCTAGAGTGAATCGATAAACCGTTTCAGTATGTTGCAGCGGATTATAGTAGTGAAATGATTCGTATTGCAGAAGAAAGATTGAAAAAAAACTGGAATGCGACATTTGGCCAAAATTTTCTGCTTAATGGAAAAAGGTTTACACTTTGAAAAGAGCTATCTGACAATACATACTTGTGGCTGTGAGAAACCATGAGTAATTTTGGTGACTATCGTATAGTAGAATATTTTAAAGATATGTGAAATACATGATTCGTCCACTGAAATAAAATATTGTTTTCGTTTGCTCTTGAACCAACTGATGAAGAAGCTTTTCAGCAAAGGATTGCTTGTTATGATAACCCTCTGGCAGAAAATTTCGTAATGAGTGCGATAGAGCAGTTGTGAGTTCCTAGAGACAAGTTCTTGTATACCGTAAAATCAACTCCTTCGTGAGATATACAAGTCGGTATCGTAGCCAAAGAGGACCAAAATATTCAGCTTTCAAATAGATCTATTTCCATAAACGAAGGAACGTTTTTTCCGTTACATCAAAATAGAACATTTGACAAAGAGCATATACGTTGATTGCTAAAAAGAGCAAAATGCTATACCAAATTTTTTGTTGAAAAAGATGGCGTGGGATTG
>CAZMFL010000016.1:0-13184 GCA_964565575.1 uncultured Candidatus Peribacteria bacterium
GTTCCTATATACTGTTTTCTAGATTATTAGCCACACCATTTATTCCATTAAGCCATTATTTACAAAAAAACAGCAGTATAAAACCACTGTTTTTATTTTTAGTCAAAATTACGACAATTCCAAACTTCTCATCCCCACACCATTTTCAATCAGATAGAGTCCTTTTTCGCGATCTCTTCCGAAGAAACGAATCAGATCGGTATCAAAAATAACAGGTCTTCCAATATCTTCCGGAAGATAGTTGATGATACTTTCAGACGTGAAAATAAGATTTTCACCATTCTCAATCCGTTTTTTGGTTATGCGTTCTGCTTGATTCAAAGCAAGACAGCAATCGTCTTGGAGGAGAGTCTGTTCAATACTCAAAATCTTTTTTTGTTCGCGAAGCATTTTGAGAAACTTTCCGCCCTCATAGAAACAAGGATTTTCATACCCGATTGGGATGATGAATTTGAACTGGTTAATAATAATTCTCATAAGAAATCTCTTATGTTGAGCTAATTCTTCCAGTTGCGATTTAGAGTACAAAAAGTCTTTACTTCTTTCCTCCCATGATTGGAGAATTTGAATAGAACCGTTTTTGTATCTGAATAATTCAATTTGAAGACAAATGTCTTGTACTTTTGAAAGCTGTCTTTTGCCAAGAGTAATTGGAAAACCTTTATACACTCTTGATAATCCAATCCCCCTTTTTGTTTTGATTAATGTGCTCATTTTTTTATTTTTTTAATTTGTTTGTTTAGTAATTTGCGTGGGCGCTATATTACTACAATAACATCAAAAGTCAATACTAAAAAATCTTTTGTCATATGAAAAAAGTGCAAATACCATATCATAGAAAAAAATCAACTTATCCGGCGACATATCCACCATCGATGCTCACCAGTGCACCTGTCATGTACGAAGATTGCTCGGAGAGCAAGTAGCAAACAAGGTTTGCTACCTCATCGGGAGTTCATAAACGCTTCATAGGCTGAGATTGCTTAAACTCGTCTCGTGCTTGGGTGATATTTCATCCAAATTTTTCTTTTGCAAATGCATCCGCAGCACGGGAAGCTTGTGGAGTATCTATTGTTCATGGACAAACTGCATTTATCCCTATAGAATATTTTGCATAGTCAATCGCACTGCTTTTCGTAAGTTGCCCAATGGCAGCTTTAGTTGCACCATACGCACTACTCTGCGGTTTCCCAATGAACGACTGATCAGATCACATTAACACTACTCTACCTGCATTTTGTTGCATCATTGTGGGAAGGACATATTTGAGCGTCATAAACATACTTGTTACATTTAGCTTGAAAAGATCATTCCACTCTTCAAGCGACGTAGAAAGAATATCTCATACAAGATGCGTGCCTGCACAACAAAACAATCCATCGATACGTCATCGTTTCGTGAGTATATTTTGTACTGCTTTTTCCAAAGCAGGAAAATCGGTTACATCACACGCTTGGAAAAAAATGGCATCTGTAAGATCTGAATTTAGCTGGTTTTCTGCGATAATTGTTTGTGCTTCGTGCACTACCTGTGCTCATTCTGCTTCACGGCGCCCAATAAATGCAACCTTTGCACCATTCGCAACGGCTTTCAGCACAGTCGCTTTTCACATACCGCTTGTTCATCATGTTATAAAAATAACTTTATTTTCCAGTCAACAGAGTTGTTTTTGCATCAAATATTTTTCAAAAAAATAAAATAGATACTTTTATATAGAGGTATCGAACAAAAAAACAAGAGAAAGAAAAAAAAGCTCTGAACAAGTCGCTTTTATCTGCCTGTAGAAAGAAAAAAGACAAGCGGTGGGTATTTTAATTATGAATTATGAATTACTAATGTTTAATTAAAAAGGAGTATTAATCATTGAACATTAATCATTGTTTTGATTTTCCTATAATCTAAAAAAAATCGTCTACACAAACGGAGACGATTTGATTGCATTAAACAAGTAGTTTAGTGAACGGCGAAGTAGATTTTTTGCCGTTGTTGATATACCATTTGTATACCTGGCAGGTTAGTTGCCCAGCCGAATACAAAGTATACTCCAACGAGCGAGAAAGAAATACTAATGTCTCTTTCTATGACCGGTTTGCCTTCGCGGAATTTTTCTTCGAAGATATCGACCTTTTGGTCGAACTCCAATCCATTTAGGATCAGAATGTCTTCTACTAATTTCGTAAGTTTGAGCATGGCGTCGTATCTATTCTCCGCGTCATATCCGCAAGATACAAAATGTTTGAGGATTTCTACAACGTCGACCAACGCAATTTGTTGGTTGGGATTCCTCCCATTTTTTGCCATTTTGCAGACATTGTCTACAAATTTATCTGGCGTGAGCATTTGTTGGACTTTTAAAATTTTCATTGTTTTATTTTTTTTGATTAGTTTATGTTTATCCAGGAATAATACATAAATTTGTATTATAGTCAATATGATTTTCAGATATTGTAAATTATGTCTTTACTTTGTTCAAAAGTTTGATATACTTCTGTTTATGTATTAAATAAGAAACATAGTTCAGTTTTTATATATTTGCATAGTATCTTTCCATGTGAAAAACCCGACAAAAAAATTTTTTCTTACTTGTTTTGTTTCTTGTTATCGTTGTAGGAATTTTTATCTACACAAAAAATAATACCAAAGAGGAAGTGACAAAAACAACGCCAACACAGATAGTCTGACCACAAAAGCATATAGTTGGAAGTGGCTGAACTGCAACTGGTCAAGCAAATGGTATCATTGTAGCAACGAACAGCGCGACGATAATGCCAAGTATTTGAGGTATCGTACAAACGCTCTCTTGTAAACCATGAGAACTTGTACATGCTGGTGATCTTATAGCGAAACTCGTTCCTGCACAAGACTTGCAAACAGAAAACCTACAAATTCAAAAAGATTTTTTAGGCAGACAAGTTGGAGTCCTTTCAGATGCGCTTAATGCATGATTAAAAAATGTTGATATCCAAATATCATCTATAATATTGCAAAAAGAGACGAACCAAAGACAGCTATCTTTGTTGCAACAAAACAAAGAAAATCTTGAACAACAAAAAAGGCTTTCAGCGAATGATATTTCGATCCAAAGAGAGTCTTTACAAACACAACTTGATAATCTTATTGCACAGCAAAAAATTGATACAAATAAAACAGATACTACTCTATCTACCCAAATACAATGAATACAAAATTCTGCAAACGCTTGACTTTCACTTGTGAACAAAACATTTGGAATAACTAATCCAGAGGAAGTAAAATATGCAAAACCATATGTGGGTGGTAAAGATCCATTTGGCGTAAATAAAATAGAAAATGATTACGGCGTTATGAACGATCTTGTAAGGAATTTGGACAATGTGTCTCCCACGCAAGCTAGTATAGACATCCAAACGATTATCACGTACTTCACCCTTGTCGCAAATGTGATAAACAATTCTATTTCAGATTCCAGATATTTCACGCAACCGCAAATTGACGCATTATACAGTGCATTTAACAATATTTCAAATGGCTTATTGCAAGCAAAAAATGGATATGATGCAACGGTTGCTGGCCTCGGCACAATCGGTAATACATATGACTCTCAAATCACGGCACTGCAAAATCAACTAGCATCTCTGGATAGAAACAAAAAAGCAATGAGCGATATTAGTATTGAATGACAAATTAACGGCATACAATCTCAAATTAATAGTTTACAACTTGCACTTGATTCATACGATAATCAACTTGCTACTTTACAAAACTCAAAAAATGTACAAACACAGCAAACAAACTGACAGCTTCTCACCGTACAACAAAATTATAAAACCATACAAAACAATCTCGAAGGTGAAGCCCTCTACTCGCCAATTGATGGTGTTGTAAAGATGAGTTCTGTGAACATTGGAAATAAAGTTGGTCCATCGACGCCAGTGTGTGTTATCGGTCCAAAAAATACGGATTGATTAAAAATACAATTCTTTTCAACAGAAGATCTATCAATCGGCCAAGAAGTCTCAGTATACATAGATTCTAGATTTATTGGAATAGGTAATATTGATACAAAAGGAAACTCTGTAGATGCTATAACGCAGAACTATAATTATGAATTATTGAATATAAAAACATCTGACCTTTATAAAGAATGAATGAAAGTAACTATAACATTTTCTAGTCCTTTCATCGATGAAAAGGTGCGAATACCCTTGTCTTTTTTGATACCGAGGCTTGATGGCCATTATGTTATCAAAGAGATTACCTGAGTTACTGTTGATTGAACAGCCAAAAAAACAATAGAAGTAAAGGTTGAAATCGGCGAAATAAATAACGATATGGTGCATGTTTTATCTGGTCTCCAAATTGGAGATATAATTCAAAAGTAACGAATGGCTGATTTTATCAAAAAAAATAGATTGATCATACTATTATTCATTGTCATATGAACTATTTTTGGATTAATTTCATTGTTTTGAATTACAAAAGAAGCATTTCCTTCCGTAAATATTCCATACTATAACATCATCACGACATACCCTGGCGCAGATCCTAAAACCATAGATGAACAAGTCACAGACAAAATTGTGAGGCAACTTAAATGAATCTCTGGGATCAAAAACATCAACTCATATAGTTACTACAATGTATCCTCTATCCTTGTAGAATTTGATTGAAAAACAAAAGATCTTGATGCTGGGAGCGATATCAAATCTGTCATAGATCAAGTCAGTTCAACCCTCCCTGCTGATGCCAAAACACCAATGCCAATGAAAATAGATATGATGATGATGCCCGTCTATCAGTTCAATGTTTCGTGACCATTTTCTTCTGAGATACTCTATGAAAGGGTAAAAGAATTAGAAAGCATCATCAAGGGAGTTCCATGAGTTTCAAAAATTTCCATATCTGGGAAACCTGAGCAAGAAATAAAAGTTGATTTTGATTTAGATAAACTACTGGTAGCTGATATGGATGTATCATATCCGATTTCACAGTTGCGTAGTTTATTTATGAAAATCCCGACTGATAAGAAAGATATTGATTGAAGTTTATACTCATTTGAAATAGCAACATACGAACCAACGATACCAGATATCATAGACCAAATACAAGGGATGAATATTTTGAATTTATCAGGAAGAACGCTGAAAATTGGCGATCTTGCAACTGTTTCTCACACCTATAAACCATCTAGCAAAAGTGTTTTCCTCATCACTGGTGATACAACACTAAACTCAATTTGATTTTTTATCACAAAAAGCGTTGGTACGGATCTCAATGAGCTGACTGTAAAATTAGAAGAAAAGGTTTGAGCATTTCGCGCACAAAATCCCGATTTGCAAACGATAGAAATCCAGTCATCCAAAGACATTATCAAGCAAACATACAATCTTTTTTTAGAAAACTTTTGGGAGACAGGAGTTTTTGTGATGCTTGTTATCATTGTTTTTCTTGGCGCAAAGTCTGCACTTGTTGTATCCATTGCGTTTTTGCTTGTTTATCTTCTCAACTTCTTGTTTCTGGATAAGTGAGGATTTAGTTTCAATATGATTGTTTCATTTTCACTGATTCTTGTCTTGTGAATAATGGTAGATAATTTGATTGTTATATCACAAGGGATAAGTATTTGATTGCGTGAAGAGAAATGAAATATTTGGAAAGCAATTAAATTCTCTCTCCACAATTATAGTTCGGCGGTATTTTTCGGAACGATGTGTACCATCGTTATTTTCGTGCCGCTCCTTTTCAATCTTAGCGGGATCATTGGTGAATTTATGAAATCATTTCCTATTGTAATTATAAGTAATCTTTCTATCTCTCTTGTCGTTGCACTTATCTGTCTGCCAGCAATGTACAGCTATTTTTATAAGAGCAAAAAACAGCAACCAGAGCTACCAGTAGCGAAAAAATCAGACGAACCGATCAAAGAATTTGAACTACCAAAAGCATTATTGATGCTTGAGCGTCGAGGGAATCGATTTAGTGATCTGTTTTTCCGTAGGAATATAACAAAAAAGAAGGCGAAGTGGACGCTCGTAACTTTTTGGCTTGTTTTTTTCTGATCTATTGCTCTGATCCCTATATGAATTATCAAGATGGATTTCTTAAGATCTTGAGACCAAAGCGATATTTGGGTTAATATCAAATATAATCCAGGGATAAGCAATCAACAAAATAGACAACAGACAAAAATGATTTTAGACGACATAAATACATTTACAAAAAATAATTATGCAAACGACTTCCAGTACAAGACCGTGGAAGTGTGAAGTATAAATGGCGTGAGAAGTATGGGATGAGATACGTCGCACTACGCATCTATCACATTAAAACTCTATGAGAAACCCAAAAAAGGGATACTTGATCTTGTGGGCATCAATAGATTATTTGGAGAAAAGTGAAAGTATGAAAGAACCACTTCGTCTGCGGTTATTCTAGAAGCTCTTCGTGCATATATAGACACAGAAATCAAACCAAAATATAGTTTTATTGAGGAGATTACTCCCCTTCAGCAAGCATCATGACCTAGCTCATGAAAACCAGTTGGATTTTATATCATGGGTAGCGACCTTGAACAAATTTGAAAATATCACGAACAGATCTTGCCCAAGATAAAACAAATAAAAGGAATATTTAATGTAGGCAGTAACATAGAATATACAAATGGAAGAGTGCATTATTCATTAGATTCTAACAAGTTGAAAGAGTATATTATCAATGCTGCATCAGTTGCTACGCTCTTTGCGTGAATGCAAAATTCTGCATATACGCCAAACGGTATTTTGATCAAAGAGTTCAATGATATTGCTGAAGACCCAATCAAGATGAGCGCATATATTTCATACAATGGTGCATTTTCAGACCTAAAAATCGGCAACATTCCACTACAAAACGTTGTCAAAGCAGTTTCTCTTGAGCCAGAATTAGTTTCTATTGATCGTTTCTGAAGTGATAAGGCAATCAAAATACAAGCAGATAAACAAGCAGATGTTGCTCTTTCAGACATCACTGCGGCAATCGAAAAAATAATCAAAGACAATCCTACTCCAGAGGGAGTAAGTTATAAAGCATCATGAGATGTAGAGTTCCAGGACACCTCAGGAAGAGATTTAGGAATATCGATTGTGATAGGTATCTTTTTGATGTATGTTGTCCTGGTAGTTCTCTTCAAAAATTTTGCATATCCTACCGCGATTATCACATCAATATTTTTGTCAATTGGATGAGCTATTATCATGCTTGCAATTACTGGTATGACCTTTGATTTTCCAGCTCAATTATGAATATTTGGAATCCTATGAGTATGAGTAAATCAAGCAATCATTCATGTGGAAGATTTCAAAATATTTTATGAGCAACAAGGCATGAGCGTCGTTGATAGTTTCCGCAAATCAATCGCATTGCGTTTCATTCCAATATTTTTGACCAAGTTAACAACTATTTTGTGATTGATTATCCTCGCGCTGAAAGACGAAATATACGGTGGAATGGCAGTTGCATTCATCGGTTGATTATTAATGTCGTTTTTCATCACACTCTTGTATCTACCAACATTGATCAACGTTTTTTCCAAAGACAAGAAAGAGATCGAAACTAATGAATAAAAGATATTACCATTTCTTGATCAGCCACGAAAATAATTTTTATAAGCTAATTTATGCTATGAGAACTGCAATCAATTCTGCAATCATAAATGATAAAAAAGAAATATTGCTCGTTAGAAAGCATGATACTTGGATATTACCATGAGGCAAACCTGAGATATAAGAAAGCGATGTGGAATGTTTACATAGAGAGGTATGAGAAGAACTTAATGGAGCAAAATTGAGAAATCTGTAATTTTTTGATAATTTTATATGACAAACACCTCATAAATGAGACCTGCTGGAAGCCAGAGTCTATTTTGCAGAATTACTAGTAGATGTATTGAAAGCCACTGCAGAATTATCAGATGCAAAATATATAAAAGATTTTGATAATTATTCCATTTCTGAGATAACAAATAAAATTTTGGATTGATTAAAAAAAACGTGATATTTATAAAACACATTTTGGTACTATAGAAAATGGCGCAGAAGGAAAAAATATTGAACCTAACAGGCAATAGAAATTACCATTTCTTGATCAGCTATTTTTAGATAATGAGTTTTGACTGGATAATCATGCTCATCTATTTCTTCAATTTCATTTGCAGACAAATCTTTGTATTTAACGATCGCTTCCTTCGCTGTCCATGTTTTGTAAAATTTACGTCGCTGGTCAGCATCGTTTCAATTTTGTTCGGATTGTTCTCATGATCTATTTTTTTTAAAAAAATTTTTGTTGAAATGTATTTGGTCAGATTGCTGTCCAATGAGATGGTTTTGTAACAATGCGGGATCTCTTGGTTTGCAGAACTCTGCATCAATGCCGATTTTGGTGGTTGCAAAAGCAATAACAACATACTGACCAGTAAAAGAATAAGAGAATCGTCTAGGCGTTGGATTTCCGGTTGTATCCCTTTCAGATTGTTCATTTACGAAATATTTTGTATAGTCTATCTCATATCGCACTCCATACTGTTGGAAAAAGAAAGCACTTACAAGATATCTTGCTACCAACGTTTTGCTATAATGTGGTGAGGTTTGTTGCAAGTGTGTTTTGTAGTGCTCAGAAAAACCTAATTCTGCATCTTGCTGTATTGTCCTATTTATTTTTATTATACTAAAAAATCAGGCAGATCAACATGATGTTTTTTCTGGATTGATATCACAAGTATAATCTACATATTTTTCGAATAGTTTCATTTTTTAGTGAGTAGTTACCTACACATTAACTCCTAAAGAGTCTGGCAGAATAGCCTTTTAGAGCAGAATTAAATCATTTTTTTCAAAACTTTATAATCGATCTTTCATGTTCAAAGGACAGGCATGGCTTCTAGCTGGACACTATCAGAAAGAGAAATCAAGTTGGTAACTCACTTTTTTCTAAGGTACTGATTTGCTTCTTTTAATGAAATCGATACTGTGGGCGTATGAAAAAGAACGATTTTTGCTTTCCCACTTGAAAGTTCTTGTGCTTCAATCGCCAACGTAACTTCCTGTGCACTTCCAAACTTTTCTTGTAAAAGATTTTCAATATATGGAAGAGAGACCATTTCGCCTGCTATTTTGATGAATCTTTTGAGTCTACCGGTAAGAGTGAGATATCAATCTTCATCTAAAAAACCCAAATCTCAGGTTTTGTAAAATTTTTGATTATCAATCTGCACAAAAGGATCTTCAAGGTTTTTATCAAGATAGCCAGAAAAAACACTCGGTCCAGCTACATAAATCATTCATTCTTTTCATGGTGATTGGATTTTTTCTTTTGTTTCCAAATCCAAAACGACAATCTGTAATCATCCAATAGGCAATCAGACAGTTCCTGGTTTGGGCTTTTCAAGTGGATTTACAGAAATAACAGGACTACATTCAGTGATCCCATATCATTCAATAAGTTTGGCGGTAGGAACTTTTTCTCAGAGCAATGCAAAAACATCCAATGGGCATTTCTCTGCTCACGCTACAACACTTCTCAGTGATGCAATCTGTTTGTTAGTAGCAACCGACAATATCCTTTTAAAAAAAGTAGGCGTAGTCGCGATTCAAGTTGCTTGCGTGTGTTCAATGAGTTTTGCAAGTGTTTGAGCATCATTTGGATCAGGCGAATAAACTATGCGAATACCAATAATCAATGGGCAAACAGTAGTTATCGTAAATCAGAAACTATGAAACGGTGGAAGAAATCACAACAAAATATCATCTGTCTTGAAACTCACTACTTGCAATGCTCATTTGACATCTTGGATAATATTTTGATGTGAGATTGAAACTGCTTTTGGCAATCATTCACTTCAAGAGGTGAATAAAATTACAGCTTCTTCTTTTTGTTTAGGAGTATAAAAACGAAGCGATTTATACAATGCTACTAATTTTTGTTTCAATGTTATGTTTTTTAGGATATCTTCCAAAAACACTAAATTGTTCTTTTCAAAATATGGTGCTTGAATTTTTTTGTAAAAAGATCTACTCGTTAAAACTGCAGGTATGTTTTTGTATTTCACACAATGCTCAAATGCTTCCTGAGACAGAGTTCGATTCAACATCACTGGAATTTTTCACGCTAGATATGTAGCGACCACAAGCAAACTTGTTCCACTCAAAGAAGGCAACAGGATCGCGATATACTCACCTTCATATTTTTTGATGATATCTGCAAGGAGATATGCTTTTATCATATAATCTCTTCTTGATTGCAAACCAAACACATAATCAAAACAAAAACTTTGACTCATGTCTTGTTTAAAACTCAATTTCAAAAGATCTAGAATAGTTTTTTCTTCTGTGAAATCAGCGATTTTATCACGCAAAAATCATAATGGCACGTCATATTCCCAATCACAGGACTTGAGATATTCTTCTCAAATAGTTTTTCCCATGCCCATCATCACATAATCTCACACCAATTTCAGATCAAGCAATGGTGGATTGGATGATCAAGGGAAAAGAGATTGAACATGCGCTTTCAACTCTGCTGTGTCTAATGAATCAAAAAATAAATCAAAAACAACATGCGTTGAAAGTGTAATATCATCTTTGTGAAGATCTGGTTTCATCGTATGAATATGACCAAGAACTGCTTCAAAAACCGTGGTATCATAAGCAATGCTCGTGTAATCTTTTACATTTTTCATAAATTCTTCTGATCATAAAATGAGAGGAATATCTTTGTGTTTTACATCGTTATAGTAAAAATAATGAGGAGTATATTCCAATGGTTCGGGTCAACGAATATTATAGAAATTTTCTAGTCGTTGATTGCATTGATCTAAAGTCCACGCCTCAGCCAGATTTTTTGGGAGTTTTTTGGTTACATCTTCCAGTTCTATCAAGACATCTCTTTTGGGAATAAATACAAAAAGATTCGCAATCCAATATCGCACTCATTTCAGAAAAAACCAAAATAATGATGGTGTCTTTCACTCTCGAGCCTTTGAAGAAGAACTTCACCGTAGACCAGTTGTTCTAACAAGCACAACACGCACATCTTTGGGCAATGCAGAAAGAAGCTCATACGCGACTTTTTTTCAAATAATTCTTTCTGCTCATTGTGTTTTAAGTTGTCCAGATGGATATAACAAAACGTTGTCTCAGGCAACCAATGCAGATAGCACTTTTTGTGATGTTTCCAGAACTCAATCACGGGACATTGAGCTTATATCGTTATCTATTGGAATTGCTTTCAGCCACTTTAACACCGGTCATATTATTGGATTAGAAAAAAATGATGCTTGTGCAACTGTACGAAATTTGGCATATGATCACAAAAATGTGGTAATGATTTGTGGGTCAATTAGCGCAACATGATTTGCCAACAAAAGCATTTTCCCAGAGAATAAATGTTCCTCCCCTCTTATCTTGACACGATAACGCAACGATAGAATCTTTTTGAAAAGTTGAAGTAACAGACGCATGAGAATAAGAAGAAGAACAAAATAAATCTCGCACAATATCGGTATATCATCAAAAATTCCTTATTGTTCTCAATATACGAATTTACATCTGGGTGGCAATAGAAACTCTTAAGAGAAGAAATTATCAATTTTGCCTACAAAGAATTACAATGGACTGAGAATATTTTTTAGAGCGGGATTGGTCACTTGAGTATAGATCTGCGTCGTACGGATATTGCTATGTCCCAGTAATACTTGCACATAACGAATATCAGTCCCATTTTCAATCAGATGCGTCGCAAAACTATGACGAAGCGAATGGAAAGTTGCGGGTTTAGCGATTCCAGCCTTTTGTTTAGCGTGTTCAAAAATATGAGCCAAAGTCCTCTCATGTAACATCCCTCCTCTTTCACTTTCAAAAACATACTCATCAGGTTTTTTCAACGAACAATATCTTTGCAGTTCATCACGGATTTTCTCGGACAAGAGACTTATCCTATCTTTCTGTCCTTTGGCTCATTTGATATGAATCGTCAAAGAAGCAAAATCAATATCTTGTAGACGCAACATTTTGATCTCAGATATTCTCAAACCTGCACCATACGCTACCATAAGTAAAAGTTTATGCTTGATATTTTGAGGGACAGTAAACATACGATCAAGCTCTATCCTTGAAAGGACTATAGGAAGTTTTTTGGGTTCTTTTGAGAGCTTGATATCAAGGCTGAAAGATACTTTTAGTATCTGATCACAAAAAAACTTGATGACTTCTTTGTAGAGATTGACTGTTTTGGGTGCTTTGCCTTGTTTTTGTAGGTATAATATAAAATCAATAATCTTTTCACGAGAAATCAGCGAAACGTCATGATTGAGCCGTTGTAAGAAAGCCTTAAGACAATTGGAGTAGATCTCTATTGTTCTTGGACTATAGTTTCTTTGGTGAAGTTCTCTGGTGATTTGGCTAAGATAATCTTGCATTTTGAAATATAATTTTTAAAAAAGTAAAAAGAGTTGATTTTTTAAGAGTTTTTAATATACTACATTCGCTATACCTACCTCGTGTAGACACTGCCCTATCAACAAAACGATAGGGTAAATAACTCTGCCCAATTAGGGGCTCCTCCCCGGGACAATCCGGGGAAAAATCTTATAGAACTTCTGGGAAATATTTACAACACAGAAGTTTTTTTATTTGTTCGAATTCTTTGAAGATAACTTTCCCAATTCTAATAAAAAACCTTTGCGCATCAAAAACTCTGCCTTGATTTACAACAAGATAAGAATCTTTTTTATCAGAAAAAGAGAGAATTTTCATATAATATTCAGTTTGTTTACCTTTAGTGGTCAATGGAATACAAAAAAGCATATTACCAATCCTATTTATTACAAGTACCGGTCTAAAAAACTTCTTTTTTCAAAAAATCTCCTTTCAAACATTGATTCAGATCTTAATATATCGAATTTCTCACGGTTGTGGATAAATAATTTTATGAGATTTGTTCAATTTTTTCTTTTCATCATTCCAAAGGTCAAACAGTGAATCATCGGTATAGAGTCCTTGCATTTTTTAGGTTTTTAGATATAAAAACACTAACGAAACTATATAATTTCAAAAACAGAAAAAAACTGACAAAGTTAGGACAAAAAACACAACATTTGCTCACCCCAGCTAGTCCCTATCCGACATAAGTCAGATAGCGACGAGTTGTCTGTCATATCCAAAAGCAACTAAACT
>CAZMFL010000016.1:13194-16192 GCA_964565575.1 uncultured Candidatus Peribacteria bacterium
TTTTGAAAAATTTGTTTTTAAAATGTTTTTGGTGGGCTTTAAGAAATAAGCAATTTGATTTTTTTAATTTTTTAAAGAGGGGGGTATAAGGTGTTTTCTCCGCTATCGCTCCGAAAACGAATTATTGATTGAAAACTATTGTTATTTGCGTAATATAAATTTATCTATTTTAATAAAGAATTGTCATGCCAAAATTTAATGATATAGATTTAGAAAACTGGAAAGAATCAGACATTTGGACTGATAGTCTTTGGATAATTAACGAAAGAGATAAAAGTGGAAAACACAGTAATTTTTATCATGGAAATTTTGTACCACAAATACCTCATCAACTGATTTTAAGATATTCAAAAGAAAACGATTTAGTGTTTGATCCATTTTTAGGAAGTGGAACAACAGCTTATGAATGTGAAACTTTAAAAAGAAATTTTATTGGTGTAGAAATTCAAAGTGAATTAGCCGAAAAAGTGCAAAATAATTTAGATAAAACAGACAAAATTTCTAAAGTATTTTGCGGAGATAGTACAAAAAAAGGAACTTTTGAAGAAATTAATATGTTTCTGAAAGACAAAAAACAAAACAAGGTACAACTTGCTATTTTACATCCTCCTTATGCAGATATAGTAAAATTTAGTAGTTTAGAGAATGATTTGTCAAATAAAAAATCATTAAAGGAATTTTTAGAAAGTTTTAGTTTGGTATTACAGAATACAAAAGCTATAATGAAAAAAGAAGGATATTTAGCAATAGTAATTGGAGATAAATATTCATCTGGACAATGGATTCCACTTGGGTTTTATTGTATGAATGAAGCTCAAAAACTGGGAATGACCTTGAAATCTGTTGTAGTAAAAAATATGGAAGGAAATAGAGCAAAGATGAATAAAGAAGGTATTTGGAGATACAGAGCTTTAACAAGTGATTATTACATATTTAAACACGAATATATTTTTATTTTTAAAAATTAAACTATGAACTTAAAAAATAATTTTTCTACAGATACAGCTAAAAAAATTTTTGGAAATAAAGAAAATGCTGGAAATTTTTTACTAGCATTACAAAAAAAGAAACAATTTGATTTGCCAGTTAGAGAAATAACAAGAGGTGCAAATAAAGGACAATTTGTTTTAGATTTAGACACAAACCAATTATGGACTAAAATTGTTGAATTTTGGGATTTTGAAAATGGAGAATCAATTATAAGAGAGTTATTTAGTCAAACTGAAAAATATCAAAGCGGTAAAGATTCTTATTCAACAATGAATGTATTACTTGGCGAATGGGAAAGATTAAAACTAGGTAATATTGCTTGGCCTTTTTCACAAGGAGATTTTGACGGCTTTGTTCAAAGATTAAATGCTGAGAATTGTGATGGATTTCAGAAAGATGAAAAGGTAAAACATGCAGCTGTAAAATATAGAAGAATTAAAGAAATAAACACAGTAAGAAATGATTTTATTGAAACATTGATTTTTGAAAAAAATAAAAATATTTTACCAACATTAAATCACAGAAGAGGTGTAGACTTTTTTATAAATGGAATTTCCTTTGATCAAAAAGTTGCAAAAAGTCCAACAAATGAATTTAAAAGAGATTTCGGTGAAAACTGGAAAGATTATGCAGTTCAAAACCCTCATAAAGTAGCCGAATATCTTTATAAATATCAGGATGAAGGTAGATTTGGTGCGGATAGTAGATTATTGGTTGTATATCTTGATGAAGATGTCTCAATAGAAAAGATTGCTAACATTATTGAGAAAACTGATTTAGAAAATCCCTTAGAAATTAATTTTGAATATACTCACAATAAAGGCAAGCCTACTGAAAAAGTAAAAACATACAAGGTTAATTGTTTTATAATTCTATTAAAAAACTAAACTATGAATTATATTGGATCAAAAAAATCACTTTTAGAGTTTTTAGAAAAATCAATTTATCAAGTAGTTGGTAAAAAAGATTTTACTTTTTTGGATTTGTTTGCAGGGACCGGAATTGTGGGACAACATTTTAAAAGCAAAGGACACAAGGTTATTGCTAATGATTTACAATATTACAGTTTTGTTTTGAATAAAAACTACATTGAAAATCATAAGATTTTAAAATTTTCTAAATTGGAAAAAGAATTAGAAGACTTAAAAGATATTGACTACGAAAAAAGAGCTGATTTTGTTTGTAATTTTCTAAATAATTTAGAACTGAAAGAGGGTTTTATTTACAAGAATTATTGTTTAGGTGGAACAAAAAATAAAGAATTTGAAAGACAATACTTTTCTGATGAAAATGGCAAAAAAGTTGATACAATAAGAGAAAAAATAGAAGAATGGAAAAATGAAAATAAAATAAATGATAATGAATATTATTTTTTACTTGCCACTCTAATTGAAAATATTGATAAGGTTGCAAATACTGCATCTGTTTATGGAGCATTTTTAAAACAATTAAAAAAATCAGCACAACAAAGTTTTTCAATGAAACCAGCAAATTTTGTACTCAATGATAATGAACACAATGTTTACAATGAAGATATTGAGACTTTGGTAGAAACAGTACAAGGAGATGTTTTATATCTTGATCCTCCATACAATCATAGACAATATGCACCAAACTATCATTTGCTAGAAACTATTGCTAAATATGATAATCCAAAAATAAAAGGGAAAACTGGTCTTAGGGATTATTCAAATCAAAAATCAAAATTTTCACAAAAAAAAGATGTATTAAAATCTTTTGAAAATATTATTCAAAAAGCCAATGTAAAGTATATTTTTTTGAGTTATAATAATGAAGGTTTAATGACAGAAGAAGAAGTAAAAACAATTATGTCAAAAAGAGGTAAATATGGAATATTCAAAAAAGAATATAATAGATTTAAGGCAGATAAAACAGAAAATAGAAACCACAAAGCAAATTCAGTAGTTGAGTATTTACATTATGTTGAGTGTAAATAAGGAGTTTTGAAAAATGGAATTCACCCCCAGCCCCTCTTCCATTTTTCAAA
>CAZMFL010000017.1:0-15997 GCA_964565575.1 uncultured Candidatus Peribacteria bacterium
TGTAGCTACTGAAAGGTATCGCAAGATATATCCCAGTAAGTCTGGCTCTTTTTTAGTTATCTTCTAATACCTCACATATCTATCATCTACTCACTCATAGTACGATTTTACATGGATAATATCGCCTTTTACTAGTCACGCAGATATAATTTTTTGAAGAAATCTTTTTTTATCAAGTACTCATCGGAATCGCATTTCCGCCTCATTATTTCACCACGGGAGCATATATGTTAAACGTGAAATCTCAGGTTCGTCCACTGTTCGTACTTTAGAATAACGGAAATCTTGTTCGTCCACATAGTCATGTTCAAGCAAATATGGCATATCGAGTTCAGTAGTTTCAGTTATTTCTAGGGAAGTTCTTGTGTCTTTTCTCTTTTCAACATGGGTAGGAGAGAAAAAATCATACACATCTTGATCATAATGATGGTCTTCATTTTGGAGTGGCTGTATATAATATTCTACGATATCACCTAACCATTCTTGCACTCCATCTTCACTATATGTAGACATAACATATGGGTGGAATTGCTCTTTCGTTAAAGTAAGTGAAAAAGTTTTTTTGAAATAGCGAGCTATATGAGCATAGATTTCCTGAACATATTCCTGTATTATCTCCTTATCTTCTACTAAGTCAGCCTTGTTACAGATGATCAGGATATTTTTTTGCATGATGGTTTTTTCTCATTCTGTGGAATTAGCAATAACATGAAGTGACCATCTATCAACACCATCATTTTGGAGTTCAAAGCGAATTCATTGTATTTTTCAAAAATCTTTTGAAACAGATAAGACGTTCTGTAAGTATTGCAAAAGTTCATCAAACAAAACTGCAAAATCGTCCATACCATCTTCATATCTACCCATATCAAGCATAAAACACAACACACGTGCTTTACGAATATGACGCAAAAATTCATTTCCCAATCATTTTCATTCTGCTGCTCATGCAATCAACCCAGGTACATCAATTACATTAAATGTATTATTGTGGTATTTAACTGATCATAAATTTGGTATCAGTGTCGTAAAAGGATAATCTGCAACCTTCGCTTTCACGTTCGCAATAGTATTAATCAAGCTAGATTTTCCCACGCTCGGAGTACCAATTAAAGCAACATCTGCCAACAATTGCAACTCTATTTCAATCTCTCTGGTTTCGCCTGGTTCCCCCAATAGCGCAAATTGTGGATATTGATTGATAGAATTTTTGAAGTGCATATTACCAATTCCACCTTGTCACCCACGGCAGATTACATACTCCTCTTCTGCTTTTAAACACTGTCGCAATGGTAATCATGTTTTTACGTCACGCACTAACGACCCAAGAGGTAATTGCAAAACAAGATCTTCTGCGTCTTTCCCATATTGGTCTTTGGTCCTTCACGGTTGTCATTTATCTGCAACAAATTTTTTCTTGTTATGAAAATCAACAAGGGTATTTATGTGCGGATTCCCACGCAATATAACACTACCTCATTTTCCCCCATTTCACCCTGCTGGTCCTCAGTATGGCGCACCCGCCTCACGACGTGCACTAACTACTCCGTCACCTCATTTACTGGATTGTACCGTAATGACGGTCTTGTCATAAAATTTCATGATAATTATTAACTAATTGATAAACTATAGCTTATAGTACAAAATCATGGATGAAATACAACTACGATATTATTTTTTATAGATTTCCGACACTGGATACTTATACTAGAAAATATCTTTATATGCTATTTGTTTGGATGAAAACTCGCATACTTTGTATATCAGACAGTGACAAACACTTCTCTAGCGCAATTTCCGAGTACATCAAAAGGCTTGGCAAAGACAATGAAATCATAGACATCAAACCAGAGAAGAATGGAACGCGTACGCAAATTATTCAGAAAGAAACCACAAGAATTCTGGACTACCTATCTAAACACATAAACCAAGAAACCCAAATTCTAATCCTTGCGAAAGAGTGAATACAACTCTCAACCGAACAATTTTTGTCAAAAATAGAAAAAAATCATACAACCATCTTCATCATAGGTTGACCATATTGACTAGATTTGTGAGCTTTCTGAGCCATTCCGCATGATATTATTGCCTTCGGCAATATCACACTTCCTCACGGGTTAGCGAAATTAGTCCTCTTAGAGCAAATCTATAGAGCCAAAATGATTTCAGAAGGCAGAGAATACCACTATTAACCAGAACAAAAAACACAAAATCGCACACGCTTGGCATCATTTTTGTTGTATTTCTCACAACTATTTTTCAAAGATCACAGAACAAACTCTAAGTACTAGCAAAAAATAATAATAATTTTCCTATTGTATTCTCCCCCAGTACTAATAGATATAGTTATCCAGTTAAAACACAACATATAGTATGTCATGATGTGTAACACATACAACATATGGTGTTTTATTTTTATACTACGAGATAAGAATAGGAACAAGAAGCAATCATAAATCGTTTATTTTTTTTATAAAATTGTGTGATTATGGAAGAAAAAATGAATCAAGAGGGAAAAGCACCAGTCACAATTGATGTCCAAAAGACAATGGAGGAATATCTTCATCAAAATGACTGGAGAGTAAATGAAAATGCAAATCAATGATACTCTCTTGGTTGATTAATTTTGAATTCGTCTGGTAAAATCACAGCGAACTATTGGCTAAATTACAAGTATACACCTGAAATTTGAGATGCTCACAAAAATGGAGATTACCATATCCATGATCTAGGATTTTTCGGTTGATATTGTGCATGATGGAGTTTGAGACAAGTGCTTGAAGAATGATTTAATGGAGTGCCAAATAAAGTAGAATCATTCCCACCCAAAAACCTGCAAGCTGCGGTAAATCAACTTGTAAACTTTTTTGGTACACTACAAAACGAATGGGCAGGGGCGCAGGCATTCTCGTCATTTGATACCTATCTTGCACCATTTGTACACAAGTATGAACAAGAATGCTTTGCAGAATTAGAAGCATCGAAATCAAGCCTAACAGAGCAAGAAAAAATAGCATTCGTTGATGATAAAACATACAAATATGTTCGTCAACAGTTACAAAATTTCATCTTTGGATTAAATACTCCTTCCAGATGGTGAACACAAACACCATTTACGAATATCACATTAGACCTTGTTTGTCCAGACGATTTGAAGGAGAAACATCTTTTCTTGGGTTGAACATCACACGGAGAATATACCAAACCTTTTGGAGAACTTGAACCACAGATGCGCGTGATCAATAAAGCACTTCTGGAAGTATATACAAAAGGAGATATGCAAGGTAGAGTGTTTACCTTCCCAATACCAACATATAATATCACAGAAGACTTCCCGTGGGAAGATGAAATAATTCATGAAGTTTTTGTGATGACCGCAAAATATGGTATCCCGTACTTCCAAAATTTTGTAGGGTCTCAATATATCATGAAAACAGATGAGCATGGGAACAAAACAAGAGAAAGAAATCCTTATGCATATACGCCAGGCGCTGTAAGAAGCATGTGTTGTAGATTGCAGTTAGATCTCACCCAGCTGGAAAAAAGATGATGATGACTCTTTGGTTCTGCAGAGATGACCGGCTCTATTTGAGTTGTAACATTAAATCTAGCACGCATTGGATATGTATACAAAAACAATCCTGAATGATTCAAAAATCGCATCAAAGAACTTATGGGACTTGCGAGGCAATCTCTTGAGATCAAAAGAAGTGTTGTAACACAATGGTTAGAAGCTGGATTATATCCTTACACAAAAAGATATTTGCACTCATTTAGAAATCACTTTTCTACCATCGGAATCAACGGTATGAACGAAGCGATACGCAACTTCACAAATGATGTAGAAAACATTACGACGAGTCGATGAAAACAGTTCACAAACGAAATCATGGAAATGATGAGAGAGATTCTCAAACAATATCAAGAAGAAACAGGCAATCTCTATAATCTAGAGGCAACTCCAGCAGAAGGTGCAACATATAGATTTGCGAAAGAAGACAGAAAACAATTCGCTGATATAATCCAAGCGTGAACAGAAGAAACGCCTTATTATACGAATTCGACACAACTTCCAGTTGAGTACACAGATGACGTATTTGCTGCACTTGACCATCAAAATGACCTTCAATGTAAATACACATGATGAACAGTATTTCATATCTATCTAGGAGAAAAAGTATCTGATGGTTATGTATGTAAATCGCTTGTAAAAAAAGTGTTGGAAAACTATCAAATGCCTTATATCACCATTACACCGACGTTCTCCATTTGCCCAAAACATGGATATATAGCTGGAGAACACGACTACTGCCCTATTTGCGATGAAGAAATTGGCTACAAAGGGGAAGAAGATTATGATATAGAGACAAGGAAGAAATACTCATCTGACCCCGTGATTAGAATGTGAAAAGAAAAATAAAAATGAGATTGGTATACTCTTTTATTTTATTTCATAAATATTTCAGCAAATGGCCTACCAAAAAGAAAAAAATGAGATCGGATTGAGGTATGTAAATGAAAATGGAAAAATCCTAGGAGAAGAATGGAATGCAAAGGAACATAAACGAGAAAAAGAAGGAACGTATGATTATTTATCACTCGGAAGCGAATTATATGATGCACTACAACTTCCAAAGGAGAAAGATAGCACCATTGGAATGTTTAATAATTGAGTAGAAAATAGAAAAGTAGTATACATGGAAAAATACACAAGCAAAAACATATTAGCATCTCACCTGAGAAAAAATGATATTGTTCTTGATAGATTCTGATCATTAGAAAAAGCTACTGATTACATACAGAATCAATTAGTTTCAACGATCAAGCCACTACAACGCACTTGATAACGACGCAACACAACTATCTTTTTTACCTTTTCAAACAAAAAACTACTATGAGCACAGCTACTACTCCAGCCAGAACAAAATGTGAAATCCGAACTCGTTGTATGGGTTATTACAGACCAGTGTCACAATTTAACATTGGAAAAAAATCTGAATTTTATTCTAGGACATACTTCACGGATCAGATTGATCAAACACCATCAACCACAGCGAAAAACAACTCTTTATTCCCATCGACTGAAAACAAAACATGCGCATAGGTGGTATGCAAAAAGTAACGTATTTGGACTATCCATGAAAGATCGCCACAATCCTCTTCACTGTGGGTTGTGGTTTTTCTTGTAGATTTTGTTACAACAAACAATTTGTTATTCCAGAAGAGATTCAGAAAGACGCCCACAATCACATTCCAACTGAAGACGTTCTAGAATATCTAAAAAACAGAAAATGACTCATTGATGCCGTTGTTATGTGCGGGTGAGAACCTACTTTACAAGCGGATCTTGCAGAATTTCTTAACACGATCAAAACTATGTGATTTCTCGTTAAGCTTGATACAAACGGCACACAACCGGAAATCATACAAACCCTCATAAACCAAAACCTTCTTGATTATATCGCGATGGACATCAAAGATGATTTTGCAGGAATGGACTACCTTACACAGACAACAGGAAAACAAGAAGCTATAAAAAAATCAATTGATGTGATAATTACAAGTTGAGTAGACTACGAGTTCAGGACTACTGTTTCTAAGCCATATCACACACCTGAGAAAATCGAAGCAATCGGGTCGTATATTGCAACCCGCGCAAAAGAACTTTCTGATGATTCCTGAAATTTTCCTCATTGAAATAACAAACCGCTCAAATATGCAATCCAAAATTTCTATCCAACGGAAAACATGATCGATCCTTCATTTATCGCTGGAAAATACACCCGCACAGAGATGAACGAGTTATGAGCTATTGCAAACAAATATGTAAAAACAGAAATTAGAGGATTGATGTAATACTTTGTATATACAAATTTTCTATATTACTCTTCCTAGCTTGCCATATACAAAATAAGCCATTATTTCACCTATACAAGAGCTGATTCAAACTAAGCACCTATCTCTTTAAAAATCAATAGTTCTGATATTGTATATACAAGATTTTTATATTACTTTCTCCCATTCCTTGTAAACAAACTCACCCAACTCTTTGATATTTTCTGGCGTAAAATCAAACTGAATACCCATTGCCTGATAGATTGCTGGTACTGATTTTGTATATCCAAGAGACAATCACTCTTTGTATTTTTCTAGTGCACGTTCTCACTCAATCATATAATTTTTCCAAATCCCGATTGCACCGAGTTGTGCAATACCGTATTCAATATAGTAAAATGGCACTTCAAATATGTGAAGTTGCGCTTGCCAACGCTTCTTTGCAAAGATTCCGTAATCAGAAAAATCTATCCAAGGTTGATATGTGGCTAATAGTTCTTGCATCTTTTCATCTCTTTGTTGGATGGAATGCGTTGGATTTTTATAGGCTCGATATTGAAACGAATCAATCACAGAAATCCAAGGAAGCGTTTCAATCACTCCTGATAGTGTTTGTTCTTTTGCTTTTTTAAGGTGTGTTGGATCTTGATAAAATAGCGACCGCGTATCCATTGTTAATAATTCCATACTCATCGACGCAACCTCACACACTTCTGAAGGTGGATGTTTGATAGACAGCGGTAAATGATCACTTAAAAAAGAATGTATTGCGTGCCCAGCTTCATGTACAAGTGTTTCTACATCTCTCTGCAATCCAACTGCATTCATAAAAATAAATGGAGATTTAGATACCGGCAGATATGTCTGATACCCTCATCACTGTTTGCCTTCTCTGGAATTTACGTCAAAGAATCATCCCGTACGCATTGTTTCAATTTTTTGTGAAAACGATGCAGAGAGTTGACCAATTGCAAGAATTCATTTCTCCAACAACTCCTCGCCCGTTTTAAATGGTTTAAGTTCTGGCTCTCAGACAACCGTTGCACTCAGATCATATGGTTTTAGAGTTTCTACACCCAAGCGTTGTTTCTGGTACTCATAGATTTTTTGTGCCAGTGGAACAATATATTTTTTTACTCATTCGTGAAATGCAAATACTTGTTCTTGTGTATAATCAAATCTATCAAAATTATCCCATTGATACTCTACAAAACTTTCATATCCAGCATTTTTTGCGATTGTGTTTCTAAGCGCCAATTGTTTTGAAAAAAGTTCATCTATTTTCACCGCATCTTGTGCTCTACGTGACCATATTTTTTCATACAGGTCCTTTCTAAGCTCCCTATCTGTTGATTGCAGATGGATACCTGCTTGTTGCAATGTGAGATTTTTTCCATCATGCTCAACCATCATTGCGCCAGTTATTTCCCCATACAATCTTTCTGTTTCAGACAGCTCAACGCCAAGCGGAATATTCTCTTCTCTATACATTGCAATTGCTTGCTTGATACTTTTCAGAAGAATTGCATACCCAGTATTTTCTTGTGCAATTTCATCAAGTCATGGTAAAGAAATTATCTTCTTGTTCAAAAGATCGCTTACTTCGTGCAGTTTCGGAGCAATTTCAGTAATATACGTGATATACGATTGTTTGTGTTCTTCGTTTTTGGTATCACAACTGTTACGAACGTATCTCCGATTCTCATCCTCAGAAATATGAGCAGATAGTTGATCACTGTCTGACAATCGAGTTTGCGTCTCTTCTTTTGTGGTTACCTCACGAGCCAATAGCTCATCAAAATATGGTTTAACATCATCATACGAATTCATCACAAAATGATCTATCTGTTGCATTTATTTTCCCAATACAAAATAAAATTATCTATAAGTATATACATTCTAAGAGTTTTATGCAACCGAAAGGAAAAATAATTTATTCCTGTAAAGGCAGGTCAATTCTTTGCTCACGAAAAGAAAAAAAACGAAGTGAAGAGCAAGTTAGATTATATTTATTATCCAAGTAACGGGCCTCCTTATACCACCACTTTGCTTATACAATAATAATTAATCATTAATAATTTGTAATTAAGCTTTATTTTGATTTTCTTATAATCTCAAAAAAAACTGCGACCGTTGAGAGCATACCAATCTCTCCCGCCGAAGGCGGGATGCCCGTACTATCGACGGAAAAATAGCTGACCAAAGACAGGACGGGCAACAACTTCGTTGTACACTATTGCAATGGAAAATATTTTTATTATACTGCAATTATATTTATTTATTGATCTTTCTGGAGATGTCCAATATCGCCAAATCTTTGATGGCTCTTGCAATAATTGCAATTTGCGCTGTAATTCTTTTCTTTGGATACCAATGGTATTTTGCTAAACCTAACTCGCAAAAGATAGAAGTAGATATGACCAAAACCACAATCATTACACAGCTTGCAAGCGTTGGGAATCTAGAAACCGTACGCATGAATCTACAAAAAATTGTAGAAGGGAAAAAATGACTTGAAGATATTTTACCAAACAAAGATCGGGATAACTTGATACAAACGTTTTTCTTCGGAGACAAAATACAACTTGTTGCATACGCTGAAATAGTAGCATGATTTGATATTAGTAAGCTTACAACAGGCGACATTAAAATCAATACAGACAATTCGATTACGCTCATCCTTCCAGCTCCAAAAATTCTTAGTAGTTATCTCACCGAAGAATCAAAACCTTTTTTGAGAGAAACTGGCATCTTAACAAATGGAAATGAGCAACTAGAAACCGAGATTAGAAATGAAACGCTTAAAATCATGACCATCGAAGCGATTCAAAGAGGCATATTGGATGCCGCACTCAAAAATGCAACAAATGCAATCGCTCCACTGATAGGAAATATGGGATACACCATACAAGAAATTTTGATACAATCTGATTAAAAAATATTTTAATACTACTTAGAAATATCGATTATTTTCACACTTTCAAAAAATATTTTTTCTCATCCAAAAGGTACTCAATAGTAACAATTATAAATATCCTTTCATCGATTCTCTCCATTTCTCTTAATAGTCAATGTGAACAATCAAACAATTTTTACGGGCATATGTATTTCCAATTTTTGTGTATGTGGATTTTTGACCATCTTAATTCCATCCAATACAACACCTGGAATAGCAGACTTTACCAAAAACCTCCTTTCTCAAATCGTAATCAAAAATGTTGGATCATTTATTTTTTCTACACTTTTACCTATTATTTGAAAAGAATCAGAAGTTGAATATTGTAAAAAAACTGGATCTTGAGCGAGTGAATTGTCAACTAAAAAGCTCACTTTCCCAGTTCTCTGTTTGTCATTTTTAAAGATAAAATCCACTGATTTAGGGAAACCAAATTTCTTTGCGATAGATGAATTTGAAAAGGATAGGTTTTTTAATGGAAGATCATTAGTTCATTTGATGGCATTAATTTGTTTTGCCACGTCCGAAATGAACAATTCCTTTGCATATTTTTCACTCTCAGTAAGCTCATTATCATCCTTTCCGAAAAGAGAAGAATAAGGAATTTTATTATGTGTTTTAAAATTATAGGTACTTTCATTTCAATTTTCCTCAACCTGATCTTTCACTTGTGCAACTTTACCTACTGGATTTTCTATGAGATTTGTGTTTTTTCAAGCCGTAGTTGGATTACCAGATTGCAAAACTAGAAACAACGCTAATCAAATTTTCCCTTTATGAAAAAAAGAGTTAGATTTTTTGGGTTCTGAAAGATATGGTTCTCAGCGCAAATCACTAAATGGAGTTTGTTCTATTTTTTTCATGGAATGACTGTCAAAAAGACATATTTTAAAAAATTGAATAAACATTATCAACTCAATATCCAAGGGATTGTTCCTTGACAAATGATAATATATCTTTTTGATGCGATTTCAATATAAAATCATCTTCCAATTGATAAATCGTTCTAAATCTCTATACTCAATAAACGCGTTTTAATTTTTTATATGCAAAAAAAGTATGCAAACTACTCTTACAAAAGCTCTTGGTTCTAGTTATCTTGTAAATATTATCTCGACGCAAGACGAAATGGACGGGTTTAACAAAAAGGCCCTTGAATGACTTCAAGGAGAGGTAAAAGTACAGTGATTTAGACCAGGACACGTGCCACTTCATATGGTTGAAAAACAAATTAAACCTGAATATCTCGAAATGGCTATAGTAGAAGAAATCATAAATGAAAGCATCAAAAGCATCGTCAAAGACCATGCTAACATTCAATTTATAGGCCAACCGTACGAAATAACACCAGAAGATAAAGATGGTGGGAAGGTGATATCATACAAGCTCGATGTATATCCTGAAGTTACAGTCAAAAATGCTAACTGGGAAAAACTTTCTATAGAGCCTATGGACACATTCATTACCAAAGAAGACACAGAAAAAGCAATCCAGAACTTACAAAGACAATATGCTGACTACAAAGAAGCAGAGATGATTATAGAAGATTCTCTTGTAAAAGCATCGTACAGCATGGTTGACAAAGATTGAAAGGAACTTCATAAAGGGAGCGCTTTTCTTGGAAAAGAAGAATATGACGAATCTCCACTTCTTTGGGATGCACTAAAAGGGAAAAAGAAAACAGATATTGCCGAGGTACCTTACGAAGAAGAAAAGCTTCCTCACGCAGTTCATTATCACCCACATGGTAGCGAATTAGCAAAGCAAATCACAAAAGTTATCCTCACTATTGTTGATATCAAAGAAACAATTTTACCTGATCTCAATGATGAAGCGACATTAACTAGGTTGTTTCAATCGCCTGATATAAAAACATATGATGGTTTAGTTGATAAAGTGAAATCAGTACTCATTGAACAAAAAGAAGAAAATGGTTTACAGACAGCAGTAGAAAAACTTCTTAGTGATGCGAAAGATTCTTTTGCAGTAGAAGTACCTGAAACATTTGTAAGAGAAGAAATGTCAGCAAGGATCAAACAACTTGGTGAAAAATTTGGAGGCGAAGAAGGATTGAAACAATATTTAGCAAAAATAGGTGAAGAGAAGACAAATCAAATGTACGATGAAATGAGAACTTCTGCAAAAGAGTCTCTTGAGAAATTCTTTATTTTAAGAAAGTTTGTAGAGCTTCTGGGTATCGAAAATGTAAGCTGGGAAAAACACCTTGATGCAGAAAGAAAAATCTATGCAAAACTATCTAACAGCAAAGGCGCTGTAGCTTGAAATGAAGGAGAGAATACCGATGAAAAACCTGCAAAAACAAAGAAAGCAGAAAAAACAGAAGAATAATAAAAATCTTTATCACTAACCTCGTAGCACAATGTTTGGACAAATGTGAGAAATGAAAAAAATGTACGATAAGTATAAAAAACTGCAGGACGCACTACAAAACATTATTATCAGAGCAAAAGATATACCTCAATACGAATGAAATGAGCTAGGTATCATGATCGATATATCTGGAGAAACAAAGGTAAAAGATGTACAAATTCACGATCCAGCGAATCTTATTCCAGAGTGAATAAGAAAACATCTAGAAAAATCTATAAAAGTATCGTATGAAAAGGGGCAACAAAAGGCTCAAGAAGTCGCTCAAGAGAAGACGAAGGAGATCCTTGGATTTGATCCAACACAACTAGCAGGTATGATGTGAGGTGGGAATATGCCAAATATCCCAGGTTTATCATAGTTTTTTTAACTACCAGTGAACATGGACATGACAGACATCATTTGATTGGCGCAACAAGTTATAAAGCAAAAAGAAGTTAATACGATCGCAGAAAAAAACCAGATTTCTCCAGACCAAGCGCAAGACATCACTTCAAGTGCGCTATAATTGCTTTTGGCCACTCTAGCGAAAAAAACAAAAAACCCTGCTTGAATAGGGGGTTTTTCATTTTTAAAAATAAATATCTATCTCATATTTTACAGGAACTATCTTTCATCTCTATCGTCTCTATCATCTCTATCTTCTCTGTCAGATTTTTCCTTGAATGTAATAGATAGTGGCACTCAAATAAATCCGAATCCTCTTCTCAATGTGTTTTCAACCCATTTTGCAAATGCAAAATTTTGTTTATCTAAACTATTTATGAAGCATACGAACGTAGGTGGATTTACATCAACTTGGGTCATATAGTATAACTTACAGATTTTATTTTTCGGGAATCTTGGTGGCGATTTGATAAACGCAATTGAGATAACTTTGTTTATTTCAGCTGTTGAAATACGTCTATATTGCTGTTCGTGGATCTTTTTAATCACTCCGAATAGTGCTTGTACTCATTCGCCAGTTTCTCCACTTATCTGCACAATCGGAATCCACTTAGCAATGTTCATATATGCATTTACCATCGCAAGTTTCTGTTTTTTTTCTTTTGCATCTGTTAGGAGGTCTATTTTGCTTAGCGCAATAACAATCGGTACGTTATGCTCTATCATATCACCAATAATTTTCAAATCCATATGAGAAATCGTCTCCGACATATCAATCAACATCACAACAATCGGCTTTATGTAGTCAATCATTTTATATGTTTTCGTCCAAGCAATCTTTTCTAGTTCAGATGCTTTGATACCCTTCCTGATCCCTGCTGTCTCATATAAACGGAAAAGATGCTTGCCTAGTTGCATGTCAGTCATTATATAATCGAGCGTTGTACCTGGCCTTTCAGAGACATGTGAAACAACCTTTTTCGCTAGATAATTCATGAGTGTGGATTTTCCCGAATTCGGTTTCCCAACTATTGCAATCTGTACTGCGTCGTCCTTTCTAATTTCTGGTTTCTTCCCAGATTTTTTCATTTGCAACTGTACGAGTTCCAATAATACATCTATATTTTCTCATTCCTTTGCTGAAATCCCTACAACCTCTTCGAATCCTAACACATAAAAATCGGCTAATGCAAGAGCGTATTTTTTATCAGACAAACTTCATTCCAATTTATTTACCACAAGCACTGTTTTCTCTTTCTTCCCAGCGGCGATAATCATTGCGGCAATTTGCTGTTCTCTTGATCCCATTCCCATCTTTCCATCAACCACCAAAAACAGCACATCTGCCTCTTCTATGATTTGATGAATAAAATCTAACTCTTCTGCAAAATTTAGCAATCCCGGAGAGTCGATAACTTCAACTCATTTCATCTCTTCCCATTGTGAATAATCACGCAACAACTCTCTAGTTGTTCACGCAATATCTGTCACTATCGCTCTATATGTCCCAATCAATCTATTAAATAGCGTTGATTTCCCCACATTTGCTGCTCAAACAAGTCCTAATTTCATTATATGTATGTTAGAAAGTAACTGTATCCCAGTATATGAATTAGCAAGGTAAAAACTAGGGATTTTTCTATATAGATAAAATTTATGAAACAAAATCTTTAAAAAAATACTTATTACTCTTAATACTTCACAATATATATTTCTTTGCTTTCTTTTCTTACTGCTTGTGGTTTAAACGTTTTTACATTTTTGCTACCAACTGTTTTTTTGAAATCCTGGATAAATTTATCAAACCCAGGTCCCATAAATATTTTTATGACAGCTTTTCAACCTTCTTTTAAGAAGTTCTCGTACAATGGAAGAGTCATATACAACAATTCAATACTTCTAATAGCATCAATATCGCGAAATCAAATAGTATTTGGCGCCATATCAGAGATAATCGCATCAAACTTCTTGATATTGTGAGATTGCAAAATATGTTCTACTGCTTGTTGATCTTGGATATCTTGATTGTATGTATACAGACCTGGTAAATCCAAAATAACATCTTTGATATCCAACCCTATTAACGTGTATGGTAACGATTTTACAGATACCATAGGACTTATTGCATCCTTCGGATGCTCGGCTCAAAGAGCCGATTTTTGTAGATTGTCACTATTTCAGTGAGGAGTATTTTTCTGCTGATCAAGACGTCAACCGTGAGTTGTTGATAATTTTTCTTGAACATATTGCAACCAAGAACCCGGTGCACAACCAATATCAAGCACTGTCTTAACGGATTTATCAAAAATACGGTATTTTTCATCAATTTCTTTCAACTTAAAAACGCTTCTTGCCTTGAATCATTCTTTTTGCGCTTGTTGAAAATAGTAGTCTTGTGGCTTAAATGTCATTTATTAAGCATATTGTTTCAGCTATAATTTGCAAGAAGAATAGCAATAGGGGTTATAAAATAACTATCTTGCATCTTTAAAATATGGAAAATGGAATCAGATTTTGCGCTGGAAACACTACCTCGCGGACATTTGCAAGAAGTGCAATCAATTGAAATAAGATATTTTTTCCAAAAATTATGCTTAAATTCGGGTTGTAGTAAATTATGAATTCCATATATATAGATAACTGAGATGGATTATATTTTTCGTAAATCGTCTCGGCTCTTGAAGTTTTATCTTACACAAACTATTTTTATGGCAAACAACACAAAAAAAGTTCCTAAGAAACGATGATGATTGCGTCGATTTATCATAGTTGCGATAGGCATAACTGTACTTCTCTACTTGTTCAATGGTCCAAAAGTAGAAACCGATAACCAAGGAAATACCTACATAGAAAAAATCTCACGCACTGATGAAATCACATTAAATGATTTTATAAAAGCTTTTAACGAAGGGCGCTATAGTCAAATTAAAGTACTAAATGAAACACAGCTAAAATGATATAAATCAGGTGACACTAGCACAGAAAAAGAATTTTCTAGTATGATGACACAAAAAAATATTACTATCAAAAACTATGTCGTAGAAAAAACACAAAAACCAGCGATGACATCACTGACAGATCTTGGTATTACACTTACTTGATCAACACAAATCATAGTTTCTTCTGAAGAAGAAGGTGTCTTTAGCAAACTTCTTTTGGAGCAAATTATCCCTACACTATTCTTTTTCGTCATAGTGATATTCTTTTTCAAAATGTTTATGCCAAAGGGATGAGCAGGTGGGCTCCCTTTCAATATTCAAGTTGGTAAGCTAAAAAGCAAAAATGATATGAAAACGAAATTTTCTGATGTCGCAGGTATGGATGAATCAAAAGAAGAACTAATTGAAATCGTCGACTTCTTAAAAAATCCTGAAAAATACAAAAAAGCTTGAGCGAGAGTTCCCAAATGAGTTCTTCTTTATTGACCTCCAGGATCTTGAAAAACGCTTTTAGCAAGAGCTGTTGCAGGGGAAGCGAATGTTCCATTCTTTTCTGCATCAGGTTCAGAATTTATGGAAATGCTCGTTGGAATGGGCGCAGCAAAAGTTAGAGAACTCTTTACAAAAGCGAAAACCTCAGCTCCAGCGATAGTTTTTATCGATGAGATAGACGCAATTGGGAAAAGAAGATGAGCTGGTTATACTGGGGGACATCAAGAACAAGAACAAACACTAAATCAAATTTTGACAGAGATGGATGGATTTGACCAGGACACAAAAGTTATCGTAGTCGCAGCGACAAATAGACCAGATACACTTGATCCAGCCCTTCTTAGGTCTGGTAGATTTGATAGAAAAGTACTTATCGGTAGGCCTACACTTGAGGAAAGAGTGCTTATTGCAAAATATCATCTAAGCAACAAAAAGATAGATAGTAGCGTCGATTTAGATGGATTCTCAAGACGCACGAGTGGGTTCGTCGGAGCAGATATTGAAAATATTATCAATGAGGCGGCACTAAAAGCAGCGAAAGAATGAAGAGAAGAAATAACAAATAAAGATATGGAATATGGTCTTGAAAAGCTCGTAATGGGTCCAGAGAAAAAAATCAAATCACTACAAGAAAAAGAGAAAAAAATCGTAGCATATCATGAGCTATGACATGCAATTACTGCGTTTTTCTCTCCCCTCACTGATCCAGTTGAAAAAATATCTATTGTCTCTCGTGGAATGGCTTTGGGTGTGACATGGATGATGCCGAGTGAAGATACACACTTATATAGCAAAGCAAAATTTACAGATGAAATGGTTTCACTTCTTGGGTGACGTGCTGCAGAAGAAGTTTTCTTTGGTAAGGAAAACATTACCACTGGTGCTTCAAACGATTTTGAAAGAATCTCTCGCATAGCACGTGATATGGTTGTGAAATATGGTATGGATGAGGAATTGGGTCAAATAACATACGAAAAAGACAAAGATGCTTCTGAACGGC
>CAZMFL010000018.1:0-15868 GCA_964565575.1 uncultured Candidatus Peribacteria bacterium
ACATCACTTCTTCCCACACGACCACGTAATTGATGCAATTGCGCCAAACCAAATCTGTCAGCGTTTTTGATAATCATTATAGTCGCTTCTGGCACATCAATTCCCACCTCGATTACAGTAGTCGACACCAAAATCATATACTCACCTGATTTAAATTTTCTCATAACTTCTTGTTTTTCAGCAGGTTTCAATTTACCATGGAGTAATCAAATTTTTCATTCTAACTCTTTGTACAATTCTACCGTCTCTGCATATTCTTGTTTTGCGGATTTCAGTTCGTGCATGATCTCGCTCTCATCTATCAATGGCGTGACGATAAACAATCTCTGATTCTGTGATAATTTGGTAAGCACTCGTTGTTTGAGTTTTTTAAATTCGCTCTCAGAGATAATTTTGGTGGTAATTACTTTCCTTCCCGCTGGCATTTCATCAATCGTACTGACATCAAACTCCCCGAAAAATGCTAATGCCATCGAACGAGGAATCGGCGTCGCTGTCATTTGTAAAATATGTGGTGAACCAAACTTTTTGAAAAATGCTCTTTGACGCACACCAAATTTATGCTGTTCATCTATCACAACCAAAAATAGCTTGTGAAAATCGATACTATCTTGCAACAATGCATGAGTGCCTATTATAACGTCTATTGTTCATTGCACCAATGCCATTTTGATTTTTTTCTTTTCTGCAGGGGGCGTAGAACCTGTAATACAAGCCACGCGAATACCTAAAGGAAGAAGTATTTTTGCAATGCTCGCGTAATGTTGCTGTGCAAGTACTTCAAGCGGTGCAAGAAATGCGACTTGTCAACCAAATTTCTTGATAACATAATACGCACCAATCGCTGCGACAACTGTTTTTCCACTTCCAACATCTCCTTGTAACAAACGCAACATTGGCTTGGTCTCATGGAGATTTTCTACAACTGCTTTAATAGATTTTTTTTGGGCTTTTGTTAGTTCAAAAGGTATCACATCAAGCATCTCTTTCACAAGATCTCGATCCAATTCCTGTTTATGAAAAGTGTGTCACTTCTGGTAGGAGTATTTTTGAATCAATGAAGCGAGTTGCACAGTGAGAAGCGAATCAAAAGAAATGCGATAACGAGCTTCTTTTGCCTCTTCCATTGAATCTGGATAGTGCATATTTTTGACAGCAGTTGGGTAGTCCATCAAAGCATTATCTTTTAAAATTTCGCTCGGTAGAAATTCACTAAATAAGGTTGGTATATGATGAAGGTTTTCTCGAATTTTTTTGGCGAACCATCAGGACCTAATTCATTGCATCTCCGAATAGACAGGATAGATGCGATTCACTTGGTACGATTCCTCTTGTTTTATCTCTTGTACACGAGCATCTGCAAGTGGTTTTTTGTCTGCTGTTTCTGGGATTTGCGTTTTTTCTACGATCGCGCCACCTTCAAAAATCAACTCCTCTTCTTGTGTTTCATCATTTTCTTCCGCGAGTATCTGTGTGGTATCTTCGGTGAGGATCATCTCTGGATGCCAAAACGACACCTTTCATTTGTCATTTTTGGGTTTTCAAATAACAAGATACCGTTGGTGTACTCTAATATGAGCCAACAAAAAAGGCGCAAAGAAAAAATTCACTGTCGCTTTTTGCTCAGTTTCATCATGCGTTTGAAAGACAATTATTTTTTTCCCTTTCCCAGTTCTAATAACACTCATTGAATCTATAAACAGTTTGACCGTATATTGTACTTGTTCACTTTGAATATCTTGGAGTAAAACAATATTTTTTCTATCTTCATGAGTTCTAGGAAAATTCAGAAAAAAATCACGAATTGTGGTGATTCAATTGGTTGCAAGCAATTGCAAATATTTTGGCGTAGTTCTAAGATATTTTTTCAAATCTTCCATACTCTAGGTGTATCTTTTCAGACGCAGAAAAAAAGAGATTTATTCCAGATAGATATAACAAGAAAATCGTTAGGTGGAACGTTTGACTTGAGACCACTATCGGGAAAACAAGCGCTGAATAGAAGGATTACGATGTTGGGTCTCATACTGTTGTACAACCCAAGCGGTGTGTGGCTTGTATCTTTTTTTTGTGCCTCGAGGTGTCTGTAACAAAATATTTTGCCCGAAGGGCAACTTCCGAGAAGTCGTTGTATAGGTAGAAATGCACAGATAGGACGGAAGAAATCACAATTTCTACTTGTGCAAAAATAGCGAAATAATATTTTTTTAAGGACGAGAATAGAAATAAATTGTAGATCAAGTTTTCTCGTTGTGAATTTCTTTATCGGTTTTCCAATTAGAAAATGAAAACGTATTGCACACTATGATAGCAGAATTTTTCATATTTTTTTGTAGCCAATCTTGAATTTTGTCGAGGTGTTCTGGCAGGAGAAAAAGATAAATATAATCATATGAAGAAATATCTATAGATTGCATATCTCAATAGATCAAATCAATCGAGTGGATTCCAAATAATTTGTTTTTGATTTTCCCCAAAAATATTGCCATACGATTATTGTCTACTCATACAAGGGTGGAGAATGCATAATGTTTGTGTAAAAACCTCAGTACTCAGCCATCTCCACATCACAAATCAATTAATGTTGTGTTTGCATCAAAATGAATATTTTGTTTGAGAAGTTGAAAATGACGAGCATAACTTCCAACTGTTGGTGCTTCATGATTGTGATAATGGTTATATTCAGCCCGAAGATACATTCACAAAAAAATCATAATGCCAATGCAAACGATCATACCAAAGATAGTGGCTACAAACTCTATCATGCAAATATACTAGCAATAAAAGGACTCTTTGAACAACAAAACACGGGTATAGTATAGATTTTATCCGCGTAGTCAATCATATACAGTTCCACTTGCAAATCAGACAGAAACAATCATTATAGAATCATGCAAAAAATGCATGAACCTTACTACAAAACATATTTTCCTGTTGTAGTAGTTGCGACTATTATTGCTTCTGTACTGCTCTTTTTGCCACCTTGGAAAACTATCGCAGAAAATAAATATGTGCAAAAAAAAATCACAAATAGCGCATTTTCAATTTCACAAGAAACATATCAAAAACCTCCTGTTGTAAACAAACAAACGCCGAGCCTTCAAACGGTCGTTTTGATGTGAGATATTATGCTCAGCAGATCAATCGGAGCGCGAAACAAAAAAGAGTGATACGAGCGTACATTTGGCATACTATCATGAACAAATCGCGCAAATGCGGACGCTCCTTCAATCACCTGAAATATCTATTACAATCCGATAGAAAGTATTGCAAACTGCAAAAGTGGATGATGTTTACTTTTTGGAAATTTAGAAAGTCCATTTTCACCAAATGATTTGGACAAACACGAAAGAACTATGCGATTTAGAGCAAACACAGGTAATGTGGAATTCCTGACTACTCTTCGTGGAAAAAATAATCTTGTCTTATCTGTTGCAAACAATCACGTAAATAACGCTTGATGATTGTGAATTCAAACGACTGCTAGCTTACTGGATGCACACAATATTTCGCATGTCGGGTGATGAGATACCAAAGAAACTGCTAGTAAAATCCTTGTATATACATGAAATGGTATATCTCGATGCGTTGCGTGATATTCTTATGACGGGAATGGCGGAAGGTATTGATGAAAGCCACTCTACCGAAACAAAGTGGATCTAACAGGCATGGTCGCTGATTTATCAAAAATGAAAACCGAATTGAAATGCGATGTAAAAGCGATGATGTTGCATTGGGGAAGCGAATATCATATCAATCCTAATGAAACTCAAATCTCGCAAGCACATACACTTATCGACAATTGATTGGATTTACTTATTTGATCACACGCGCACATCCCATGAAAAATAGAAGTATATAGTGGCAAATATATATTTTATAGTTTGTGAAATGCGATATTTGATCAAGATCGAGGGATGCAAATGGGATCTGGAAAAGGCCTGGACAGCATTTACGATGAGATACTATGAAAAAATGCAGTTCCAACATATATCGCTGTTTTCCCAGAGTTGCTCGTAGAAAAAATGTACTCATGAAATAATCACACTCAAACGACTATCACACTAAAGGGAATCCATGGAGCAAGAATACTCAAAGGCGTATACACATGATTAGACGACAAAACATTGTGAAATGTGGTTGAAAAGATCATGCAACCAGCAAAATAATCATTTTACAAACAACTAAAATACCATTGACTTGTTTTAGAAAAAACATAAACTCTCAAAAGTAAACAAATAAATAAATAAATAAATAAATAAAAAGAATATGAAAAACTTTAAAAAAAACGTAAAGGAGTTCCTATTGGATGAGCTCTTATTCCACTTTGTTCTTATGACATTTTTGATAGGAATTGGAGTATTTGTTGTTTATGTCTTGTACGCTACTGCGTCGGGGATATCATTGTTTCTTAGGGAAAATATGAGCATCCCCATCATCCTTTATTTCATTGCATTGTATTCATCTTTTGCTTTCACCAAAATGGTGAAATTCAAAAAAATACAATTAAGAGCAAACACAATAATCACAATGGTAGTAAGTTTTTTATTACTATTTATCTGTGTGGCACATTGGTGGGTAGTGCCACTGATAGCTCTGCTGATTACGCTCACCTGTATTAAAAACAAATATACAGGAGTCGAAATCGAAGAATGCTATGTTACACCTACTGTTGAAGAAAAAGAAGAGTAGGTAAATTATCTAAATAAGGGTTCTGTGTTTTCTATAGAACCTTTTGTTTTTTATGAAAACATGCGAATACTGCCATAGAAAGTGTCTCTTCTTTTATGCTTTCTTTTCTGTACACTTAGATACAAGCTTTAGTAAATACGACCATACAATGCAATACATCCTCACCTGTCCATTCAACACAACACAAATAGCGAAAAAAGAGTTAGAAATTTTGTGATACAAAGCCACTATCACCTCTCAAAGCACACTTTCATTTGAATGAGACGAAACCACAATAGCTCGTGTGAATATCAATTCTCGCGTAGGAAGCAAACTATACATTGTTCTTGGCACATGACGCGCAGATAATTTTGAAGAGCTTTTTACGATCGTTTCAAGCGTTAATCGAAGTTTTTACATTACCACAGGACAACGTATCCTTACAAGCGCTATTTCAAGACAAAGCAAACTAACTAGCACGCCAGCGATACAATCTATCACCAAAAAAGCTATCGTGCAAAAATTATCAGGCGCTGATCGACGAGCTGAGGACGAAGAAAAACAAGCAATAGATATTCTGATCACTATCGATCGTGGTGTGTGTTTTGTCCTTTTGAACACTACTGGTGAGTGACTTCACCAACGCTGATATCGCCAGCATGCTGGCGCTGCACCGCTCAAAGAGAATCTCGCTGCAGCACTGGTGCTTTCGTCCGGCTGGAAGTTCGGCACTCCCTTCGTTGACCCATTTTGCGGTGCAGGAACAATCGTAATCGAAGCTGCTCTTTTTGCAAAAAATATCGCTCCATGACTGATCCGTAATAAATATGTGTGATATGCTTTTTTGTGATTTGATCGGTTCGATAAAAAACTCTATGACGCTGAATTACAGCTTGCAGAACAAAAAGTTATGCTAGATAAGGAACATACTATCATCGGATACGATATCGATCCTACGATGATTGAAATTTCAAAAGACAATGCAAAAAATGCGTGAGTTGACGCGTATATACAATTTGGACAAAAAGACTTTCTACAAACAGAAAATAATGTATATACAAAAGAGAAACATACTATTATAACCAATCCTCCGTATGGTGAAAGGATGAAAATCACAGAAAGCATAACGCTTTACAGAGAGCTTGTGTGAGTATTTGAAAACAATGCTACCATCAATGGGTGATTTATCAGCAACGCACCTGATGTCATAGATCTATATGATTGGCACCTTTGGAAAGAAACAAAATATTTTAACTGACCACTTGAGTGTGTGTTTTATAAAATTTCTAGGTTATAAAAAATGCCTCTGAACGAGGCTATTTTCTCTGCTCGCAGAAAGAAAAGAGACGAAGTGAAGAGCATAGGTAGATTATAGACACCATTATATTTTAATTTTCCTATAATCTAAAAAATTTCACAAAAAGAAAAACCCACTCTCGCAAGTAGGTTTTTTTGATATTTCTATATGTATATACTTCTATATTATACTGCCTGGTCTTCATCAAATTTATTGTGAACGTGGTGAGATGGAGCATTTTGAAAGCGATCTTTGCGAGCAGCATATCTCGCCTCTCTTTCTTCAGGATCTTCTGCTCTTGCCATCTCCACAGACATTTCCCTTTCCGTTCCATTGATTGATTTACCATTTGCCTCACTCAGAGCCTTTTCGGCTTCGCCATCGTTAACATACTCTACAAAGGCGAACCCTCTTCTTCTTTTGAATTTATCAAGAGGTAGTTTGATTGATGCAATTTCTCCGAATTGTGAGAAATAGTCTTTTACATTGTCTTCTGTGAGATTCCAATCAAGGTTTTTCACATAGAGTTTTTTTGTTTCCAACTCTGCCATCCTTTTTTGATAGTAGTGATAAAGAACTCTACAAATAGAGCACTGGTATGATACTGATGTAAAAAAAAGATGCAAGAGAGAGTGAGTGAGGTATATTGACATTTTATTAGCACAAAGAAATCCTCTCTCTATCTATAACTTATCATCACCTCACCCCCTGGCCCTCTCCATTCTCTTGTAAAGCACTTTCACAAAAGTATAATTGAGGATATAAAAAACTTACTAACACTCTAGCACCATGGATACTATTCTTATCTGAGAAGAACAAGCAATCCAAGAATTCTATGATAAAATACCCTATCATAATTTTGAGCACGCACTGAAAGTAGCCGAAACTGCGATGAAAATCGCTGAAAAGGTCAAAAATATTCTCCATCTCAGTGACGATGAGATCCAGCCACTCAGAAAAGGGGCTCTTTGGCACGATGCCTGATACAAAACCGATAGTAAAAAGCTATTTTTTAAAACAAAGGAAGACTACTCAATCTATCTCATGAAGCAGTTTTACAAAAGCACTCTTTCGAAAGAAAACATCGCAACTATCGCTTCTCTCATACAAGCGACGAAAATTGATTTTAGCACATATACGAACCATTTACAAAAAATACTAAGAGCTTCAGATATTTCAAATTTGTGAGGACCCTATGATGAGTTTGAGGACAATGCACGAAAAATAAAAAAAGAGTATGAACTACTTCACCACACATCAATTGATGCAACAATATTTCTGAAAAAACAAATGGAAATACTATCTCACTTTTTACACCAAAAAGATGTCTTGAAAGAACTGTATTTCCAAAAAGAACATTATGATTTCTACAAAAATTTAGCAGATAATATACAAAAATTACAAAAAAAATATCAACTATCAAAAATATAATTTTTACTACGCAACTATTTTTTTAGTCTACCGTGAGGCATTCCCTCTACAAATGCAGCAGTGGTTTCTGCATCAGTACGTATTAAAGGATTAAAGGATAAAAGACCAACGACTAAGATAGGCTTTCAAAGAGAATTTACAATAGATTTTCCTAAGAGTAAATATTTTTGGAAAAGAAGAAAATTGCATCGCTTGTTTAAACAGCACAGATTATTACAGACCAAAATATAATCACAAACTACAATATTATCTCTTTATACAACTCCTTCAAAGATAGGATTTTTTTGCGAAGGATTGACTTGAGTTTTGGGTCGTTCTCTATTTTTTTAAGAAACCTTTGCATCACATCATCGGTTTCTCTTCACTCACTCCCTCATCCATATCCAACAAAAGTCCTAGAAGCCCCATTTCCATACTTAAGAATATAATATCTCCGAGATGTATTCCAAGCTGGAGTTATATAACGGTCAATTTCTGTCGGCAAAACAGTTCTTTGTTTTTTAGATAATTCTGTATCATGTACAACATTGATAACCAAAATATTTTTGAGTTGATTGCTAATTTTTCATTGACTTTCTGACAAATCAATTTTCTCTTTTTCCTGATCAACTAGGGATTGTGCAATTTGCTCACCTCCCATTCATGATCGCTGTGGATCATTAAAATGCTCGTGTGGCCATGCAGGAATCTCGTCTGCTAATTTCTTATTCTTTTTGTGTTGGTTCTCCGATGGCATCTTTTTTGAAAAATATATTATAAAAAACATCAACAAAATACCATATTTGTCTTACGTAAAGCATAATTGCAATAAGAATAACCCAGAAATCATAATTGTTAGATCTGTAATAAGGATATGGTGCAACACCTGCAGATACGTTAAAGCTTCTTTGTTGGTCAGTAAAGACAGTATTGGAGCGTTCTCAAACATTGTTATTTTGGTTAATAGGAGGAGCTGAATCTCACCTTGTAGCGCCCATCTCTACTCAATTAGTCTGGGAACGAGCTGAATCTTTCATCATAACACCTGGCTCCATTATATCTTCCGAGCTATTTGTGAAGGTATTTCTTGTAGGCGTGCTTTGTGTTACATCTTTAGAGTCATTATTTGAATATGTCGAATCATATTTGTTTTTTTGATTTTCATATCTTTCTAAATCTCTATACTGTTGAACAGTTTCAAGCGCTATCATACTATTGAACTGATTAACTATTTTGTGTTGCTTAGCAATTTTTGATTGGCTAAGAGCTACAGTTATCCAGTCATTTGTGTTTTCAACTCATCCCAATAGCTGGTTTCAAACATATCATGCTATGATTTTTTGTATTCCAGTATTTGTTGTTTGGGTTTTTTCTCAAATATTTATTACTCAACCTGTTATCTGAGCATCTGACATAAATTTTTCTAAGCCCAAATCAAGAATAATTTTTTTGAATTCTGTCTTATCGTCTGGAGACAAAATACTATCTTGAGCCAAAAGCACATCTATATCTTCTTCTTCCAATGCACAGATCTCCATATATACAGGTTCATTCTCAAAAACATTTTCTAAGACAGATTGAGCATTATTCAATTTTACATTATACGTATAGATATTTCATTTGGTTGCCGAAATAAGATTTGTGAAATCTGATTTATAGGTTTTTATATCATCGCCAATCTTAATAACATCAATTTGATTGGAAAGTAGCAATTGAAAATTTCTATTTTTATTCTCCTCTACGGTCATATTAAAATTATCGTCATCAGTAAGAATTATTATCCTTTGATTTGTTATGTTGTTTTTTTCAATAAAATCAACAATAGTATCAACATCGGAATATCCTCGGAATTTTAAATCATCGATAGAAGATATTTTTTCTACAGCGAAATTATATGTATACAAATCAACATCTTGGATTTTTCAACCATAATTTTTTATTGTGTCAAACAATCTTTGATATCAAGCGAGTGTGTTGTTTCTTTTCGCACTCATTGAATTATCAAAGAATAGTGCAATTTTGTTTTTTTCTGTTTGTGCTGGAGAAAGGATGCTTTTTAATCATTTTGGCAAAGCCAAATTCCACTTATAAGAATTTTTTGATCATTCATATATAGGATAATTTTCTAGTAAACCACTAATAGTGCCTCTTCTTTTATTTGTAAGTTCATCATATATAGGATAATTTTCAAGCATACCATTGGTAGAGATGAATCTTCTATTTCCTAATTCATCATTATTGTTGCGAATAAGTCATTTAATTTCCAAATTAGCTATCATGCTTATCGGTATACAGTAGTCAGACAAATTTTTTGCAACAGAATCTTCTAAAATATTCGTTGATAATAGATGATCAGAATCCAGATATGTTGCAACTTCATTTGATTTCGCTATGTCTTCTTTCAATAATGCATTGTTTTTATAGATCTTTGAAAGTAGTGTTGTCTCCTTTTCAACCTTTAGATTCGTCATTGAAATTTGTGGCGAATAGACAATTTTTGTTCACTTTTGCAATGGTGTTTGTATCGTCAACTGCACCAATTGCCTTCCTTGTGTCTTTGTGTCTTTCTTAGATAAAATTGGGAAAACACTAAGAGAATACGTTTTTAAACCTACTTTTTGAATCAATGCTGGATCTCTATTTATTCTCAAACTATCTGCATAAACTTGTGCAGCAGCACCACGAGAAGCTATTATGCCTTGCAATTCTCAGTATAATCACAACTTCAAATCAGAAACCACACTATACAAACTTGGTGTTTCAAAATTTATTTTAACTTCTTGATTTGTGGTTGTTGTGTTTGTAAAGTGGAATTTGTAAGTTGTTTCCATCACATCCATCTCTCCTCCTGTTGATATGATATTGTTCGTTACTTCTGCCAACTTTAGAATTACTTGGGCATTTTTTCATACTTTGGTTGCATTTGTGCCCATTGAGTTTCTAGTTGAAATGTTGACTAGTTTTTCTCCAAAATAATTTTCTGGCGTAGCATCAAAAATCTTTGTAAAATATCATGCCGAATTTAGATTTTTTGTTTCATTAAAATAATTCAAATACGCCTTTCCCAAAAAAATAGTTTCTGCTTTTTTGAATGTGGTGTAATTCAATCATCAATTTTCTATAATCCTGCTTGACCTTGTGATTTGTCAGTCCAAAAATCTATTATAAAACGCTGGTACAAAAGTAGTTATTACAAACATTGCCACAAAAGCCAACACACCTATCCAGGTTTTTTTGTGATTTCTTTCTGATGCAATAAAATATGCTTTTAATGAAAACAAAGGATAGGTAAATAGAACTAGTATAAATATCAAAGATAAAGCTGATAGGAAAAAACCGTCATTATCAGTAAATCATTCTGACCAAACACTCGGATATGCAAAAACCCAAATCGTTCAAACAACACTTAAGATAAAATAATATCACAAATTATATGTACAAAAAATGTTTTTTATTTTTCCTAACCATCAGTAACTTTGTAGCTTGGTCCATATAGTTTGAAGCGCATGAATTAGTGGATAGATTAGCAAAGCACCAAATCCGACCAAATAGAACCGATTTCAGCCATCTCACAAAAGTTTTACTAACAAAGTAGTCAATCGTTCATATCAAAAATCAGAAAATAAACCAAATCCCTCCACAATCAGAACAGAGATTGTTAACAAAATAACCATTGCCGGAGCATAAATTAAATATGAGCTAGGAAGCGATTTGTCTTCTTTTTTGTGAGTAATAAATTCTTTTATTAGAGAAACAATAAGCAATATATAAAATAGGACAATTATTAAAGATATAACAAACATCATTATTCGCCCAGGACCAGAATGACCTACAGTCATAGTGTCTTTTCAAAGACCAGAAAGTAATGAGCCCAATAATAGTCTAAGACCAAAATAAGATAGAAAAATTAAAAACAAAAACAAAAGAACAAAAGTTGCATAGTCTGAAAATCATGATTTCTTTGAAGTCTGTCTCCTTGCCTTTAGTGTCTGGAAAAACGCGATAAAAAAATCTAGCATATGTGTATTATAACAAATAAAAAAGTCATACAATGTATGTATCAAAAAAAAAAGAATATGCAAACGATTTTCCGATATTACTGCTGGATAAAAAATGATCTAAAAAATTAAAATATGATTATTATAAAGGTGGAAAAAAACAATGATTTATGTAAAATACCCATACAATCAACAATTTATAATTTATAATTAAAATGTACAACTCTCTCACTAAATCAGATTGGATAGCACATCTTTCTTTGCCGGAAGACTACAAAGTTGACGCCATGCTCTATTATGGTTGATACAATATACCAAAATATACCAAAATGTTTTTTGACACATTGGACAAATTAAACATTTCTTATGAAAAAGAAGAACTCTCATACCCTTTTTTGTATACGATATCCTCTGTAAAAATCTGAAACAAAAGAATTCGGTTTAGTGTAAATTATGGATCTGCAATGATAAGCGAGCTTGTCCACATTGGTTGTGTTCTATGATCAGAAAAAAACATTCTTTTGTGAACATGTGGCTGATTAGGAAAAGATTTACAATCGTGAAATATTATTATTCCACCATATACCTATGGAAATGAAAGCGCTATAAGAATGTATAATAGAACAGAAAATCATAAACAGCATAGTAATATTGGGCTTTCAGGCGCATTAAAAAACAGACTTCTCTCGGAAGGAATAGAGTTTTTTGGTGGGCCTTTGATCACGTGTAATGGAATGCTGGGGGAAACACAAGAAGATATCCATTGATGGTCTGCTGATGGATATTATTGAGTAGAAATGGAATCTGCGACTGTGTTTGCCGTTTCAAATCGCTTTTGAGTGCCCGCAAGTGCTATGGTGTTTGTATCTGACAATCTCATACAAAATCAACTAGTTTGAGATGAAACTCACAAAAATCAGATAGAATTAAGAAAGGAAAAACACAATCTTTTAATGGAAACCGCTATAAAAGAACTTTTATCATAAAAAAATATCTATGAATAAACCCACCAAAAAACCATGACGATGAGTTCTAACAGTTCGGAGGGCAATTAAATCTGATGCAAAATTTTATTATCGTGCGTTTTTACACAAAGATACCCCTTCTATTGCAAAAATCGCAATGATGACAGTGATTTTTTATGCGCTATCTCCGATTGACGTCATTCCCGATATTATATTTGGACTTGGAATTATCGATGATGTTGGAATCATATTGCTTGCAGCAAAATATATAAAAACGCTGATTCCAGAGCGCGTGCAGATGTCTATTAACAAAAAAATTATCGATGCAGATGATCTTCCGTCTTCAAAAAATAAAAAACGCCTCTGAACAAGGCTCTTTTCTCTGCTTGCAGAAAGAAAAGAGACGAAGTGAAGAGCATAGACTGGATTATAGACACCATTATATTTTGATTTTCCTATAATCCAAAAAAATCATAACGCGGGATCTAGACAACGAAGTTGCATGCCCGTCCTGTCTACGGACAGCTAGTTGCACAACGATAGTACGGGCATCCCCCGACTTCGTCGGGGGGACAAAAAACCATCTACACATTATAGCAACAAGGGAAAAAATTTATTTTTTTATTGTACAGCATGAAACTTCATCCTGCAACATTGCAGTTTCTGATAGCAATCAATGAGTATAACACGAGGAAGTATTTTGCAACAGTCAAAGATCTCTACCAAGAGATCCGAACAAATCTCCAAAATATAGTTACAGAATTGCTCGAAGAAGCAAAAGTATTCCACGATTGATATGAAGATGTACATCCAAGAGAGTATCTTTTCCGCATCTATCGCGACGCGAGAAGACTGAAAGAGTGAGATCAAATCTACAAATGAAACTTTGGAATGAGTATCGCGCCATGAGGAAAAAAATCCCAACTTCCAGCATACTACTTACATATCCAACCATGAAATGAATCACTTTTCTGTGCTGGTATTTATCGACCAGATGCAACGCAATTATGAAACCTTAGGAGATATATTGCGAAACATGGTGATGTATATACAAAACTAATCAATGATAAAAAAATCAAAAAAGCTTTTGGTGGATTAGAGGGAACGTCTTTAGTGAAGCCACCAAGATGATTTTCAGAAGAAGACAAGCGAATTGACCTCATAAAACGCAAACAGCACATGCTAATCGTCGGGATTTCAGACAAAGAACTCCTAGAAACCGACATAACAGTATTGATAAAAAAATACATGCATCTCACGCGCGAGCGGATGGAATTTTTATATGAGTGATTAGAATATATGGGAAAATAAAATATGCATCTGAACGAGACGAATTATTAATTATTAATTGTAAATTATTAATAAGAAAGGGACCATTAATCATTAATCATTAATCATTAATCATTAATAATTTATATTTAACAAATTTAAAAAATCTCTTGCAATTCTATTTTTTTTGGGTAATAATCAAATCACATCCACAACGTAACCCATATTAAACAATAGTTGCCTATGGAAAAACTTAAGAAATTCTAATCCACGTTGTCACGGCAATCTAGCAAGGTATCCCTTGCATCCATTCAAAAGCAAGGTTTCTTATAGACTTTGCTTTTTTCTTATTCCAAAATATATATATTTTCATATTTGATTGTCTATTGTAAAATGGGAGAGAAAAAGTACATTAGTAGATAAGTTTTATACGACAAATATGCCTCATGAAAAAACAACATCACGCAACAATTCAGACGAACAAATGACCAATTCGCGTTATTTTGTACCACGAAGAAGCACCACATACGGTCGCTAATTTTATTGCTCTTTCAAACAATAAGTTTTATGATGGACTATCATTCCACCGCGTAATAGATGATTTTATGATACAAGCATGATGCCCACATTGAGATGGAACAGGATGACCATGATATCACTTTCCAGATGAGTTTCACCCTTCTTTGAGACACTCATGACCTGGAGTTCTCTCTATGGCAAACGCATGACCAAATAGCAATGGGAGCCAGTTTTTCATCACACACATAGAAACCCCTCGGCTAGACGCTAGACACAGTGTCTTTGGAAAAATCGTTGACGAAACTGATTTGATTGTTGTAAATAGCATTGTGCAGTGAGACACGATAGAAACAATTGAAATTCACGATATTCCAAAACTTCCAGAACAAGCAGAAAAATTTATGGAAGAAATAAACAAGTTCCTACAAAACCGCACCAATTAACGATCAGCGATTAGCAATTTCAATCGCTCGCTAATGTATTCGTCTTTATATGCGCTACTACTTTGTGTGCAATTGCCCATTCGCTCCAGCATGTCGGGATAAAAAAAATCTTTCCTCATATCACTAGCTTCGATCATACAATTAACCATTAACAATTTATAATTAATAATTAATGATGTCACAATTGATTGATTTCATAATGCACATTGATGTTCATCTAGCAAATCTCATCGCATCATACGGTGGTCGAGTATACGGTATTTTATTTGCGATCATATTCATTGAAACAGGGCTTGTGATCATGCCATTTTTGCCTGGAGACAGTCTTTTGTTCGCTGCGGGATCGTTTGCTGCTATTGGCTCTTTAAATATACGGTTGATTGTATGATTACTTATGGTTGCAGCAATTTTATGAGACAATGTCAATTTTTACATCGGAAGATATTTTGGCGACAAACTAACAAACCGAAAGATCAAATGACGCAAACTTATCAAACCCGAACACCTAGAAAAGACACATACTTTTTTCCAGAAGCATTGAGACATATCTATCGTTTTAGCCCGCTTCGTTCCTATCGTAAGAACTCTTGCTCCTTTTGTGGCTTGAATCGGGAAAATGAATCATATCAAATTTTTCATCTATAATATCGTTGGTTGAATTGTATGGGTTTCGCTTCTCACTTTTGCTGGTTATTTCTTTTGACAAAATCCACGAGTGCAACACAATTTTGAATTTATTGTCATAGGTATAGTTTTCGTATCTATCCTCCCAATGATTATACCATATTTCATACACAAAATAAAAGAACGAAGAAAAAAATAAATAATTTTTGTTGATACGCCGAACGCTCGTAGATAAAACTATGTCTTGTTTTACACTCAAGAAACCGTAGAAAAAGAAATAGTTTTACAATTTTGTATGTGGGATGAAAAAACATTTACAAATAAAAACATTCATCATTTTTTTTCTAGGTGCATTATATGTTTGGGCTGTTCCGCAAACGGACGCATACTCACTTGGATTAAAATCTCGAGACAATTCTATTACAAATATTCAACGAGTTGAAAAGGCGCTCAAAACAGAGCTTCCCCTTGTATCTTTTATTTTCCATACATGGGATGAGTTTGCTTATAATACGGTTGCAAAATTTCCATATGATTTAGGAAAAGAAAGGATCTATCATATTACACTAGCGCCAGAGCATTATACCGCTCAAGAAGTGGCTGATGGAAAAGCAGATGAAATATATAGCAATTTTTTTCTCCTAATAAAAGAAAATCATTTATATCGATGTT
>CAZMFL010000019.1:0-1563 GCA_964565575.1 uncultured Candidatus Peribacteria bacterium
AATGGGTAGAGAAAAGGATAAAAGAGATTTGGAGCTTTTATGAGAATTTGAAAAAACCCAGATATAAAACGTTGCTATATTTCCATTTCTTTGTATAAAATAGCTCTATCTAAACAATTAAGTTAGATTTCAACCGATAAAAATAAATTTTGTTGAGCAAATACATAAAATTTACACAAAAGAAGAAGAACAAAAATATTGAGTCTTGTGAATAAAAGTTAAATTGATCTAAACCATAGCCGTTAACGATATCTTTTTCTGTCGCCAAGTCTTTTTCTTCTTTTCCAATTAGAATCCCTTACCCATGACGCCATCCTAAAATGAAGCAATATTTTTTCTTGTTGATTCTGATTTTACTTTGCACAATAGTTCACTCACCCTTGGCAAAATTGCTCTTTTTGATATTGTATGTTTTGTGGTTATTTTTTGGCTATCTGAAAACAAAGTGCATAAAAAGACCAAATATTGACATCAGTTGACACAATCATCAACCAGTCGAGCATGACAGTACATCCAAAATTTCTTTTTTTTGAAGAGTCACCAAAGCAATATTGTCGAACACCACAACTGGAAGCGTTCACCGCCTAACTGAACGTCACAGCTCATCCAAAATTTTTATTTTTTGATTTTTATCAAGATTACTCTGAGCGATTCTGCCCAAACTATCGTGAGCGAGTTTGGTTGTATTTGTCATTTTGGGTGGGCGAGTCGCGGGATTGACCAGCCGAAAAGAATACAAATTTGGCGTAGAGCAGGCCATACTCCAAGCACAACTCACAAATCATCCAGACGATCGCATCAAACTTGTTTCTCTGAGTGGAAAACAAGGGCTGCCATACTCTTACGAAATGCATCTTTTTGCGAAAGGAGAGTTGATCAAGCCACTTTACGCTAGTTCCTACAATAAAACTCCTTTTGCTTTTTGTGATGCGCTACCGTTAGAAAATCTAGCAAATCCCAATTTCACAGAAACCACAAAATACGCAAAACCTACTCAAAACAATCAACCAATTGAAAACCATTCTCCCAGTTCGCAGTCCCGCTCCAAACTTGCATTATCAACGACGCTTTTGCAGAATACACTCGAAGGTCTTTTTGCTCGCAAAAACTCTGATGCGATAATCGTAAACCAATCACACTATGAAACAGTTTTTCTCACAAATTTTTGCGCTCAACTAGAAACACAAACCACGACGCCGAAGTCTACCAAAGCGTTGTTTTCTGCACGTTTTCAAGGGATTCCAGAGTGAGTGTTGTTGTGAATTACAGATAGTATTCCAAAGGATCTGTATCAGTCATTTTTGGATAGCGGATTGGTCTACTTGGTTGCGGCGAGTGGTGGAAACATTGCCTTTTTAACTGTGCTTTTGTGAGTGCTGTTGTTAGCGATTCCAACCAAAATGAGAAAACGAGCGCAGGTTGGGGGAGTGCTCTCGTATGGATTTGCGTTGCGTTCAAATGTTGCTTTGCAAAGGGCGGTTCTTTCATCTCTCTTCGCGTCAATTCTGTCGTGGAAAGGCAGAAAAATTTCATCAACAAATCTATTGTTAATCATTGTTGTTT
>CAZMFL010000019.1:1573-1956 GCA_964565575.1 uncultured Candidatus Peribacteria bacterium
ACGTCACGATGATTTATTTTATCTGTCGCCGGTGTGCGAGGCATTTTTCACATCCCTACAAACCTCCAAAAACTAGCAGTCCTACGTAATATCGCACCTGCGGTGCGAGCTTTTCTTGCGCTTTTAGGACCATTGTTATTGCTCACGCAAAAGGTTAACTTTTTGACAATTGTGGCGTCTGTTCCCGCTTGATTGATCACGATGATTATCACATATCTTTCTTTGTTCGTGCTTCTTATCGGTGGCAATATATTTTGGGTTTCGCAACTATTGTATTTTTGCGTCAAATGATTATCATGGCTTACACATTTTGTTGCAACCCATGGCCTGTATTTCACCCTTGAACACCAACTTTTTTCGTATGGTATATGGGCGATACTCTG
>CAZMFL010000019.1:1966-15729 GCA_964565575.1 uncultured Candidatus Peribacteria bacterium
CTTGAATAGCACATTGTGATTGTCATCCATACTATACTCATACCATCTCCTGATACGTAGTATATACAATCATATAAGAGATTAGTGTTAGTGGTAGCACATCGGCCTCCGAAACCGAAAGGTCAAGTTCAAATCTTGAATCTCTTGAATTTTATATTTTACTTTAGATTTGGAGTTGAAAGAGGAATGGGGACAATCTGTCACTCCCCTTGTAGTACAAACCGCCTGAGGAAAACAAAAAACAAATAAATTTCGATAATATCATTATTATACTACATGTATTTTAGATTATAAGAAATTCAAAGTATAATGGCGTCTACAATCTAACTATGCTCTTCGCTTCGGCTCTTTTCTATCTGCGCGCAGAGAAAAGAGTCTCGTTCAGAGATATATTTTACTTAAAAAACGGTTATCATGACAGACCTTATTATTTACATCCAAAAATCCTTTGAAGATATCAAAATGACAGATTGAAACTTAGAATTTTGGTCTGCCAGACAACTTATGCCGGTTCTTTGATATAGCAAATGGCAAAAATTTTCTTGAGTAATAGAAAAAGCAATAATATCATGTAAAAATAGCTGACACAAGTCAGAAGAACACTTTTTACCGGAGCCGGTAAAAAGTACTTGAGGTAGACCATGAGAAGAATTTCTGCTTACAAGATATGCATGTTATCTCATAGCACAAAATGGTGATAGTAGAAAAACCGAAATTGCTTTTGCTCAGACATATTTTGCATCTCAAACAAGGAAACAAGAAATCCATGAAAAAAGGATAGAAGAAAACAAAAGGTTAGAAGCTAGAGCAAAACTAAGAGAATCCGAAGAAAAGATTTTGTATATGCAATGACTGATCACAACATAAAAGGAAAAGACATAAAAGGCAAAGAATATTTAGAAAAAGAACTCATAGCAAATGCTCATGCCACAAGACAAGCTATGTTAAAAAGATGAATTACTCCAGAAGAATTACCAGCACAAGAAGACTTAAAAAAAGTAGAAAATAGATTAATAGAAGAAAAAAAGAAACTTTGAAATACAAAAAACAGAATATTTAACCAAGGAAGAATTTGATGACATAAATAACAATGCTATAGAAATTATAAAAATCATCACAAAGATTATCAAAACCACAAAATCACATTAATTGTTCATCTTGAAGTAATGATTAATGTTTAATGGTTAATAGGTAACACTACCTTTTCATAAACCCTATAAATTGCACTTTATAATCAATGAATCTCTAGTCTAAAAAGCATATTTTCCACCACATAATTTTGATTCTGACTTACAAAAGACGCAAAACAAAGTTTATAAGTTTTCTATAAGTTTTTTTCTTGCATTTTTACAAAATATCGTTATTATACTAGGCGAATTTTACTTAATTCATCTAATTCAATATGTTTAATCGTACAATATTTCCAGCAATTTGCTCCTGGATAGGGAAATGAAAAACAATACTTCTCTATGGAGCTAGACAGACAGGTAAGACAACACTAGTCAAAAAACTTCTAAAAGATTTTGGCGATGATGGCATGTTTGTTGATTGTGAAATAGTATACAATCGTGAAGCGTTTTCCAAACCAGACGATCTTGTGCTAAAGAATCTTCTTAAAGGTAAAAGACTTTTAGTTATAGATGAGGCACAAAAAATTTCAAATATTTGATCTGTTCTTAAAATTATTCATGACCATATTCCAGAAATACAGGTGATTGCTACGGGATCAAGTAGTTTTGAACTATCTAAACACGCTAGTGAGAACCTGACTGGTAGATCAATAGAATTTATCCTATATCCACTTAGTATTGGTGAGATTGCTACAAAATATACCACCTTACAATTGCCTAGCAAAATAGAACAAATTATGCAATTCTGACTATATCCATGAGTATTTGATCATGCAAACGACGAAAGCGTTGAAACATTGAAATCAATTGTAAATAATTATTTATATAAGGATATTTTGGAGTTTGCTTGAGTGAGAAAATCAGAAATGCTTATCAACTTGCTTCAACTTCTTGCTTTACAAGTAGGCAATGAGGTCTCTTATACTGAGCTTGCACAAAAATTAAGTATCAACATGGCAACAGTACAAAACTACATTGATCTGTTAGAAAAAAGTTTTGTAATCTACAAACTAAGGTGACTAAGCAGAAATTTGAGAAATGAAATCACTAAGTCTGTTAAGATATATTTTTGGGACTTATGAATACTCAACTCTTTAATCAATAATTTTAATCCTATTCATCTGAGATCTGATATATGATGATTGCGAGAAAATTTTTGTATTACTGAAAGAATGAAGCACAATAACAACAAAAGAGAGCTTGTCAAAAATTACTTTCGGAGAACATATACTCAACAAGAAATTGATTATATAGAAGAAAAAAATTGACACTTCTATGCATTTGAATTCAAGTTTAATCCGAAAACTAAAGCAAAGTCGCCACAATTGTTTTCTGATGCATATCCAAATAGCACGTTCGCTCTAATTAATCCCCAGACTGTGTTGAGTTTTCTTAGATAATATGATACAAGAAAACATTAAAAATTTAAAAACATTTTTTTCTATTCAATACCACAAATTTTTTCTAAATAATTGCATATATTAAATAAGAAAAAATATTTTTATAATTGCATTTGTTTTTTATTTTTTACTGTTACTTTATTAATTTTTCTACACTTCTAATTAATAATTGATTTCCGCTTCACAAAGCCAATAAAAAAATACTCAATTGTTTTTATAGATAAAACGGCTCAAAATTATATCATAAAACAACGAAATTGGGTTGAACAATGTTGTCACAAATGGACACGCCGTTCGTATGCTCAATGCTGGATACCATACTTTTGGTTTTCCAAGCTCATAAAAAATACTTGCAATTTACTTGGGAATGAGTATCTTGTATAGTAACCGTGTTCAACCACGGATGGGATGTTTTAATCTTGGATGTTTATCCATTCGTTCTTTTTATTTCTTTTTTAAGCAAACACATGCTAAAAAAGCTTTTCGCTAGCGTAAGTGCTTTTGCTGTACTATTCGCATCTGTAGCACCATCATTGGTTACTGCAGCTCCTGTAGCTACTGACCCTGAACTGTTAGACGCAGTTACATGGGCGTACGATGCAGGATTGACTAAGTACTCAGACGCAAACACATTTATGCCTTTTAACAACCTAACCAGAGAGCAAGCTGCTAAATTTGCAAGCGAGTTCGCTGAGACTGTTCTCAATCTTGAAGCAGACTCAACAAGAACTACTGTTTGTGAATACAAAGACGCTTCTATCATGGATGCAACTTTAGTTGACTCAGTTACTAAAGCTTGCCAGCAATCAATTATGATGGGTTACCAAGGTAACTTCATGCCAAAACAACTTCTTACTAGAGGGCAATTTGCTACTATGGTATCAAGAATGTTAGGTGGAATTGACGCTATGTCAACTGAACAAGCACATTTTGATTACCTAAAAGATTTGGGTATCATGAATGTAGCAAATCTTACTTCTTCTATTACAAGAGGTGATGCTATGCTTATGCTTTACAGAGTAGCTAATGGATCATCTTCTGATCTATGTGCTATTGATCCTAATCTTCCTGGATGTTCTACAACTGGGCCTATCGTGAAACAAGGTGACTTAAATGTTGCTTTGAATCCTGCATCTCCAGTAAACTATTCTTCAATTCCTCAAAATGGTTCAGCTAAGTTTGCAACTGTAGACTTCACTGCTGGATCAAAGGATGTTACTCTTTTCTCAGTATCTCTTACAAGACAAGGTCTTGGAGGATACGGTGATATTGACAGAGTATACTTTGAAAAGGATTGAGTAAGGGTTTCAGGTAAAGCTTCTGTATCTTCTGACAACAAAGTAGTTCTTTCATTTGCTCCAGCTTTGGTAGTAACTGCAGGAAAAACTGTATCATTGGATCTTTATGCTGATATGGCTGCAGGAGCAGCTGGTGGTGAACATCAGTTTGTATCTACTGCAATTAACAGTTCTGCTGCAAATATCATTGGTGCTTTTGTTACTCCAACTCTTAGAACAGCTCTTTATACAGTTTCAACTGTAAGTTTTGATGCTCAAGGTGCTGGAAATCAATACCAAATTGATGGAAAGCTTGTTGAACTTGGACAATTCAAATTGGCTCCAACAACAAATGCTAGAGATAGTATGTTCAAAGCAATAACTCTTACTAACTCAGGACGTGCAGATTTATCATATCTTTCAGACATCGTTATTGAAAGAAACGGTAATGTTGTATCTTCTTCTGTTTCAGTAAATGGTAGATATTTGACAATTGCTATTAAGAACGATGAAATTCTCGCTTCTCAATCAGCTCTTTATACAATCAAAGGTATTATTACTAATGTAGACAGAGAGGGTGATAGTTTCCAACTTTACGTTAGAAACACAACAGACCTAAATGTTGTTGAAAAAGCAACTTCATTTAGATCTCAAGTAGTCCTTACTGATGCTGTAATGGGTAATTATTCTGTTAAGGGTGCAGATGTAAGATTTGCAACTAATTCAGGATTCGTATCTTCAATTAGAGCTCCTCAAGGTGCTACAGATGTTGTTCTAATGAATGGTACAATTACTTCAAAAGTTGATGTTACATTAGAAGATATTAAATTAATTATTACTCCAAGTATAACAGGAAGTAATATTACTAAGAGACTTACTCTTACAATAGGTAATTCTACATTCACTCATTCAGTATCTGGAGCAACTGCTGCTTACACTGGTACTTTTGATGGAACTGCTGTAATTCCTGCTGGACAAGTTCTTGCTGTTAAATTGGTTGCTGATGCTGTTGAGTATAACGCTCCTGCTGATGCTACATTAAAGGTAGCTAACCTTCTTCCAGGTTCATTTACTAGAATTGAATATGTAGAAAGCGGTGATCCAGTATCATCAGCTCTTGGTTCAATCTTAGGTGGAACTCTAAGAGTTATGCCTACAAACCTTCAAGTTAGCAACACACTAAGTTCTTCTCAGACTGTAGTAAGAGGTGCGAACAATGTGGCAGTACTTGCTCCTAAGTTCACTACTTCTTATGAAAATTCAGTTAGAGTAAATCAATTTGTTGTTGATATTTCTGCTGGACTAGTTGGAACAACTTGGTACTTAAAAGATGCAAATGGAAATGTTATTGCTAACGCTGTTAACAATAATGGATCTGTTACATTCTCTAATCTTAACTTAAATGTTACTAAAGTTGCTCCAGTTTCTACAACTGTAGTAATTGATTCTATTCCTTCTGATAATGCTACAGGTGGTCTAGTTCTTACTATTACAGGATCTAAGGTAGACGCTGTTGATACTTCAACATGGAATACAGTAACTCCAAACAACCTTACTAAAGCACTTACTATTGCTGATTCTGCTACGGTAGACGCAGTAACTTCAACAAATAGTACTAGATTAGTATATGCTGGACAAACTGTGTCTATTGGAACATTAGCTTTGAAGGCATCTAAATCAGAAGCAACAATTACTAAATTGGTTGTTGAAATGACTGGTGCTAACCTTGCTAACTTTGATGTAAGCAAATTAAATGACGTAACTTTGAAGGTTGGTACTACATCTTTGGGTACTGCTATTATTAGCGGAAACAATATGTTAGTATTTGACGGTCTAAATTATGCTATTCCTGCTGGATCAACTAAGACATTAAATGTAAACGCTACTATTCCAGCTCTTGATACGGTTGCTGAATTAAGCGGAACTTCATTTGGTCTTATCTTCGCAAATGGAACATATACTTCAGCTAATCAAGAACTTGATATTGTAGGTGGACAAACTATGTCTTCTGCTATAAAGGTTCTTAAGACAAAATTGATGGTGTCTAACCCAGTTAAAGCAAATGGTGGTCTTACTCCTTCTATGTCTTTTGTTCTTACTCCAACTGCAGGAAACTCAGTTACAGTAACAGGATGGAGCTTCTTAGTATCTCCTAACAATGTTTCAGGAGCCACAAGTGTTGTTGTTTCATCTGAAGCAAATGGACTTGGAACGATCTATGCTAGTGGAACTCTATCTAGTCTTACGGATCAAAATCCATTGTCTATATCTGAGGCAACTACGGTTTATGTAACAATCAAGACTGTTACAAACTGGAATGTTAGTGGTTCATCTACTCCTGGTAATATTGTAGTATCACTTACTGACTTCACATATTCTGATTCAGTTGCAGACGGAAATGTAATATATCCAAATATATACAGTTCTTATGTGAATGATCTTGGTGCTAATATTTCTTCTACACTTACTCAATAGTTTGTGTTCGGTATTATTACACTAAATAAATTACCTATCTGGAAAACTCTCCTTCGGGAGGGTTTTTCTTTTTATGAAAATTATGGGGCGATCTCAGGTCGTATTTTTTCCTCGTTTTGTCAGTAGATTTTTTTTCAGAAAAGAGTATACTAGGTAATCATCAACCACATTAGTCTATTCCCCTAAATCATACCAAATTAGGAGACTGTGTTCCCCTAAATCATACTAAATTAGGAGATTAGCAATCAATTGTCAGAATTGTTTACCAAACACCAAACCCGTTTCAACGTTATCTCTCTGCGTATGTCTACCTACCTTTGACAGAACTTTCTAAAAGATTCTACCTATACAATTTTTATCGCACAGAAGGTTGCGCAGTTTTCTGATAAATTTGGATTGGAACAGTGTATTGAGATTGGACCGGGGAAGGGCGCGCTTACCAAAAAGCTTATACAGATCGTTCGTAAACCACTTTTGCTCTTGGAGAAAGATGAAACGTTACTAACCCAACTTCACGCAACTATTGCCCTTGCTCTCACGAAGACCGACCCAGAACCTACTAGCACTCCTCTCCATCACTCACCAGACATTCAAATGTATGAACCCACTATCAAAATGGGTGATGCATTGCAGTTAGATGTGGCTTCGGAACTACAACAAATTTGACGAGATGCCCGCCAAACCGTTGTCGTGGGGAATTTACCATACTACATTACATCACCTTTACTTACCAAGTTTTTCGGATGATGAAACGCTGTTTTCCCCGTTGGTGTGTTTATGGTGCAGAAAGAAGTCGCCGATAAGATCAAAACCGATGCTTCGAAAAAGAGCTATCTATGGCGGTTATTGAACTATCAGTATGAGGTTACCTATCTGAAAACAGTCCCTGCCAAGGCATTTACGCCAGCGCCGAAGGTGCAATCAGCGATATTTTCACTCGTGTCTAGAGCATTGACGTCGAAGACGGCTACCTCGAGCATGTCTGATGAGTCATCCAACACGCCGTGAGTAAACATTACATCCCAAAATTTTTGATCATCAACCGACACATTACCTAGCAGACCGTCGTTCTCATACGAAAAAATGATAGAATTGCTCAATCACATCTCGCTGTACAAACGCAAAACTCTCTGAAAATGCCGAAAAATGGCCTGATTGCAATGAACTTACAACCTGCCCGAAGATCTCGCAGGGAAAAGACTAGAAGAAATCGGCCTTGCAGACATGGAAAGAATTTTGTCCTAGGTTTGTCAGTAGATTTCAGCAAACGAAACAATAAAAGCAAGACATTTACTTTTTCTATGTATAACAGATGGATGAGAACAATATTTCTATCTTTCAGACAGTCGATGGATGATTAGAATTAGAGGTTGCCATAAAATGAGAAACTGTTTGGTTGTCTCAAAAACAAATGGCGACATTATTCTGAGTAGACAGGACTGTAATTACAAAACATATTAAAAATGTCTTTTTAGAGGAAGAGTTAGATGAAAAATCAGTTAGTGCAAATTTTGCACATACTGCCCAAGACGGAAAACAGTATCAAACAATTTTTTACAATCTAGATATGATTATTGCTGTTTGATACCGCGTTAACTCAAAGAGAGCTACACAATTTCGTATTTGGGCAACCAAAATAATAAGAGAGTATATTATCAAGTGATTTATTATGGATGACCAAAGATTAAAAAACTGAGGCAAAAATCCATATTTTGACGAACTACTTGAAAGAATAAAAGATATTAGAACAAGTGAAAGAAATTTTTATCAAAAAATTGCAGATATTTATGCAACCGCTGTGGATTATAATCCTAAGTCGCCTGAAACAATTCAGTTCTTTGGTGTAGTTCAAAATAAAATGCACTATGCTATACATGGACATACTGCGGCAGAACTAATTTATGAGAGAGCGGATCATAACAAAGAAAATATGTGATTATCCACATTCCCATGAAAGAAAGTAACGCTAAAAGACGCAAAAGTTGCGAAAAACTACCTTTCAAAAGATGAATTATGGGAATTGAATTCAATAGTATCGCAGTATTTAGATTTCGCTGAAAGACAAGCAAAAAGACACAAAGCTATGAGAACATTGGACTGGGCCAAAAAATTAGATGATTTTATTACTTTAGATGGAGGAGAGATATTGAAGGGTGCAGGTAAAATATCTACAAAACTAGCAGAAGATAAGCTCAAAGAAGAATATGAAAAGTATAATCAAGAGCGAGACAAAAATTACCTATCTGATTTTGATGAGTTTGTGAAAAAACATATAGAAAAATAGCGAAAAAAGAGCTACGAAACAATAAAAGCAAGAGCGAAGGATTTTGTTATTTCTGAGTAAGAATTTCCTATTTTTGTCCTAGGTTTGTCTTTGAAAATGACACAAAAAATTTTATATCATACTATATAACCATGAAAAAACAAAAACTAGAACTGGAACAATATCGACAGTATAGGATTGTTAAAAAACAAATTCCTAAAAAACTAGCAGCTATTGCGTGAAGTACACATAATTATTGATTAGCAGAGGTGTATTTTGAAAAAGGCGAGCCGATTTGAAGGTCTACACCACAAATTCGATATAAAACAAAAGAGGAGGTGTTAGAAGATTTGCTGTTTATGGTTAGTCGTGTGAAAGAGTTAAAGAAATCTAAAAGCCCGGTCTTAGAGATAAAATGAAAAACAATCAAAGAAACAAATGAAGCATGAGCATAACGATTTTCTTAAGATTAATTTTATTCAGCATAAAAATATTCACATAAAATAAAAAATAGCTTATTGGCTTCTGATGAAAAAACCGCATTGTTTGATTGAATGGAAGTTAGGAAAGTTCGAGAAAATGGAGAATGGTATTTTTCTATTGTCGATGTTATAGCTATTCTAGTTTGAAACAAAAGACCTAGTAAATACTGGACAGATTTGAAAAATGATATAATTTCCCAATGAAATACTGAGTTTTCCGATTTTATCGGAAAGCTGAAAATGAAGTGAAAAGATGGTAAAATGTATCCTGTAGATGTAGCTAATACAAAAACAACATAGAACAAAGAAAGTACCCTTTATAATTAACAATTAACAATTAATAATTAACAATTAATAATTAACAATTAATAATTAACAATTCTACATCTTTACGAGTTTGTAGCTCTTTTTCCCTTTTCTCAAGACAAAATACCCATTGATTGCGTTTCATGAATCTAGCGGTATGTTTATTTCTGATACCTTTTGTTCGTTTAGATAGATTGCGCCGGCTTCTATATCTTTTTTTGCGTTTCCTCTAGATGTTTCTAACCCGCTTGCCACGAGAGCATCGATGATCGTCCATGTGCTATTTTCAGAAGCTGCCTCGTTGTCGCTTGCTTGACTTTCTCGGATGTGAGTTATGCCAACTTCTCTCCCGATTGTGTCTAGTTCTTGCTCTGACATCTCTTTGAGCATGGCAAGTTTGTCATCATTGCCAAACAAAAACGCTGTTGCTTTTTCGGCTTGCGAAACGGCATTTGAACCATGGAGTGTGTAGACAACATATTTCGCGAGTTGTTCTTGTCCATATCTGTCTGCTGGATTTTCTGCGTGTTTAGCGACGATTGCCTCTATTTCTTCCAACGACAAAAGTGTAAACAACTTCAAATATCTCTCCACATCCTCATCGCCGACGTTCATGAAATATTGATAGATTTGGAATGGAGTAGTCATCGTTGGATCCAAAAATAGCGCATTGCCTTCTGATTTTCCAAACTTCTTTCCAGTACTGTCCAATACGAGTGGCGATGTCACCCCATATGCTTCTTTGTCTATTTTTTTTCTAATTATTTCTATTCCCGTCACGATATTTCACCACTGATCAGATCAACTTATTTGTAATTTACAATTTTTGTCCTGGAACAAACGCAAGAAATCATACCCTTGCAAGAGCATATAACTGAATTCGGTATAGGAGATTGATTTCTCAGGATCTTCGATCCTTCTTTTTACCGTCTCTTTGGCCATCATTTGATTGACTGTGATGTATTTTCCAACCTCTCTAAGAAAATCTAGATATCCCAATCATTCATAGAAATCTTTGTTGTTGTAGACTTCAAATGGGAAGTTGATCCCTGACAAGCTTGCTAGATTTTCCAATATGTTTCCAACTTGTTCTTTTATAGCTTCTTCGTTTTCAGCTAGTTCTTCTTTGGTCAAAAAAACTCTATCTGCATCTTTTCCACTTGGATCACCGATCATACCAGTAGCGCTTCCTACGATCAAAATTAGCTTATTTCATCTTTTCATAAAATTGATTGCATTCATAAACACAACAAAATTGCCCAGGTGAAGCGACTTTGCCGTCGGATCCACACCAAAATATAATGTTTCCCCTCATTTTTCATAAATACCAAAAAGCTCCTCGCTGGTGTACTGGTTCAAAAATCAACGCGCTTCAATTTCTTCTTTGAGTAACATTTCTATCATGTAAAATTTTAAAAACAGTGGATATTTAGTTTAACGATTGGTTTCATAATGCTTTTTCTAAATCAATAGTTTCTGTTTGGTGCGTCTTTTTCTCCAAATTCATATTTGTTTGTTTTTTGGAGAGTTTTTTCTCAGCTAGTTTTTCTTCTCTTGCTTTTATTAGTTCTTTAATCAATTCTCTTTTTCTGTCATTGTCCCATGTTTCTTCCCAATTCGATTGCTCAATATCATTGTTCCGAGCCATTTCGTGTCTTTTTTTATCAAGTTCAATTATTTCAGAATAAGTAATGTCTTTTCAAAATTTTTCTAATTCTTTTTTTACCTCAAAAATACGAGTTCATTGTTTCAATAGAGCTATGATGATCTTTTGTGTTTCATCACAACATCGTTTTTTTCATGTTACGTGAAAGAGTTTTTCTGTAGTGTTTTCTGTGATTGATGATTCTTCTGGATTCCAATCCTGCACAAAATCTTGACTATCCACATTTTCCATTTTTCCCAACATGCTATAAAAAAATAAAAAAACGATAATCTTGATATAGTTATTTTTGTGTTGTTTTGCAACTGCAAAATAAGTAGAATGTTGTTGTGAATTTACAACAAATTATTTTTGTGTTTGTTTTTGTGAGTGACTATCCGAACACAAGTGCTTATTTTATGGCTTTTCACCCTTGTTATGCATCTAACATTTCTTACTATCTTCCCAGAGGTCTATACAAGTTTTTTGGAAACATCGCTTATCAAAAAAGCACAAGAAAAAAATATTTTGTCATTTGACGTGATCAATCCTAGGGATTTTTGTGATGACAAACATCAACAAGTAGATGATGAGATATATGGAGGTGGTGCATGAATGCTCCTCAAAGCGAAGCCAGTTATTGATGCATTAGAGAACGTTATTGCGAAAAACCATCTCGTTGCCCTCTGAGATACAAACGCAAATCCTGCTTGGAAAGTGTTTTTTCTCTCGCCATCACAAACTGTTTTCAATCAACAACTTGCATACGAATACGCAAACCTCGATCATATAATTTTTGTATCTGGCCGTTATGAGGGTATAGACCATCGTTTTGAACAATACATGCAAAAAAATTACGCAAACCACTTTTGCAAAATCTCTCTTGGGCAGTTCGTAACATTGGGATGAGAATTACCATCTATGGTAATAGCAGAAGCGATTACTCGCTTGATTCCTTGAGTCATCAAAGAAGAAGCTAGCCACCTTCTAGAAAGTTACGATCCAGATCAAAATATGCAAAACATCGAATACCCACAATACACGAGACCTGAACAACTATCTTTTGATGATGATACCTACGCGGTCCCTGAAGTTCTTCTCAGTGGCAACCACGCACAAATTGCAAAACGAAGAGAGGAGATGACGAGTGATGCTCATGCTCTATAGATTACAATAGAAACTAACCATACAAAAAAACAGCTCATGAACGGGCTGTTTTTTATAAAAAAAATTTTTATTTATTTGTTCTCCTAGTATTTCTCAAATACTATCTGTTCTTTTGAAAATCATTTTGCCAAGAGAGTCTCTTTGACCTCGTCAACCATTGCTGGCATACCGCAGATAAACACCTGCACATCCGCGCTTCCTCACTCTGATTTTCCATCTCACAAAAACGCCACCGATGCATCTAGTCAATCTTGGACGTGTCAAACATTCCGAAAGCTAGCTTCTGTATTGACGATCTCCTCTTTTGATAAGTACAACGAGTGCATGATTTTTCAGTTCTGACCTTCTTCTTTCACCAAATTTTTGGAAAATATTTCCACGACCGATGGTAATAGCATGTTCAGATATCTTTCTCCATAGAGCATCGCAACCTGTGCTTCTGGTTGCTTCGCCACGATTGCCTTGTATAGTCAAAGGATAGGCGATAACCCGCTTCCTGTCGCAACTAACAAATATTTTTGGTATGTTCATGTGTTGACCATATGCCCATACGGTCCATCGATACTGATGCTATCACCTATGCTTATTTCTTGCGTCAGATATCCTGACATCCCGCCAGTATGCGTTTGTTTCACGATACATCAGATAGTTCCTTTTTCTTTGAGTTCGCATTGAGTCGTCGCTAAGCTATAAGCTCTTTTGATCTGTTTTCCGTTTTCATCCACGATCTTTTCTGCCCTGATCATGATAAATTGTCCCTCTTGAAAAGCGAATGTCTCATCTGGTTTGCAACGTATAAAACAGACTGTTCACGAAGGTGAGCGTTCTATGCTACTTATTGTGGCAGTTGTTTTTTTAGGTGTTTTTTCCATCTGTTTAAAATTAATGTATACAAAAATTTTACTTTGGTTGTTTAGCTACCTGTGAACATATCGTCAAATTATTATTTTCATTTTTTTTGAAAACTATAATACCGTAATTAATAATCTGGAATATTTACATCGCTTATCTTGCTTTCAAGCTTGTATTCTGTTATGATGGAATCGTTTCCAGTAGCGTTATTTCCAGCGACATCTCAAGTAGTGCTTTCTTGTGCATCAACTCCAGTTTTGGACTTGGACAATAATCTAGCCCTCTCGGCTGTTTTTGGGGTAACCACTGATGAGGATGAAAAATTCATATTGCTCGCATTGCTTCTGTTATCTGAAATAACAGAAACGCCATAGCTTACCGCTATGACCACAAACACAGTACAAATCAATCACAAGACTTTGCTTTGTAACCCAGTTTCGTCTTCCATTTTTTTTATGCAAAAATAAACATACTCACTGTAATAAAAAGAAAACAGAAGTACAGGGGAAATCACTCATGCCTTTTTTTTAATTTCAGTCCTGCCTTAAGTTTTATTTTGCTTAGCATTATACATAAAGATTTTTTTTAATTCTAGCAAACCCTCTGCGGTCTTCCGTCCTATCTGTGCCCACCTAGACAATCATTCCATCTCGGAAGTTGCCCTCCGGGCAAACACACCAACTCACAACTGTTTCTCACTCGCCAACAATTTCAAAAAAAACCGCCGGTCACCGACCGACCGTCGGTAAAAAAATCGCAAGGCGATTTT
>CAZMFL010000020.1:0-15352 GCA_964565575.1 uncultured Candidatus Peribacteria bacterium
CCCACAAAAACTAGATATGATTCTCCATCTTGTTGTTTTGTTTTCATAAAAATACCTGTGAGAACTGGAGAAAAATTTTTCTCAGTAACTGCATATTCTACTTTTCCTATTCATGTTGAAAGATCTTTCGCTTCTAATGTGATGTTCGCATCTGAACGAACCTCAGGTATTGCAACATATTCTTGTGCAGGAATTCCTTTCATAGAAAACGAATCTGATGCTGTTTTGATAAGCAATTTATCTTTCGATTGATCTATACTAAGCGTTGTAAACTCATCTTCCAACGTTTTGATAATATCAGTAAATGTTTTTGCATTTACCGTTAGTGCTCATTCAGCGTCAATTTTGGCTTCCATTTCTACATTCACATATTTTTCCATGTCAGTAGCTCTCAAAACGAGCAAGTCTCAAGTACCTTTTATATAAATATTCTCAAGGATTGGTAATGTGGAATGTTTAGAAACAAACCTACTAACCATATCTGCCAACTCTTGAAGTTGAATTGTTTTTACTGTAACTTTCATCAAAAAACTATCAAAAAATAAAATGTATATCTCTTATTTACCGAAATTTCTTCATTCTGCAATAGAATTATACCACAAAAGTGCTTTTTCTAGATTTTTGGGTCAAAATGCAGGAAAATATTCAGGCACAAAGTATAATTCTGCATACCCTATTCGCCACGCTAAAAATCAAGAAGTCCTTTGTGCTATGCTTCCTTTCGTCCTTATAACTAAATCTACTGGTTCTAATCCGTTAAAATCAAGATATTTAGTAAATTCCTCTTCCGTAATTGTAGTTATTTGATTAGGTGAGAGTTTTCTTATCCCTCTTATTATTTCATCTCTTCCTCCATAATTTGCACAAAAAACTATTGTTTTTGGAGAATCTGGATATATGTGTATTTGTGTTTTTGTATCCAAGAACTTCAAAAAAGATTTGGGTAATCCAGTGCGAGAACCAGCCCATGTGAAGTTAATGTGATATTTTTCTAATAGACCGTCTAAATCTTCTCAAATAATTTTATAGAGAGAAAAAAGAAAATCTAATTCTGTTTTTGATCTTCATAAGACATTCTCTGTGCTAAGAAACCATATTGTCACCGTAGAAATTGGCGTATTCGAAAAAACATATTCAAGTAAAGAAATTGCATTTTTGCTACCTGCAAGATGTCCTTCCATGGATCATTTTCCTTGCTCTTTTGCTCGAGTTCTATTTCAATCTGGGATGATGGCTATATGATGTGGATAGTCCATTATGCTATTTTTGAGATTTAAAAAACCTAAATAGTCTTTCCAATAACTATTTTTTATTTCTTATTCATCTTTATCTTTATCTTGAAAATATTTTTTGATATATTCTATACTTTTTGTCAAAAATATTTCTATTTTATCTGGATCTGCTAAATCTTTTTTTGAGAGTGTTAATTTTATACTAAACAGACCGTGATATTTGAATTTATACAGTTGTTTCAATAGTGTATTTATAGGCAAAATTCACTCACCAAGCGGTAAATGAGCCTTCCCTGAAGAATTTTTATCTGACGCATAAACTACAGAGATATAGGGAACCATATTCTCTAATCTCTTCATCATCATAGTATCCCGTGATTCTTGTGTGATATATGATGTATCCAATCCTACAGTTGCATGATATTTTTTGATAATTTCTACAACGCTTGAAAAACGAAATTTCGGAAATACTGGAAGAAGCGTAATCGAAGAAGAATCTGGTGTAATAATACTAAATTCCATATCTGGGAATTGTTTTTTCCAATCTACTACTCAATCAGAAATAAGTTTAAACTGTTTGATATCAAAATATTTTGGTGCGTTGCATGCTACTATTTTTGCACCTACTTCTTGTGACAATGTTATTGCTTGTTGAATTTCTACTGGCGTTACTCCAGAAGACGTTTGGAGAATTTTGATTGGCAATTGGTGCTTTTTCACAAGTTTTTTTACATATTTGCTATTCCAGGTGTCAAAATTCTTTCACATCGCCAAATCAATACCATCGAAACCGGTCGTTTTGGCGACATCAAAAATATAATCTAATCACTCTGTCGGTAACGTGTCTGTGCTACGTAGATTATTTGGTTGGACTCCCATTTTTTGACACTAAAAATAAAAAATTTTTATATGCTTATTTCTAGCAAACCGCAAGGGAATTACAAGTATATTTTTGCATCATATACGGTAGCCATGTAGGTTGCTATTTCAGGCAAGACAAACCTAGGATCGCTTTTTGCACTGTATGCTCGATTATTTTTGTCAAATATGTGTATCTGTGTAAGATTTTGCCAATCAAAAAACAATCCTCTATTTGTAGCAAAAAGAGTTTCAATTCCTCAGGATTGAATTTCAATAAAATATTTTTGTTTCTGTGGTATACTCATTCAACCATGGAGTATCGCTTTCGTTGAGTCTGTTGTCTTCTGCTCTTGTGTAAGCGTCCGAAGGTTGGGATAAATATAACAAATCTGTTGTATGTTTTTGGTTGATTTTTTATGATTTTTTGTGCTTTCTCGTTTCTTCATAAACCACTCATTCCGTGGAAGAAACAATGCAACAACAGCTTTATAGCTACTAAAATAGCGTCCTACCATTCGATGGATGATTTGCATAGTATTTTCACTACACATTTTTTTTGCTATAATTTGGGGTGTCTGAAAATTATATATTTTTTTCTTTTCATATAATTTCTCAAAAACAATTTCTTGTCCTAAACATAAATACGTATTTTGTGCGTCTTGTACTACATCTCACGATTTTACACTTTTTAACGTTGCAAAAATAACGCTATCATATCAATATTGTGTTCATAACGCAAGGAAGTACATGTGTTTTGGAGTGAAGATAATATATTATAAAATCTTAATCGTATTGTCATTCCTCTTCTTCGCCGTCATCGAAATCGCCAAAGTCTGCTTGCGATCATTCTTCTATAGTTTGTAACAGCAAATTGCGGTCTTCAACACTCAGAGAATCAGCTTGTAAAATTTCTGTTTCTATAAAGTGTTTTTTGGTCGCTTTCTTATCGAGCAATAATTTTTCATCTTTATCAGCAATAGACAGCGAGATTGGTTTTTCTCATTGTTCTATTTCATCGTAATCCATTTGTGATAAATAAAAAATAAATAGTAATATCTATTCTGGAGATTTTTCATCTGTTGTGTTTTGTGTATTACTTTCTGGTTTCATGAGTGGAAATAGTATAACATCACGAATGTTTGTTTGTTCAGTCAGAAGCGCAAAAATACGATCAATACCCATTCCCCAACCGGATTGTGGAGGCATTCCATACTCCATTGCTTGTACAAAAGAAGGATCTCATGCTGTTGCATCTTCATCTCATGCATCAAGCGCCTTTGCTTGTATGTCAAAATTTTCTTGTTGAAGTACTGGGTCTATGAGCTCACTATATGCTTTAATTACTTCTCGGCCATTGATGAGTAGTTGTCGTTGTTCAACTATATGTGAATCTTTGTCACTTACACGTGCAAGAGGTTGCATGAGCTTCGGATAGTTTATCATAAAAGCTGGACCAACAATTTGAGGTCTCGTAACTTTTTTGTACAAATAGTCTATCATGGTTGTAACTCCTTGTTTCTCTATCCCTTCCCATGTGTGTCATGCTCTCAAAATATCTCATCTTAACTTTTCTTCATCATGACGATCATAAGAGGAAACATCAATACCGCTATCTTTTTTGATTTGTGCGACATAATCTATACGTTTTCGTGGCGTATTGAATGATACCTCTTTTCAGACACCTTGTTTATCTGTAACTTGAATTGTTTTTTTGAGCTCTGGAATGTTAGTAAAAATATAATCAAACATCTCTTCAGTGAAACGCATATTGTTTTCATGATTCCAATAGGTAGCATAGTGTTCTATCATTGTAAACTCTTGGAGATGACTCGGGTCAGATCACTCGTTACGGAAGTCTTTGGCAACTTCAAATACCTTCTCAAACATGCCTGCGGTAGCTTTTTTTAGACTTGTTTCAGGTGAAATGCGTAAATATACATCCATATCATAATCATTATGGTGTGTTATAAATGGTCTTGCTGCCGCTCCACTTGCAGAGGTTCCCAAAATTGGTGTTTCAATTTCGATAAATCATTTCGATCGATAGAACTCCCTGATAACTTTGAGGAATTTGGAACGCAAATGTAACCTGTCAAGAGTCTCACGATTGAAAATCATATCTAAATACCTTTGTCTATATGCTTTTTCTTGATCTTCTCATATACCATGAAATTTATCTCCCAATGGTTGAATTGCTTTACTTAGAAACGCATACTCAGAAACAAAAAGCGTGAGCTCTCCTTTGTGTGTATGAAATAATTCTCAAGATACTCCTATAAAATCACCGACATCAATTAGTTTTTCTATCCGTTTATATGCACTTATTTCATTTTCTCATTCTCACACAGAAAGCATCAATTCTTCTTTTCATCAATGAATTTTTGTGATTTTGCAAGCATCTTTATGAAACATGAGTTGTATTTCTCCACTCTCATCAAGCAGTTTGGCAAAAGACAATTTCCCATGTGAACGGAAAAGAGTTAATCTACCTGCGGTTTTATAGGGGATTTCAGGGGTTTCAATGATTTTTTCTATTCAACGAAATTCTTTTGATTGCTTTTCAATAGCATAAAGTTGCGCAATAGTATGAATTTTATCAAATTTTTCTGCATATGGTTGGATACCTAGCGTGCGTAATTTTTGAACTTTTTCTTTCCTTACCTCATATTCCGAAAGTGTCATTTTTGGTAACAAAAAATTATAAAATAGACAGCTTGAATATATGATTTTATAGTCCAATTGCAACAAAGAAAGGGTTAATTTTCTATGTGAATTAGTTCGTACTGAACAGAATCTTTTGGATTATTTTCTCCATCCAGAATATATCTCCTAAATCGGGTTCTTTGTCTTTTAGCGTATTGTTGCGTATGAAGAGAAATTCAATCAATAAGTTGTTCTTTTCTAACGATGTGTCTTTCTCAAAAGAATGATTTTGGGATTATGGTGTTTTTTGGGAGTAGATTGTTGTTTGCTAAGTAGGCAATAGTTTCTTTGTATCCTATGCCTTGCATGGATTGGAGATCGGCCGTGTATCATTTTGAAAGCAAACTTTGCGTCTCTTCTATCAGTCACCTTTCTATCATTTCATATACTCTTTTTTTGATGAGATCATTCGTATCTTCAGTTTCGCGCCGGAGTCAAATCATTAACATCGGCCATCTAACTGGTTGCTCTTTTGCTATTTGCGATTTTGGTTGCCCAGTTTTTTCAAATATTTCTAATGCTCTAATAATATATCTGGTGCTGTTCGGATGATGTTTTTGTGCTTCTTCTGGATCAATTTGATATAATTTTTTCCGTAAGATACCTTGATTCTGAGCTTCCATACTTTCCCACTCAGCACGTAGTGCAAAATCTGGTTTTACTTCTGGGACCGAATAGTTTTTATATAATGTATCAATATATAATCATGTGCCACCAACAATAATTGGCAAAGCTCAATTGGTTTGTATTTGCACAATGATTTTTTCAACATCTTTTTTCCACTCGCCTGCCGTGTAGAATCAATCTGGATCAATAATATTGATCTGGTGATGTGGAATCTCATCCAAAATTTTTTCAGAAACCTTGTCTGTCCCTATGTCCATGAAGCGAAAAATCTGACGAGAGTCAGCCGAAATTATCTGTGATTGCAGATTGTTTTTCGCTAGTTCACGTGATATTTCTATAGATAATCTACTTTTTCCAGTTGCAGTAGCTCATCGAAAAACAACAATACCATTGGGATATTGTTGTCTAAATTGTTCTATTTTATGATGTAATTTTTCGATCATTAATATTTGCTATTGTATTGTTGTTCTACGAATCACCAATCTATGATATTCCAGATATTTTGTAGATATTCTGGTCTACGATTTTGGTAATGTAAATAGTATGCGTGTTCCCGCAAATCGATAACAAGAATTGCTTTTTCTCCCAACATCAGTGGACTTTCGTGGTTTGGAGTTGTTTTGATAACGATATCTTCGTGGTCTTTTACAAGCCATACCCAACTACTTGCAAATGCAGTTGCGCCCGCAGAGAGCAATTGGTTCTTAAACTCTTCTATATCACCAAAAGAATTTTTGATGATGGTTTCAAATTCTGCTGACATACCTTTGCCACCAGGCGTAATACACTTCCAAAAGAAATTATGATTCCAATGCCCTCCTCCGTTATTTTTTACAGGTATTTTTATGTTTGTTGGAAGAATATCCAGAGATTGCAAAAGCTCTTCGAGCAACTTATTTTCTCGTTCAGTATCCTTGATCGCTGCATTAAGCTTATCTAGATAGGTCTGATGATGCTTTGTATAGTGAATTTCCATCGTCTTCGCGTCAATTGCCGGTTCAAATGCATCAAAAGAGTACCCAAGTGCTGGTAATGAAAAAGCCATGTCTATGATGGTATAGCTAGTAAATAGGTTATGCTGCTGGTGTTGTTTTGTCCTCTTGTTTTTCTGATTCAGTTGCGTCAACTTTGTTTGTTACTTTATCAACTTGTGTTTCTACCTTTTCCTTCGCTGTCTCAATTTTCTCAACAACTTTATCGGTTACTCATTCTACTTTTTCTCAAATCTCACTCGTTTTTTCTGATACTTTTGTAGCAACTTGTTTTACACCATCTTGTGCTTTATCGATCATTTCTTCCGCTTTTTCTCAAGCTTGTTTTAACAAATCTTCTCCTTTTCAGATAATTTCCTTTCATTGATCAGCTATTTTCTTACCAGCCTCTCCAACATTACCTGTTTTTATTGAGTTTCGTAAATCTTTGAAGAATCCCATGTTTGTATAGATTAAGAATAAATATTTATTAATAGATATCTATTCGCGAGTAAATGTAAATAGATATTTTTACTAATGTCATATTATTGAACGCCTGCTAGAATTTCATATCCGTTTTCAGTAATTAATACAGAATATTCTCGCTGTGCACCTAAATCACCTTTTTGAGTATAAAGATTCCATTTAATATGTGGTTTTTCTCTGTATGACCGAGATTCTATTGCGGTTATTGGTTCTAACGCTATTACCATGCCTGGTTCTAAAAAAATCTTTTGTAACGATGGATGTGCATAATTATAAATGTATGGTGGTTCCCACAACGCTGTTCCTACACCATGCCCTGTAAGATTCCCGATAATCGAACAACCATTTTGTTTTACGATTTTTTCTACTGTGAATCAATAATTGTATAAAGGCTTCCCTGGTCAGAGTGTTTTCACTCCAGCATCTAAAGCCTGTTTTGTGGTGTTTTTGAGATGTGCCGCTTCTGGGTTTGTTTGATCTCATCACACGACTATGGCTATCGCTCAATCACTGAGTGCTTTTTTGTAGTTGATGCCAGCGTCAATTTTGAGAAGGTCTCATGCTTTTAATTCATAGTTGTCAGGTATACCATGAACAACACAATCATTTACAGATAAACATAAATTGTATTTATATCATTGATTGCCAAGAAAAGCGCCTGTTACATTGTGTTTTTTGCAATAATCTCTACTCATATTCTCAAGTTCTATAAGTGTGACTCCTGGTTTCGTTGCATCACGAAGCAATAAGAGCATTTCTGTAAGGAGTTTGCCTGATATGCGTAGATTTTCTATTTGTAAGGGGGTTTTTATGATAATCCCGTCTTTATTTCTATTCATGGCGTATAATATTGTCTAAAATTATTTGGAATAATATCTAATGTGAATTAGATTGCAAGAGTGAGCTTTATCTCATTATGATTGACTTCTTTTCATAGTTTGTTAAAATATTGTTATATTTATATTCTGAATCACATCTTTGTCTTCGGAAAATTGAAAATTATACTGATCAGAAATGTCTTCAAAAAATTCTACCAATTCAGAACATCTAAATGAGCAAAGTGAAAATGGTTTATGATGACTTTCACGTGCTTTTTTGTTTGCCACGAGTGACCTCGTTTATGTTTTGCAAGATGGTAAGATGGTTTTGAACACTGAAAGTCAAAAATACACAAACTGAACATGAATTTCATTTGAAGATTTTTTGAAAAATGAGAATGATGTTCTTGAGCGGTCTCATCTTTTAGAGACTCAAAGAAGGAATCGGGATAAAACTAGATGACTCCATAAATCACAAATAAAATAGTTTTTTTTAAAGGTAGAATGCCTTGCATTTATATATGTTTTTTATATTACCATAAGTACATAATGAAAAAGTCTCTATTTTTTTGACAAATTTTTGAATTTAGATATATTATATATGTCAATATTTATTCCTAAAGAAAAACAAATGAACAAACTTCTCAAAAAAATTGACAAAGGTACTCCAGACAAAGATCGTTTGATCCTTGTAATCCTCTTTGCTGTATTTGCCTTTACAGTAGTAATGGATGTGGCTATTATGACAAATCTAGCACTTGCTGCTATGTAAATATATATAGACAGGCACTTACTACGTAGTAAAAGATCTCTCTCGCTAGATTGAGATTTTTTTATAAATTATCTTTTTGAGAACTTTCACTTGTATAATTATATATTATACATATAATATCTGATATGTCATCTTTCAGGCTGTAACATAAATCTCAAAAGTGTTGATGATGATACTATAAAACACAAAAAAATAAACAAAATTATGAAAAAACAAACAAAAATTAGAACGTTCGTGATGATAATTGTGACGTTCATCTCTACAGCTATACTAGCTCAAACCACCAGTATGTATGGTGGAAAGATCAACTTGAACGGAACAACTGGCTCAGATAATACATTTGGTATATATTTGGCTGGTGAAGCCGGAATGGGTATTCTCACAGGTCCAACAATAACCGACAACAAACCAGTTTGGTTTTTGGGAGGATACGTAGGACCGAGCATCGCGGTATCTGATGCTGACCTGCGACTTAATGTCGCTGGTGGTTACGAAGAAAATTTGACCTATGAACGAGGTCAATATGGCCTACTAGTAGGTGTTTCTGGAGAAAGTTGGTCTTTAGATGGTATAAATTTATGGCCAACAGACCCAACCTTGAGACAAAAGTATGCCAATTTCGTTCTATCGGGTAGTTGGTATCCCAGCTCTGGTTCAGTAGGTATCGGTGTGTTTTACCAGAAAGAGTACGATTGCGCGTACGTTGGTATCAAACTTTCGATGCGCATCAACATTGCTACTGGCGGTGGGTCATCGGGCTCAGGATTTAATTGCTGGGGGTATTAACTCTTAGCAACATCTACTTATGAAATATGCAATCTTTTTATGGGGTTGCATTTTTTTAAAATCAAAAAATCAATCGTAGTTACTAATCCTGTACGATTTTTTTCTTACAATCAAAAAAATTTTAAAATTATATTTTATTCATCATTGGTTTCTTCAAGTTCAGCTGTAGGTATTTTGTAATTACTCTCTTCAAGATCTTTTATTTGATCTCTGACAACAGCGGCTTTTTCAAACTCCCAAGCTCAGATTGCTTCATCAAGCTGTTGTTTCAAATTTAACATAATGATCTCTTTTTCTTTTTTTGTGAGACGTTTAAGATGTTTATCGTTTCCATGTGGCATGTGAGAAAAAATTTGCTCTGGGAGGAAATCATCATCTGTTTTTACAATACCAAGATTTTTTACATTTGAAATAGCAAGTTGCGGTGTTATATTGTTCGCTTTGTTATATGTTATTTGAATGTTTCTCCTACGATATGTTTCTCGGAGCGATTTAATAATAGCTTCTGTCCAATGGTCTGCGTACAAAACCACTTCGCTATTCGGATTTCTGGCTGCACGACCAATGATTTGAATAAGAGATGTCGTAGAACGCAAAAATCATTCTTTATCAGCGTCCAAAATTGCAATCAATGAAACTTCTGGCAGATCGATCCCCTCTCTGAGTAAGTTGATACCAACAAGAATATCTATAACTCACGTGCGAAGTTTTTTGATAATATCCCAACGATCAATTGTCGATACTTCTGAATGAAGATAATACGCTTTATATCATTTAGATAAGAGAAACGATGATATTTCCTCAGCAGATTTTTTGGTTAAAGTGAGTACCAATACCTTCCCTTTTTTTGCAATATGTTCATCAAGTTTCCCATATAAGTGTTCCAAAAAAGCTGGCAATGGTTTAGCTTGCTGGACATTGGTTTGTAGGTAATCAGAGAGGTTTGGGAGATTTTTCATGGTTATTGATTGAACAAAGTCGTTTGTATACAGCCATTATCAAGCACTATTGCATTTGGTAGTGTCAGAGTAATATATCCATTATATTCTATTTCAGACATTCCATCAGAACAATTTTGTGGTTTGGTTGTATTTGATGTTATAACGATTATCATATTTTGTGGATTTGTAAGCGTATAGCTAGTCGTGTCTTGAGCAGTAATAGTAAATCAGGTATATGTTTCTCAGCTAATGTTATCTGGGGATGTATATGTTGCAGTTCAGGAACCAAAAGATAGTGACCAAAATGGTTCTGTCCCTGTTGCCTTAAATATGATTGTGGAAATATCTATTCATGTACTGCTGTTTGTAGTGGTTTGTGTATTTTCGGTTAGTAGTGTTGTGTTTTCAGATTCTTGTGTAAATGTTCAAAAATCTAATTTTGTTTGGTAGTAGAATAGCCATACGCATACTAAGATTCCAAGCACAAGGAAAAAAGAGTACATAAGCTGTTTCTTAATATTCGTTTGTCCTTTTGGTAACTGCGTTTTCATTTTTTATCGTTTGTAGATAAAATATTTACATATGTTTTTTCTGTTTTTTATAATTCCATTTTCAACTTTGCAATTTCTAATTTCAGTTTTGCTATTTTTATTTTAACCTCATCCATTTTTTTCTGTTTTTCTGCGATAATTAATGGTGATGCATTTGATGAAAAAGAAGCATTAGAAAGCATTGCTCTAAGTGATTGCATAAATTGTTCTTCAGCAATCAGTTGCTTTTCAAGTTGTGTGAGAAGCTCTCTTTTGTTGATTTCTCTTTGTGCTTTGAGTCCTATTTTCATATCAACTACAAGTTGTGTTACATACTCTGCGGGGATTTCTTCATTTTCTCTATTATATAATATTTCATTTGCAGAAACCAAATCTTTAACCAGTTGTTCGTATCCTTTTACAAAATTATTGAAACTCATATTCGCCTGTAAGATAATCTGTGCTTTTTCATGAGGTTTTACTTTTTGATCTGCACGAAGGTTTCTCCATCAAGTAATCATATCCATCAAAATTGCTATTTTAAAATCTTTTGGCAGATTTTCTAACGGTAGTGGCCATGAGCTTTCGATCAGCATACCATCAAAATGCAAGAGGCCTCGAAGTTTCTCTGTTACAAAAGGCATAAATGGATGGAGTAATTTTAGTTGTGTTCCCAATGCATACAGGAGCACTTTATCTGTATATTCAGATTTTTCACGTTTGGAAATTTCTATGTACCAGTCACAGAAATCGCCATAAATTAGTTGGACAACTTGATGTGCATAATCGCCTAGTTGAAATTGGGTAAATGCTCTTTCAGAGTCTAAGATAACTTGATTTGTTTTTTGCAACATCCATTGATCAAAATGATTTAATCTATCCATATTCATCAAAATATCTTCTTCAATCGCTTTTAAGTCTATATTAAAATCAGTTGATATGTCCTTGAAAACTTTCATAGAGATAAATCTTGATGCGTTCCAGAGTTTGTTTGCAAATCTAAAGTAATATTCTGTTTTCCCCTCGGAGAAGTTCGTATCATTTCCTGGAGTAGATCAAATAATCAAAGCACACCTCAATGCGTCTGCACCATATTTGTTTACTATGCTTACTGGATCTAACGCATTTCAAAGAGATTTTGACATTTTGCGCCCCTTTTCATCTCTAACTATTCCATGGAAGTATATTTTTTTAAATGGCATTTTTTTCGTATTTACATCTCACATCATCATCATTCTCGCAATCCAGAAGAATATAATATCATATCCTGTTTCTATGAGATCATTAGGATAATATTTCTGCAAATCAGGCGTCTCTTCTGGCCGTCCAAGGGTTGAGAAAGGCCACAGTGCGGATGAAAACCAGGTATCTAACACATCTTCGTCTTGCACCAATCACACGTCTCCATTCGATGCTAAAGCATCTATAGTAAACATATATTGATCACGACTCTTTTCTACTAGGTGTGTTTTTTCTAGGAGATCAACTATTTTTTCATAAGATTGTATTTCTTTTCAGATATTTTCTAGATTAAAGATTTTTTGTATTAGATCTACCTCTTCTAAAAGATTTGCATCTGTAGCAAATTTCGTGCGATAGAGTTCAATATAACTATTTATTACGAGCCCCATACGAGTTACTATACTCTCTTTGGTGAGCAGTTCTATAAGTGCTTCTAAAGAGAAAGTTTGTGGTAAACGAGAGTCGGCAATAAGGTTAAAGAGAATCAAACTTAGAATAGTGTTTTTTTTGTCTTTTTTGTGATCTTTTGTATATGTCAAAATTGAATCCTCATCAAAGACATAATGAGCTCCTGAAGTTGCACTCCATACTGGAATACGGTGCCCTCGCCACAGTTGACGAGAAATACACCAAGGTTGAATCTTATCTAACCATTGATGGAATTGATGTACAAATCTTTCAGGATATACTTTCACCTCTCAGCTATCAATAGCTGAAAGTGTTTCTTTCGCAGAATCTGACACATCTACGAACCGTTGTTTAGAAAGAATCGGTTGTATACGAGTATTTGATCTTTCGCAATATGGTACTGTATGTATATGTTTTTCTGTTTTTTCAAGATTTCCAATTTCATCCAATTCCTGTAGTAGTCATTCGTATGCTTGTAAAATATCTCTTCCTTCGTAGTTTGGTCCTGCGTGTTTTGTAAATTTGCCTTTTTTATCCAAAGCAAAAATATCCATAGGCAAGTTTTGTCTTTGCCCTATATCAAAATCTACTGGATCGTGAGTTGGAGTAACTTTCAGTGCACCAGTTCCAAACGTCATATCTACGGACTCATCAACTATAATGGGGATTGGTCTGTTAATAATTGGGATAAGTACCTTTTTACCAATCATTTTTTTGTATCTTTTGTCGTGAGGGCTTACTGCTATTGCTACATCTGCGAATATTGTTTCAGGACGAGTCGTCGCAATCGTAACCGCATCCCCTTTCCCTTCAATGAAATATTTGATGTAGTATAATTTCCCTTCTTCTTCCCTATACTCTATTTCAATATCTGAAATCACGCTTTGAGTACCCACTGATCGATTTACAATACGAGTTCATTCGTAGATTTTTCATTGGTTGTACAAGTTTGAAAAAGATTTTCTCACTGCGCGTGAAAGTCTTTCCGATAGGGTGAATTCTTCTCTACTTCGGTCCAGAGATGCACCCATAGATTTCGTTTGTGAGTTGATTGTGCTTCTGCACTTAATAGCCCAATCTCGTACTTCTTTGATAAAAGCGTCACGTCATATTTTTTCTCTATCTTTTTTCTCTGCACGCAATTTATCTTCTACTTTCACTTGTGTCGCGATCCCAGCATGATCTGTTGCTGGCAACCAAAGTGTATCTTTTCATTGCATACGGTTATACCTTACGATTGCATCTTGAATCGCTATCAAAAACCCATGTCCAGCATGTAATACGCCTGTTACATTGGGTGGGGGGAGAGTCATCATGAATCTTTCTGCCGTTTTCTTATCACCCTTTTTAGAGGTTTTTTTGAATGTCCCTTTTTTCGCAGGACGATCTGATGCAGGCAAAAAACATTTGTTTTCTTCCCAGATACGATATATCTCTTTTTCAAGTTGGAAGTCATATTTTTTTGGAAAATCCTCTTTCATTATGCAATACTATAAGAAAAAATAAAATATCTGTTTATGTTTAGTGATACTTAGGTCTTTTGCAAGAGAAACACCCAAAAAATGCCCTTTTTTTGACAAAAAATGATCTATGCGTATACTTATTTCAGGTGAAATTATCCTAGTTGGCCATCTGGAGAAACATAAAACATTTGGATAATTGCCAAACTCCCCCGACCTTGGTCGGGATGCCCGCATAAGCGTTGCTTGGATGTCAATCCATAGATAGGACGGGCATCATCATCGATGAGAATGATGACACAATGCAAATTATTTATTTATTATTTATATTCTATGAAAAAGTACGTTTTTGCTCAAGTTAGTCAAGTTACACAAGATATTTTAGCATCAGGAAAAAGATTGGTTTATATGGCTGGGGCTTCTGCTTCTGGTAAATCTTATATCGCTGAAGAACTTGTAAAACAACTTGAAAGCGCATGAAAATCAGTTTTGACGATCTCATCTGATAATTACTACAATGCTGATAGTACGATAAAAAGTGTTATTTTGGGGACGTATGACCATCCAAAGTTAATTGATTACAAATTGTTAGCACACGATATAGATCAGTATTTTTCTGAAGGTAAGTTCATGTTGCCTATGTACTCTTTTTCTGAAAGCAGAAGAACTGGATATGTTGAGGTGCAAAAAAAAGCAGACATCGTGATCGTTGAGTGATTGTATACTATTTCACAGTTACCTATAAAAGAAAATTCTATAAAAATATTTATCAGTTCGTCGCCTGAAGATCTGATCATTAGAAGACTCCTAAGAGATCCCTCAAGAGTTGGAGAACCACTATATATGATCGTTGGAGCATTAAATAACGTATTCCCTATGTGGAATTTATACGGAAAATGACAAGAAAAAATGGCAGATATCATAATAGAAAATGATTACGATTTGTTAAAAAAAGATGGTAAAAAAAGTTACTGCATGCTGTGGGATGGTAGTTTAGAAGGCAAAAAAGAAACTATGAAAGAAGAAGTTGTAGAATACATATATGATGACAGTTGAGAAAACACAAATGGTAAATTGTTGGTCAATGAGTACTATCAAGATGGATATTTGAAATCTGTCGGGATAAGTAAAACTATTTCATGAAACACTTGTCATGAAGATTGAACTCAACGTATTTCTATGCGCATCTACAAATCTTGAATCCTGACACAACTCCACTCTCTTTTACAAAACGCCGGTCTGCAATACGAATGATATGTTGAATATACTCAGACGACATATCTGGATAAAGACGGTAAACGATTTGTCGTTGAAGATAGAAAGGATGGAAAAGTTATCAGATCTGAAGAGTAATATCTCATTATAGCTATCTATGGAAAAAGTTCTCAAGCCTCATTATCAAAAAAAATGTTACATCACGCAAGATGATACATCAACTTATACATTTAAAAACATAAGAGATTTTTCTTGGAGCTCTGAGTGACAAGATCAGAAACAGCATTGGATTACAGAAAC
>CAZMFL010000021.1:0-1729 GCA_964565575.1 uncultured Candidatus Peribacteria bacterium
TGTGTTTCTTTTGATATAACTATATGTCGAGCGTTTTTTGGGATTAGGTTTTTTGAGTAGCATATGCTTAAGATTATATAGATGTAAATGATATACAAAAGTTTATTTAGATATTTAAGATTCCATCAAAGTTATGCCCCACGAACTAATTAAGATGCATTTTTTGGAGCTAATTCTTTATACAAAACGTCTTGCAAAATATCATTTGTTGCATCAATAAAATAAATTGAATTAGTCCCATCAGTATGCCTTATCTGCAAAGCAGCATTAATAATCTTGATAATCGCATCATAAATTTCACTATTATTTTGTATTTTTGCTCGCATTGCAAGGATCTTGAACTTTTCGGATTTAATATCCATCCTGACTCCCCCATAGCTTAAATATTTATAATTTTTTACTGCTTCATTATATATTTCTTCCACCATTCAATAAGAAATTGGTATTTTTTTTATATCATTCCATAATGTATCATACACCTCCGATGGTAATATCTTTTTATATTCTTTCCATAATCCAATATTAGATAGCTTATAAGGGTCTGAAGATAAAAGAACATTGGAAAAACGTTTCGCAAGTAATTTCCATTCTTTTGTATAATTTGATTTTATGTAAGGGAATTTGCATATGAAATCAGCTGTTTTTTCAACAAATTTGATATCTTTTGCATTTTCAAAAAGAGGTTTGAAAAATATTTCTTCTAAAACAGCAGCTCAATTATCTGTTTGATCTTTAAACAAAGTAGGGAAATGCTTATCAATCAAAGAAAGTAATTCATCTGAGTGTCTCTTTTCAAGATTGAGATGTAAAGTACGACAAGGATAATTTATGATATGTTTGTTTTCCACAAGAAAAGATGAAAGCCCTGATAACCTAGCAACAAGAACTCAACATGTTTTCACAAATTCATCCCCCAACAGTTCTCTCAATCTATTTTTTGAGTTTCTCTCTGCTGTTTGAGGAATGTTTTGCAATTCTCATACTATCAGATCTACCTTTGCCAATAATACCTTCTCTTTTTCAGATCATGTATAAACCTTTTCAAGACTTTTTATAGGTCATAAAACATTTTCCATCTCTTGCATTAATTGTTCGTTATCTGCAATATCTTTTTGGGTTTTTTGAATTATTTGTTGACTAGCCGCAATGTTTTCTTTTGTCTTTGCTTGCTTTTGTTTCAACATTTGTATTTCCTTAGCCAGCGAAGCAATCTTCTGGTTAAGTACAGATAATTTCTGTCTTATTTGTTTCCTTTTGCGTTCTGTAGATTTATAATCCTTTTCTCCATGCATTTTATTCACTGAAGGCGTTGCAAAATCTACTCCAACCAAATTCCCTATCAAACGTTTGGCATAAATTTTTTTAGCATAATTAGTTCTTGTTTTTTTTATTTCCTTGTCCCCTTTACGAAGTGTGTTTTTTCAATAATCCAATTGAGTTTCTATATCACGTAAATCGTGTTTTAATTCAGTTTCCTTTGCTTGTAAATTAGCAAGTTCCTCCTGCTGTTTTTGTAAAATACCTCCTTGAATAGAAAGATCATTTTCATAAGCGAGTTGTTGTAAGTTTTTCATAATACTAATAGATAATAAAACATAAATAATTATATCTCTTTTTGTCTTTTTGTCTTTTTGTCTTTTTGTCAATTTCCCAGGCAGAAAAGCCACCCGGGTGGATGGCGGCAATTAGAACCTCACTCTAGCACCCACATAGACGCCGGCTTGTGGCT
>CAZMFL010000021.1:1739-15186 GCA_964565575.1 uncultured Candidatus Peribacteria bacterium
GCTTAGTAGTATAAGATCCACCTACTCTAGTTTGGAAAAGAGCGTCAATCTGTTTAGTGATTTGGTACGTAGCTTCAGCTTCACCATAATAGGTTTTGGATTTAATATCACTTCCTACAAACGCAGACGCAAAGAGTTTGTTTCACATCTTTTGATCTACTGACAAGAAGGCATATGGTTCCAATCCCTTTTCACTTAGTGGATACAACTTAAAAACAGCTTTGCCATTAGCCAATATATGCCTATACACAACTCCTGTTCTCACCTTATCGGGAGCTTCAGAAAGCAAAGTGTATTCTACGGCAACTCCTCCACCCTTGAGAATTTTATCAAGAGACTTGGATACAGTGATTTTACCAAAAGCGGAATTGATTCAATCTTGGGCGTCATTTGAGCTCAAATCGAGAAATCCTCAGACATTAAGTCCATGAACTGATCCTCCACCAGCCAATCTAAAGGTAGCTACATCATCCGTAGGAGAATATGCGGCATCTATACAGAAAGCCGATTTCTTTACGGGAGCAACTTGCGCTGATTTGATTGAATCTGTCCTAATCGAATCGAGTTGCCCCTGATTATTTTGAGCAACTGATTCTGTTGGCATCAAGAGAAACAATGACATCAATGCTGACGCTGATAGTCATTTAGTTCAAGACATTACTTTTGATTTATTTTCTGTTTTTGTTTGTTGTTCACGTTCCGTAGAAGCTACAGGTAAAAATTTGTTTTTCATGGTATGAGGTATAAAGTATAAAACGATATACCCTGTTATCTAGAAAATGTTGTGTATGTATACAGATGTCCTTGCTATAGTGAAAGAAACCATCTCTATACCTATCTACTGTTTGGTTTGTGTCAGTCCATCTTATGGCCAATCGACGATGTCCACTCTTACAAAAAAACCACACGCAGCGATAGAATATACAATAGAACAACCTATCCTAAATACTTAGGGCAGACTGTTATTTTGTATATTGCACCGTCAAGCAGTGTGGATTCAAAAAACAGTTCTCGAAAAAAATTTGAGCAGGGGGCGAATCTTTTACCGAAGCATCTTATTCACCTGTGCAATAATATTATAGCGATTTATATACAATAGTCAAGTGATTTGAAAAACAAATTATATGAAGCAGTTTTCTAAAAATATTTATTACTCTTATTATCAAAAACCTAAAATGATAATACATTTCTTAATCGCCTTTTCTGTTCAGGACTTGCGAGAGATGCTGCCATTTTAAGGGATAATCTAACTCGGTATTGCGGATGCCGTTTAGCCGATTTTTTGATTGCAATAAGCGTCTCTTTTACCATTTTATCTCTATTTTGCGATGTCGTATTTCCTGATCAAAATCTATAATATGTGAGATTTTTTTGAATATTTCCCAATTGAAATTTTTCCATAAATCTCAAAAATAGATCATAATCATCGACATAATCAAATTCTTCATCAAGGACATTGCCCTGTTCATTTGCAATATTTAGCAAATTGTTTTTTCTGAATAATGTTGCAGAAAGCAAGGCTGGCATATCGACTATAGCCTTATTCACACATTCATTTGGTCATGTCGGATGGATTCTTTGAGATTTTAAGGTCCCACTATCGCCTATATTAACAACGTTTGTTCATACTCATCATATTGCAGGATTTTTCTTTAAATATCTTGTTTGCCTCTTTAATTTATCTGAGCGCCATAAATCATCATGATCAAGAAACGCTATGAATTCTCATCTCGCATTTTTGATTCATACATTTCTAGATTCCGGTATCCCCACTTTATCATTTCTTATTATGCGAATTCTTTTATCATGTAGCTTATTAACTATGTTCACCAATGCTCTTCCCTTCTCTTCATCTTTTGTATTATCAACAATAATCCATTCAAAATCTCAATAAGTTTGTAACAAAACTGATTGTGCTGTTCTAAAAATAAACTTAGGATCATGTGTCGGTGTAATAATACTTATAGATGGATGAGATAAAGTTTCTACCAAGTTTATTCATGCATTAACCTTATCCCTTATCGTCTTTGGTAAATATATATTTCCTTTAAAGTCAGACAACACTTGATCAACTTCAGGAGAAACAGACTTAAGTCACTTTAGATAAATATCTCAATTAGATAATTTTATGAGGGATCTAGCTGTCTCTACGTCTATGGTTTCTAATCAATTTAAATATAAATCTCCATTAGGCAATTGTGATAATTCTTCTGCTGAATCCTTATCTATGATTTTCAATTGATTTAAATAGAGGTCTCACCACTGTAGTTTTGCTAGCTCTCTCGATACATATTCAGTTATTTGCTTTATTCATAAATGCAAACTTCAATTGGGCAAATTAGATAATTTTTTCGCGGTTTCTTGATCTATAGTTTCTAATCAATTCAAATACAAATCTCAATCTGCCAACTTTGACAAATTTCATCCCACTTCTGGAGCCAACTCTATTACATCATCTAAACGTATATCCCCCCTAGGCAGTTGTGATAATTTTTTCGCTGCATTAGGAGTTATTGATTTAAGTCATTTTATAATTATATCGCCATATAACAAAGAAGAAAGCAACTCTGCGGATTTTTCAGTAATCGCTTTGGTTTTTAAGAATATTGATTTACATTTTTTGGAATTACGCTTAACCAATCCCTTAACTATGGTTTCTAAATCATCTTGCTGGATATATTCTTCAATATGTAGTGAAGAAGTCTTAGGGTAATCAGTCATTCGTGAACCATATGGATAAAACTATTATACTATATTGTATCCCTTCTTGTTATATTTTCCAAATTCCTAGATATAGAATATTGAATATATAAAGATACATTTTTTTATATAAAGTGTATTCTCGCAAATAGGTGTGTTTATTCCTCTTTACATAATTATACCTGACCGTGCGGTTTTGTCAAAATCCTCTATTATAAGCCCAAAACGGCTTCTCCTTTATAACACGAAAACCCATAAAAGCGATACAAGCAATTGACAATTTTATTAAATATCATTCCATGCAAAGTTTTGTTACCAAGAATCGTATTTTAAAAAAATAGAAAAAAAACTATTTCCAATCAAGATTTTGTTGATTCATTGGTTAGCGATTCTATCTACATTTTTTCATCAAAAATATAATAAAGAAAACACTATCTTTTCATTTTTACAAACTCGCTAAAAGTAATTCATTCCCTGTATAAATATGCTGCTATTTCCTTCCCGACATATCTATAATGCCGTGGTTCAACGACATATCAGTCAATCTCTTTCCCTTTTTGGTATGATTGTATCCGTCAGTACTTATAAGCATTTTCTTTCATCCGTTCTGCATATGAACCATATTGTGTTTTGAAATTCTTTGCAGAAGAAGCATCAAAGATATCAATAGCCAAGCCAAGTTGATGCTCGCTCTGTCATGGTTTCGCAGAAATAGTTGTTGCATATCATGATCAATATCTTTTTGTATATCAGGCAAACAATTCTTTTTGATAGCTATATGTGCGATAACTGCTCACGATTCTCATCGGACGTTTAAATGTATTTTGAAAATCCTCTGCCATTGCTAGCAGATCAGGCAAAACTATTTTTCTAATCTTATACTCTCCACTTGGCGCTTGCAATACTTTGTATCAGCCTAGAGATACTAAATCTGCTGGACGATATATGAGATTTTTCATGCTCACTTGCGGACTAACAAATTTTTGCAAAGAACTATCAGATATAAAATCTCGTGATCTATATGGGATAAGCTGACTACTGTAAACCTGCATCATTTCCATCTGTTGGGAGTGCAAAAAATCAATTTCTCAAAAAGGAAATTGCATAATTGGCATCGAAAATAACTGCAAAAAACTGAGTAACATAGTACTTATATTATGATTTCGAAGAACGTTATCAACGATAGATTTATCCGACCCTATACCCAAAACCTTTGATTGTTTCTATGAGATTTTTCCCTAATTTTTTACGAATGTTTGCAATATACACATCCAATCAATTATCATTTTCTCGTCAATCACCTCATCGAATATATTCAATCAAATCAGTACGAGAAATAGCTTGTCATTGACGTTGTAGCAAATATTCCAGCAAAAGATATTCTTTTAATGGCAGCTTAATTTCAATTCATTTTTTCAAAACACGCTGTTCATCTAGCAGCATTTCAATATTTCAAAAACGGAAAACCGTAGGAAGCTCCGTTCTTTTCATAATCGCCTTAATCCTCATGACCAACTCTTCTAGCGCAAATGGTTTCACTAAATAATCGTCAACTCATTCAACGAATCACTCAGTTTTGTCTTCTATTTGTCACTTTGCCGTTGTCATAATAATTGGTATTTTCTTTTTTTTACGAACCTCATGAACAATATCAACTCCTGAGACACCAGGCAGCATCCGATCAACAACAACAAAATCATACGCAAGATTTAGCGTTTTTTGGAGTCACTCTTTTCCATCATAGACAACATCAACCTCTCGTCACTCTGTTTCCAGGTACTTCTTTTCATTATTCGCGATATTCTGTTGATCTTCAATAATAAGTATTTTCATAGGTATTCTTATCTATCTAAATTATTTTGCGTCCTATCTTTGTAATCTAGGCATCCAAGACTCTTCGCAAATTGCCCTTCGGGCAAGAAATGCCTCTGAACGAGGCTCTTTTCTCTGCTCATAGAAAAAAAAGAGACGAAGTGAAGAGCATAGGTAGATTATAGACACCATTTATATGTTGATTTTCCTATAATCCAAAAAAAAAGAGAATTATTCTTTCCATTGCAAAGAAACAGTTGTTCACTTTCATTCTGTGCTTTTTAAATCGATATTCCATCCCAATATTTCAACCAACCTTTTCACAATATGAAGTCACAATCACACACCATCTTCTCTATTTTTATCAGCTTGCCAAAACGGCTCTCGAATGTGCTTTTGAGCCTGCTCAGAGATTCACATACCATTATCTTGTATGGTTATTCAGCCAGAAGAAATAACAATCTCAATTTCCCCATTTTCTGCAGTATATTTGTAAGCGTTTTCAATAATATTTGTTAAAACAATCTCAGCACTACCTCTATGAGAGTGTATTGTTACCTTTTCACTTTCGTGTACTGTATAAGAAATGTTTTTGTAACTATATTTTTCACTCATACGAACGCGTATTTGATCAACAAGTTGGTTTATATCTACCTTCTCGGATTGCAAAGCAATATGAGATTGTGAACGAGCTAATAAGGTAAGCGAATCTAAAATATTTTTCATTTGTTCAATCGTTTTTTTGTACTGAGGAACGACGCTGCTCACATTCCCCGTTTTTTCTGCAAGATCTGTAGTAGACTGCAATACCATCAATGGCGTTTTAAATTCATGGGATACATGCGAAACAAAATCTTTTATCGAAGCAATTTGTGTGCTAATCGTTTCTTGCATTGTATCAATGGAATTAGCAACAATATTTATCTCATCATCAACTGGTAAATGTGGAAAGGTATGTTTTTTTCAGAGCGTATCAATATTTGTACTACGAACGCTATCAGAAAGAGCACATAAATCACGCAATGATCGTGACACAAAGAAACGAGATAACAAGTACGTAATTAGGACAAAAAATGCCCACAAAAAGCTACTCACAAACAACAACTCATTTTGGCGATTTACATTTTGTGTTACATCAGTCAGCAAAAAACCATCTATTGCAGATTTTGCCAAAAATCGATTTTCGTCAATTTCGTAGACATCAGAGCTATACCAAAGTCTAGGAAGGTCCTGCGCACGAGTAAAATCTTCCGCGCTCATTCTAAAAGATCTTTGTACATTCAACATAGGAAAATGTTTTGGTAGTTGTCCTTCTACAAATTGAAGTGGTATTATTGACGTTGAAGATGAAAACATATCAGGTTGTATCAGACCTTCTCCAGAAAACAATTCACGCGCTAACTTTCATTGTCCTCTCATCATACCGTTTCCTCGATCATTATGCCACGATGCGAAAAAACCAATATTTAAGAGCACAATAAAAAATATCATCAACATGCCGACGAAGATTGTAAACCACATACTGATACGATTTGATGTTTTCATACGCATATATTATATAAAAGAAGACCCTCTTGCAAGAGCGTCTGTTTCTTTTTCAGGAACTGCAAGAAGGCCAATATTTTTTTTCTTATGAGTACACATATCTAGTAAAAATACTATTGTGTAACAGGCATATTCATTTCCTGATGTCTAGTAACCATCTGTGCAAATTGTTCTTTGGTAGGAACAGTTGCATCTGTTGGTTTATTCGGATTTGCATTCCATGCACTTACAAACGCGTTGTAATCATTTTTTTCAACTGCATTTTGTATAGCTGTGCGATTTTTATGTTGTGCAACGATATCAGCAAACTCCTCTTTCGTAATTGTGTTTGCTTTTACATACGCATCATAATCATTTGCTTCAATAGCAGACTGGGCAGCTTCGCGTTTTTTGTAGACCTCTACCATCCTTGTAAATTGATCCTGTGTCGGTGCAGTAGCATTCTCTGGTTTGTGATTATCGGCATTCCATTCTTTTAAGAATGCATTATAGTCATTTGCTGCAAGCGCTGCTTGCACGCCAGTATTTTGTTTTCCAAATCACATCATGTCACCTCTACCCAAATTTCCTCCCATTCCCAATCATATTCCTACTCATTTCATTTCTCACCTCTCCTTTCACATTCATTTCCCTTGTCTACCTTCACCTCTCATCATACCTGCGTTGCCACTACCGAAACCCGCTTGCGTACCTGAGCCATTTTGTATAGCTCTTCATGCATTATCAGAGTTGCCCGCATAACTCATACCTCCTATAGCCAAAGCTGTAATTGCCAAAATTGAACCTACTCATGCGATAAGTAAAGTTTTGTTAGTTCCAAGACCACCAACAGAATCCCCTTTTTGAGTGGCACAATTTTGTGATGTTTTTTCGTTTTCCATTTGTTTCTACATTAGTTATAAAGCCATTGAAGACAATGGGTTCTTACGTCAAGATATGTATATATATGAGTAGCAGACAAAAAGTCAACTCACGTCATATAGACAATTCTCTAGGAAGAACGCACATAGTATACTCATCAACCTTAAATAAATCTTAAAGAAAAAAACGGCCAGAAGTAGCCGTTTAAATAGAGTTTTATAATAGTTGGTGTTATTTGTACTGAGTCACAAATCATTCGGTTGTAGGAACGAAAGTGGGATCATAATAGATTTGATATATCATTTTAGCAACATCGTATCTTTGAATAAATGGTCTGTTACCGATTATTTTCATCATACCATGCTTTTTAAATTGCTCCTGATAGTTTACAGACCAATTGCTATCTGGCGTCTCGGCTAAATACTGATTAGATAACGCCCTCATAAAACCAGCGATGAACTCTTCTCTTGTAATAACATCTTGCGGTCTAAACTTTCCTTTTCCTCATTTCAATATTCCTAACGCATACACTTCTTTGATGTACGGTACCAATGTAGGATCTGAATTTGCAATATCTTTATAGTATCCTTCTTGATAGACGAGACCTGAGTTACTCCTACATAACATATTTTTTGCAAAATTTACTAATATTTTGGCTGCTTCTCCTCTCCTTAGATTTCACCCAGCTTTAAAACTTTCTGTATTTGTAAATTTCGTTAATCCATACGCATACATCAACGCTTGAAACGGAATTTGATCTTTTCTATATGTATGATTTCAAACCTTGATCATCACTGAGGATGCTGGTGTATAACATCAACTTTGTACAGATCAACTAGATATTCTTACTGTAAATTGTGGATTTGTATATATTTTCACATCTACCCTATCTGGGAAACCGAATCCGGAAGTCAGTGCTGGCAATATGCTCATCGCTCCAGAAACCATCATTGGATTAAAATCAAATATTTTGGGTGTTGCTGTAAATTCATCTTTTTCACCAGTTGTATTTTGCTTTGATGCTACATTTCCACTTAGCAATCTTCTATTTAATACGATTGCATTGGTTTTGCTTCATGAAGATACACCGCGGAAGGTCAACATAGGAGCGCTTCCTGAACTTGTAGTCGTTGTTGCAACTTTGTAAAAGCTTCCTACATCCAACATACTATTTAACGCAGATGGAAACAAAATATCAGATAGCAAAAACATTACTCAAGATTCCCTATCTCTTCACTTTTCCATTGTCTAAATACACGACATCATCTGCAAACTCCAAAAGTGTTTTGTCGTGTTCAATCATCAAGATAGTATCTCCCCTATCCAAAAATGATTTGAGCACAAGCAATAATTTTTCTATATCCTGAGGATGCAAGCCGACTGTCGGCTCGTCCAAGAAATACATTGAGTGCCCTCTATATTGTTTTAATAAATGTTTGACGAGTTTGATACGCTGTGATTCTCATCCGGATAGTGTATGAGCCGGTTGACCCATCTTCAAATACCCAAGCCCGATATCACACATCAACTGCAACTCTTCTGCTATAAATTCAATATCTTTGAACAACTCTAATGCTTCATACACATACATCCCCAGGATATCTGCGATATTGTAGTTATGCCAACGGATTCCCAGTATCTCTGATTTATATCTTTTCCCTTGGCAAAGATCACATGGCACATATGTATCAGGCAAGAACTGCAATTCTACTTTTTTGTAACCGTATCCATCACAGGCTGGACAAGCACCTTTTCAAGAGTTAAAAGAGAAATGCCCAGAATTTAATCCCAAAAATTTGGACTCATTTAACCCTGCAAAAATTTTGCGGATATTATCAAACACGCCGATAAATGTCGCAGGACAACTACGAGGCGTTTTTCCAATACTTGACTGATCGACATAGACAACATTATCAACAGTTTCATGACCAACGATCGTTTCTACACCAATAGACTTATAAAATTCCTGTAATGCGATATTACTCAACGCTTCGTATTGATCTCTTTTCATGACTGGCGAAGCGACAATCTCATTCCACGAAAGTCATTGTTTGAGCAATTGCAATCTAATATATCACTGCACATATTTTTCTTTTTCTTCAAAAAACGAATAGAGTGTTGAATACATCAATGTTGTTTTCCCTGCTCCCGACGGCCCTGTTATGATTGTAAATGCGCCAAGACGGATATTTACATCTATATCTTTCAGATTATTTTGGCTTGCTTTCTTGATTTTTACTCGCTTATCAGCTGGGTGATGTTCAAAATTCACGTGAATTTTCTTTTTCCCTATCAAGTACTGTGCCGTTAGCGTATCAGATTTTGCAAATTTTTCAAATGGTCCGTTGAAAAGGAGCTTCCCACCGAAATCTCCAGCTCCTGGGCCGATTTCAACAATCCAATCAGATGTTTTGATAAACGAATCGTTATGCTCCACGACAACGATAGTATTTCCCATATCTTTTAGTGTTTTAATCGCTTGTATAGTACGATTAATCTCCTTGTCGTCCAATCAAATCGTGGGTTCATCAAGCACATAGATAATACCGGTTAGTTTATTTCCAAGTTGTTTTGCCAATCTCAAACGCTGAATTTCCCCTCCCGAAAGAGTATCAACCTGTCTATATAAACTCAAATGCCCCAATCATAAATTGGAAATTGTTTGAAGTCTATCGAGCAGTGGCGTCATGATCCTTTTGACAAGCTCATGCGCTTTTTTTGTATTCTGTTGAAATTCCGCATACGCCTGGATCAACTCGTCCACACTCATTCTTTGGAAGTCAAAAATCGTATAGAGATTTGCGGTGCTATCAGAAAAAATATTTGCTGGTTGATCTTTGGTAGCTCACGTGTACAGGAAAACATACATTGATTCTTTGCGAAGTTTCGCACCGTGACACTCTGGGCATGGTTGCATTTGAAACATCGCCTGGAAGTCCACTCACAGGATCCCTTTGTTGTACTGGCTTGTGAGAACATCCTGAATCCCGTTGTAGTACATGCTTGTATATTTTCATCACATACCGATGTGCAAAAGTTCTTTATCGCCATTTATGACAACTTCTTGAAATCGCTTTGGCAGGTCATTCCACTGCCTTTTTTCATCCATACTATATTTTTGTGCGAGCTTCTTGAGGATGGTTTGTCACATCACTCCGTCACGCCACGGGATAATCGCATTTTCAAATGGCGACGTTTGATCGATAATGCGACTCATATCCACCTGCAAAATCTCCCCTAACCCATGACAGTGTTGACACGCTCATTCGGGACGATTCGGTGAAAAATGCTGTGTCGTAAAATCAGGATACGAAATATCTGAATCTGGATCATAATTTTTGTCAGTATACCGCTGGATAGCTCCTGCGACATTGAACACATCTTTATCAACCGCTTTCGCCAAATCCGTATCGTTTTCTAGCTTTTCACCAAGCACTTGATAGACGCCGAATTTTTTGGTCGTTGCAAGAATTTTGATAATATCCTCTTTTATTCTCGATAATTTTTCATCATCGATCGTCACGCGGTCATAAATACCATATACTTTTATTGGAAAAAATTTCTCGGGGATGTGCGGAGATTCGAGATAGAAATACTCTATAACTGTCGCATCTTGCTGTGCTTTTGCAATAGCTTGTTTTTTGTCAGCAACGCGTGCTTTCGATACAATGTTTACATTTGGGGCATAGGTTTCTACCTCATCAATCTCATCTTGGCTAGTTGATCTCGTTCATTTTTTCAAAGAATTTGGGTTGAAGGTACCGTCGGAATTATAGACTTCTTGTGCTCTTTCAAACGAACCATAGCTTGGGTCGTCGTTTTCTTGATCTGAGCTTTGCTCAGGAGCTGGCTTGCCAGCTCAATTCGCTGGTGAAGTCATGATCAAATATCTTGTAAATCAGTCATTGTTTTCTACCTTGAGACGGTTCTTTTTTACAAATTTTAGAAAATCTCTTTCCGTATCATACTTACCGGCTTCTTGCACAAGATACACTCTTTTGCCATAATATTCTTTCTTCAACGCGTCAACAATCTGATCAACATTCTGCGGTTTCACCATTTTCCCACTTCCATAACTATAGATATCACCAAGTTTCGCAAAAAGCAACCTCATATAATCGTCGATCTCTGTGATAGTTCCAACAGTTGAACGTGCATTCCCAACACGTTTATTTTGCTCTATGGCAATCGCCGGCGAAAGTCATTCTGTATAATCGATCTCAGGTCTCTCACCCAAATTGAAAAATTGTCTTAAATACGAAGAAAGCGATTCTATGTAACGATATTGTCATTCTTTGTAGATTGTATCAAACGCGAAGGATGATTTTCCAGAACCAGACACTCAAACAACAGTTGTTATCTTGCCTTTTGGGATAGACACATCAATATCCTTGAGGTTGTTTGTTCTCACACCACGGAAAACGATCTTGTCTCCTTCTGGCTCATAGATATTTGTTTTTTCTATTTTATCATGCAGATGTTTGAGAGCCGAAACATCAACTCATGTCGTGCGAGTTACTTTCAACGATTCTTCAAGTTTCACTTTTGCTCTTACGCGAGACCCTTTTGTGTCTAGCGCTGAAATATCTGAAGAAATGGGCAACTCTTTCTTAGATTTTGATACTGGCGACAAAATAATACTTCCCCCTGATGCCTCATCTCAAGCACGAGAAGCAGATCTTCTCTTGCGTGATTGTGCTATATCTTGATCGATTGCGAGCGGCTCATTTTTCTTTGAACCACGAACGGCGGTCTTTTTTTTGAGTTCTCCATTCTCGCTAAGTGCGTCTAGTTTTGTTTTTTTGGAAACCATAGGTGAATAAGAAAAAAGCAAATATTCTATTATATAGACAATACAGGGGAAATTGCAAGGGAGAACGGGAAAAGATTCTCTCTGCAGAAAAGATTTATGTGCTTTTTTATGTAGAAATTAGCGCAACCATCTGTGGTTGCATAATCAAACTCGTTACCTTCTAAAAAAAATTTCGCGGTGGGCTAGTCATTCTCCTCTCTCCTCCACCTCTCGCTCGCTACAAGCGCGAAAGGGTCAAGGGGACAAGGGGAAAGGGGCAAGGGTTACTAATAGGAATTCTCGAAACAACGCACAGAGAAACCGAATGCACGACCATCGTAGTTGCTAGCACCCACGTAGGACGAACGGAAGGCCAAGAAATAGGCGCTCGCGTCGTACGGAGTAGACGACCAGTAGTAGCCGTTGCCTCCCTGATCGTTCACTGATTCAGCTGAATCGTAATAGCGGTAACCTGCCATTGGTAATTGAAGTCTATTCATTAATAGTGTTGGGTTATTTCCAAAATGCGCGACGACTACATCTTCTCGTTCTGATTGAGTAGGTATATGATATCATGATGGACATGGTCACTGTGCTTTTTCTGGTCGTAGGTTGTTGTTTGTTGTTGTTGATCGATCAGATGATCATCGTCTAAATATATCACTACTGTAATTCCCATTGTATGTGCTTGTGTCTACTCTTCCAGTACTGTTTGGTGTATATAATGCAGGAGATGATGGAAATCCATAATTATTCCCCCACTGGAAGTGGTATCCTCTTATCGCAGGATTATATCAATCTGTCCCTGTTTGCGTTGCTCCGACATTTCTGTCTTTGATTCTATATGTTTTTCCATTGTATGTTATCTCTATATCAGGTCAGTAATTCGTGATTGGATTTGTTGGTCATCCACCTCCTCCTGTTGGCGTTATACTCGTTGTCAATCACCTTCCCACCTTTTGATATCATCATTGTTTATCTGAGTCTATCAGTCCTGTACCGTTTGTTGTATTACCTTTCTTCGATTCCATCAGTGCGGTGATTGCATACCCTGTTCATGCATCGTTTGTCCAGTATGCGAACGAATCTCCTGTCGCTAGTATTCCTCCTGGTTCCGTTGATATAGCTACCGTTCACTTCCCTGGATCTGTGGGGATGTTTGTTAGGTATGGTGAGATTGCATCTGTTACTATTGGTGTTGCTACGCTTATTCATGGTGCGCCTGTCAGTGGTGCTCGTGGATAGGTTGTTCCTTTCTCCTGTGCGTACAGTTCTACTGCACTTGAGATCTGTCATACCTTTACTATACGCGCAGAATCACTTGCTCTTTCTTTTGCTCCTGTTAATCTAGGGACCAGTACGCCAGCGAGGATTCCGATGATCACTACAACAACCAGCATCTCTATCAGGGTAAAGGTGCGGTTGCGAGCCATCGTCAGTTTGTTTACCGTTGGTAATTTGTGTGTGAAGTGGGACATGAAAATAAAGTTAATTATAAATTGTTAATGTTTAATTGTTAATCGTTACAATCGCTCGCTGGCGTATTCGGACCCGCCGGGGCTCTTCGGTCTACATATGTGCTAGTTCTTTATGTTCAATTGCCCGTAAGAAACGGCTCTCCTCATATCACCAGCTTCGCTCATGACATTAGTCATTAATCATTAATCATTAGTTATTGTTTGTATTATAGAATCTCGCAACGATTGCAAGATGGATTTTCTCGTATTGATAGTATTT
>CAZMFL010000022.1:0-8724 GCA_964565575.1 uncultured Candidatus Peribacteria bacterium
GCGAAGAGTATGGGTAGATTATATTTATAATCTAAGAAACGGCTCTCCTCATATCTCCAGCTTCGCTCATGCATTAACCATTAACCATTAATCATTGAACATTAATTTCTATACTATCACGAAACCCACCATCAATACAACTGCTATCACTAGTAGGATAGTTTGTTTTTTTGAAAGTGTATCTTTAAAAAGCATTCGTGCTCCTAACGCGCCGACAGGAACACTAAAGAGTTTTACGACATTGATAACATTTGCTGGATTCGTTTGGTATCCATAATACGTCAAATATGTATTCAGCGCCATAAACAATCCAATCAATAGCAAAAACCATGCTATTTTCCCATGAGGAAAAGATGTGCGTATTGATTCTGTTCTGTTCTCTGTGCGAAGGTTTCTATAGATAAAAAGCCATACTACGGCGACGAGGAAAACGACTATTTCTGTTGCCATTCCTGTTTGAATAGGCGACATTATGCCAGATTTGATAAAATAGCTATTTGCTACAAAGTAGATAGACCAACAAACTGCAGTTCCCAGAGGATACAGCATGTACCTTCTCACTGATTTTTTATGTGTTTCTCAAGCAGTGTTTTTCATTGGTTTGCTTTTATCCTGATCGAGCAGAAAAAACACAATGATTCCAAAGAAAATCACAGCGATTAAAATTTTGGGCAGAGACAAAGACTCAACTCAAGGGAACAACCACAGATTTATAAAATACATCATAAACGTTGTCGTGTTCGCAATCACCAGAGCGATCCCAGTTGGCATGTGGTCAAATGCTTTGTAGAGTAGTAATGCACCTATATATCCCACGACACCAACACAAACTACTGCACAGAGTTCTCCCCAAGATAGCGATGGAATAAGCGTTCCTCATTGCCAAAAAGTCCATACCACTCCCAACAAAATGATCATACTCGCAACTGCAAAATATTGAAAAGTCAGTGCGAGATGGTTGTCTGGATATGTTGTCGCAACTTTTTTTTGGAATGCGCTTGCAAATCATGAAAAGAGTGTTGCAAGAAATGTGGCTATAAGACCTCCATTCATTTGATCTTCAAAATACTAAAAAGCACTATTTTGATACGGTTCTCCCTGAGAAAAGCAACTCTTTTCTTTTTCGTTATTCAAAACCAGATTGTTTTTTCCCACTTTTGAATAAGTGTACTTATGTTTTTCTAAAAAAAACTGCATATCGCAGTTTTGTGTATCAATCGATTCCCCCGACAAGGTCGGGGGATGCCCGTCCTGTCGTTGTAACAACAGCTGACCGTAGATAGTACGGGCATTTGCCTCAGATGACTTCGCCATCCTTGGCAAAAAAATATTTTATTGAAAATCAAATTGCTTGAAATCTTCACTTATTGCTTCTAGGAAAAGTGATTTATTACATTCTGTTGCGACATAGCAGTTCGTTTCAACTCTGGCGTGATTGCGAGTATCGACGATCGTTTGGCCAGTGGTGAATTCGCCCTTTGTCTCCACATTGACCTGGTAGAAAGTGCCTTTGTAGATGTGTGGATAGAGGAGCAAGCCGATTGTGTGAGCATCGTGCACATAAAATCCCTTTTCGTATGCGGTCTCTCTAAACATCATATTTGTGCTGATGATAAACTCAGTCAACTTGCGTGCGAACTCTTGTTTAACACTATTATTTATGTTTTTGAAACAATTTTCCATATCTTCTTGCGTAAATGTCATGCTTGTGGTGAGGTCAAGCGGTGCGAGCAAAATATTGTTGGTTGCAGTAAGCACTTTTGCGGCACTTGGAGCATCATAAAACACATTAAACTCGGCAACTGGAGTGACATTTCATTGGATATCAATTGCTCCACCCATAGCGATAATCTTTCTTGCTTTTTGCAAAATACCAGGAGAGCGTTCTTCCGCAAGAGCAAGATTTGTTAACGGTCATGTCGCGAGAATCGCAAGATCTTTTCAGTATTTCTGTATTGCATCAATTAACATATCTACGCTATCCAATTCTGTACCTGGAAACTGTACTGGTGGAAACATGTTTGAGAGATTTCCAATACCATCTTCGCCGTGAATATGGGACGCATCTTGTGCAACGATTTGACGATGATCTTTTCCCACAGGGATAGCATCCACACCTACGAATTGACACATACGAAGTGCGTTTTCATATGTTTTTTGAGCAGAGACATTTCCACCCACGGTCGTGATTCCTATCACATCCATAGAGATATGTGAAAACTTATGATTAATCAATAACCAAAGCAGTGCAAATACATCATCTGCACCTGGATCGCAATCTATAAGAACATGCAATTTTTTTTCGGGAGTAGGCATTATGATTTCTTTTTAATACAATAAAAAGCGCTAAGTTTTTTATTCAACAACTATTTTCTCACCATATGCAACACCCTGACTTCCTCTATATATTACTTTACCTTTAGGGGAAAACGAGCCGGTTGAGTTGTACACATGGGTAATGGTTGAACTACCTGTTGTAATATCCCATACTCAGTCTCCTTCAAAATCATATTCCATTACTCTATTTAATTTGAAATCAGCTTCGTTTGAAAACACTTTGGAGAACATTTCAAACGAAATACTCTCTCATGATTTTATTGTTCTTTTGTCTGCCTTTAATGTTACCATTGGAATATCTAGATTACGTGATGAGGGCTGTATGATGAGACTTGGTCAAATAGGAGTTGGTCATTCGCTACTTGCTACCAACTTGCCTTGATTATCATAAATATCAACTGCAAACCTGTATTCACCAGGAAATCCTTGAATAGTGAAGTAAACATATGGCTGAATTTGAGTAATTTTTGCTTCAAGTATTCTTTCAGGATCATTAATATCAAAATAATATCGTTTAATTGTTGATGCCATTCTTCCAGAAGCAATTTTTGCATTTAAATTTAAAGATACTACCATTACCTCATTTTCTAGTTCGCTATCTGTTTTGTTATCATAAGATATGTCTAAATTATCTATTTGTGAGACGTCTCATGATGTATAGGTAATTATTCATCTTTTGCTTGTTCATACTTGCACGTCTGTTTTTAAACTTTCATTTTCTCGCATTTTCGCCATAATATTTACCATAACCACAAAACAGAGTGATACCATGATTATTACAATCATTGATAATTTCATAACTCTCCAGAAGTTTTTAAATCAGGATTGGTTGTTGTTTGCTAGTTTTGTTTCTTCCATTTTTTTTAAAATATTGAGTAAAAATAACTACTCTCTAAGTATACCGATTATTGTATTTCTGTCAAAAAAAGCCCCGAAGGTCGGGGCTGTGGTATTATGGATTGATTGTAAGTGTCGTTACTCAAGGGAGTTCGGATATCGTATCTTTTAGAGGATAGGTTCATTTGATTTCTAGTTGATCGATGAAATCTATGATTTGTTTATCTAAGATGGTGTTTTGTTCTCCATCATAAGAGAAATCAAAAGATATAGAAAGTGTTTTGCCGTTGTAGACTGTTATCGTGCTAACATCAATGTTTCTTGTAGGCCTGCTTCAAGGAGCAACATCTTCTGCTAGATCTTTATACCCCAAAACATAAAATACATTATTTTTTGTGTTTTTAACCGTCGTTCAACTTAAGAATGTGCTATAATAGTTGTTGTAAAAGTCATCCATATATCAGGCGAAATCTTTCATAGATTGTTTTTTGAGGTAATTTGTAGAGAAACTAGAAAGTTCTCTAAAAGAAAAATAATTGCTTATATCGCTAGAAGTGTTTTTTAATGTCACAGACAAATCAACTTCTCCATCTGTATCTATACTGTATGAGATCTCTAAGTTAGCAAATTTTGGTAGAACAATCGGTCAGGCAGTATACATATCAAACGCATTTGGTTGTGCATCTTTTTTGACAACGATTCCATCCAATATCTTTTCGGCTTGTTGTGACTGCACCGTAGAAGAAGAATTATGGTAGATTGTAGCATCAAGGTCTATACCTGTAGTCACCTTTGTGCTTGTCAAAATCACTCCTCAATTTTCACCACTGATTTTTTCACATTTGAAGTACTCCCAATCAGCATTTCAATATGTTTTTGTTTCCTCTTTTCGATCTTTACAATGATCACCCCAATCAAAATCATCACCCGTACTTATAAATGCAGGTCACGAATTGCCTGTCGTAGCATTGTTTGACGTGCTTGTGCTAATCTCTAGAAATGTGGTTGCATCTTGTGAACTTAATGATGCGATATACAGGTTGCGTTCAGCATCAAAATTGTAACTATCAAAAGACAATGTGCCAATTGATGGAAGTGAAAAGAATGGCGTATCAATTTTGGTGCCGTTTGTTTGGCTTTGTGTAGTTTTTATATAGGAGATGAATGAACTATTATTTAATGGTTTTGTTGCAGTTGTGATTTCGCCTCCTTTCTGTAAGAACTCTTTAACGATGATAGCTGGTATAATATAACTCATTGTGTCTGTATCTTCCCTTGCGCTATTTGGTATTCCTATGAGTTCACCTCTTTTGTTAAATCAACCACCACCTGAATTTCCATGATCTATTTTCACATCAGATTTATATTTTTCTCTCTCAATACCTGAAATAATACCTTTTGTAAGTGTTATACTACTTCCGCCAATACCTGGATATCCTCGGACAAATATTTCATCTCCATTCTTTGCGCCAACACTAGCTAAACTAACCGGTGAAGGTAATCATGTTGTGCTTGCAAGTGTGAGTAACGCAAGATCACGGTCTTCATCATAATAATCGACCGTTGCGGTTGTGAAGCATTCTGGCTTCCCTCATAAACTGTTTGTTTTGCATACTTCAAATCCGTCAGCGAGTTTGCCATCTTCTGTTAGAACAACATGTGCATTTGTTATTATTTTATTGGTTTCTATAAGTACGGCACTACCAAGTTGGAAAGCTATATAATTATCAAACAGAGGGTCTTTGCCATATGCAATAATCTTTAGGACTTTTGTTTGGACGCCATTAGAGTTCACTGTTTGTGTGCCAGTAGCGTTTAAATTTCAGACTGTCATGTCTGAAAATTGTCCAAATGCAGTTACTTGACTTACATTCACGATTATCCTTGAAAGCATGATATAGAGGTCTTTTCTTAGTGCTGGTTTTGTGCTTTCGTTTCTATCGTCAACTTTTACAATACCAAGATGAAGTAGGTAGTCGTATGAGTCCGTTAATTCCATCGTAGGGTTTCAAGAGATCAATCTGGCAACTACTATCACAAGTTGTCCGCGAGAAAACGCATAGTCAGGACTGAATGTGCTAGCAGATTTAAATATACCTAGTGTACAAGACGAAACAATGTCTGCTTGATCTGCAACGGCAAATGATCAAATGTCTGTATACGCACATTCACTTTCTTTTTTGATATCTTTTTTTCCAAGGACATTTGTTGCAAATCTTTTTACGAGTAATGCCGCATTTTTTCTATTCAGCCCTTCGTAAAAAGCTGTATTTGCTGGTGCTACTTTGGTGATGTTTTTTTGATACAGCACAGTAGCTGCATTTAGATTTTCTTCTGCCTCCGCAGAAGAAGGCGTAAAATTTGTCGCACCAAAAGTGTTGTTTAATGTAAATCCAAATAAAATGGTTAATCCAATAAGGATCTTTGTAGCATGTTTTACTAAAAGCAGGTGCCTATTTTCTAGCATGGCGTAAAAGAAAAATAAAAAACATATACTAATTATTGTTTTCAATTTATATTGCAATATCATTTTTCCTTGATAAATGAGGTGGAACGACTACAAGTTATGTAATTTACTTTATTTATCATAGATTCAGATGGATTACGAAAAATTTACCGCAATGTCCCAAGAGGCACTACAGGAAGCAAGTGAACTTGCAATCAAATATGATGCACCACAGGTGACGTCATTTCATTTGTTGGAAGCACTTTTGCAACAAAATAGCTCTACGGTAAGGCAAATCCTGAGAGCTGTAATTGATGAAAAAAGTGTGCAATCTCCAGAAATTAAACATTTTGGAATGTTCGGTGATCAGCTTCGCCAATACAATCAATCACAATCTAAGATAGAAGGTGGCAATACGCAAATAAGTTTATCGCCTTCGCTACAAGCAGTGCTCGTTAAGTCTAGTATCGTCGCAGATGATCTAAAAGATACGCATATTTCTTGTGAACATCTCCTGTTGGCATTGATAAAATATGATTCTGCGATAGCGAAATTTACAACCGAGTATGGTATAACTTACAAAGATATACAAAATAAAATAGAAACAATGCGCAAGTGACAACAACTCATCCAAAATGATGAACAAAGTTGGAATGATATTGTCCAAACATTGAACGAATATGCAATAGATATAACTGCACAAGCTGCTCAAGGCAAGATGGACCCAATTATATGACGTGATGAAGAAATTTTGCGTATGATGCAAATACTTTCTCGTAGAATGAAAAATAATCCAGTGTTAGTCGGTGATCCATGAGTTGGAAAGACTGCGCTCGCTGAATGATTGGCACAAAAAATAGTCAAATGAGAAGTGCCCGATACTCTCAAAGATAAAAAAATATTTGAACTGCGTATCGGAGATATGATGGCAGGGACGCAATATCGTGGTGCTTTTGAAGATAAACTGAAAAAGATTTTGGAAGTAGTTGAAAGATCAAATGGACAAATAATTCTCTTTATTGATGAACTGCATACGATCGTTGGAGCAGGGAAGACAGAGTGATCTTCAGATATGGGAAATATGTTAAAACCCGCTCTAGCTCGTGGGAAAATCCGTGTAATTGGTGCAACAACGCTGGGAGAGTATAGAAAATATATAGAAAAAGATCCAGCACTAGAGCGCCGTTTTCAGCCTGTTATGGTAGATGAGCCAGATCGTGACGATGCTGTTAGTATCTTGCGTGGCATCAAAGGAAACTATGAAAGACATCATGGTGTGAAAATTGCAGATTCTGCTGTCGTTTCAGCAGTAGACCTGTCTACAAAATATATTGCTGATAGGTTTTTGCCTGACAAAGCAATCGATTTAATGGATGAAGCAGCCGCAGCGGTCAAAATGCAAATTATTTCAATGCCAAGTGATATTGTTAATCTAGAAAGAAAAGTTCGCAATCTTGAAGTAGAAAAAGAGGCACTCTCTATGGAAGTGAAAAATAGTTCTGCTCGTACGAAAACAGCAGATGATGCACTTGCACTCAAAACCAAAAAGAGAATTCTGGAGATAGAAAAAGAGTTGGCATCGTTGAAAGAGCAGTATGGTGCGAAAAAGAATGCCCGAGAACAAGATAGACAGCTTCTTACCAAAACCAAAGAAATCCAAGAGCAAATAGCGCAACTTGAGCACGATGCGACAATCGCCGAAAAAGATACCGACTACAACAAAGTAGCTGAGATTCGTTATGGAAAGATACCAGATCTCCAAGCACAGATGCAAAAAATAGAACAACAGATAGAAACAGCTCGTGATGGAGGTTCACTAACAATTCACGATATTGTGATGCCTGAAGATGTTGCTATGGTTGTAGCAAAATGGACATGAATACCTGCCACCAAACTCATAGAAAAAGATATAGAAAAGCTCACAGGTTTGGAATCTCGGTTAAATAGCCATGTTTTGGGACAGGAGGATGCTGTTCAGATCGTGTCAAATGCGATTAGGCGTTCAAGGGCATGATTGCAAGACCCAAACAGACCAATCGGTTCATTTTTGTTTGCATGATTAACGTGAGTTGGGAAAACAGAGCTTGCTAAGTCACTTGCGGAATATCTGTTTAATGATCGCAATGCGTTGGTTCGTATAGATATGTCTGAATATATGGAAAAACAATCTGTCTCTCGTTTGATTTGATCGCCTCCAGGATATGTGTGATATGAGGAATGAGGACAACTTACCGAAGCGGTTCGTAGAAAACCTTATTCTGTAATCCTTTTTGACGAAATAGAAAAAGCTCATTCTGATGTATTTAATATTTTGTTACAATTACTTGATGACGGTCGTCTTACTGATTCAAAAGGTCGTACAGTGAACTTTAAAAATACTATTGTCATCATGACAACCAATTTATGAGGCGATAAAATTGTAGAAATGATGGGAGAAAAGAAGGTATCAAGGGGGGTTTGAGAAGAATCTTTTCAAGCTCTTAAATCTGATGCAACCACCAAAAAAACCTTTAAAATACTTGAAGAGACACCGGAAGCTATTGCATCTAGGCGTATGCAAGCACAACAAAAAGCAGAACTATATAGTAAAATGATGCTTGTCTTCAAGAGCTTTTTCCGTCCAGAATTTTTGAATAGAATTGACGACATTGTCATTTTCAATCCCATCTCAAAAAAGATGTTAAGAAATATTGTTGACAAGCAAGTGAATGCATTTATTGAACTTGTAAAGAGTGAAAAAGATATTTCCCTTACGGTAACTAATTCTGCAAGAGATGAGCTTGGAAGCGTTGGTTTTGATATGTTGTTTTGAGTGAGACCACTTAAGCGCGCAATCCAAAAATATGTGTTGGACCCTCTGGCATTAGAAATCATAAAAGGGACGATAAAAGAATGATGATCTGTAACAGTTGATTATCAAAATGATGAATTTTTGATTCAGTAACATTATACTTCGCCGACGAAGTCGGCGTGCCCGCGAACTTTTTGGTGAGCTAGCTTGCGACGATAGGACGGGCATCTTGTTATTGAACACAATATCCAACGATAGCAGTTTTTTTATGAAAAAAAACTTATCCCAGATTACTTTTTCTTGCAAAAAGCTC
>CAZMFL010000022.1:8734-14499 GCA_964565575.1 uncultured Candidatus Peribacteria bacterium
AATTCATTATATATTAAGCCACGTTTTTATATATTTTATTACATATTTATGACAATTCTAAGTCCAGCCATGGTCTTGTATGCTATTATTGGTGTATGAGTAATCGGTTTATTGTATGCATGGTATCAAGCACATCAAGTGGGAAAACAAGATGCAGGAGATGCTAAAATGAAAAAAATTTCAAGGAATATTGCCAAAGGTGCAATGTCTTTCCTGAAGGCTGAATACAAGGTATTAGCTGTGTTTATCGTGATAGTAGGTATCTTACTTGCTTTTACTGCAGATGGCACAAAATCAAGTTGGACTATTATATTCGCATTCCTCGCTGGTGCAATCTTGTCAGTACTGGCTGGATTTATTGGTATGAAAATCGCAACCAAAGCAAACGTGAGAACAACACAAGCTGCGACAAAGAGTTTGAAAAAAGCTCTCAAAGTATCTTTTGCGGGTGGTTCTGTAATGGGAATCTCTGTGGTGTCTTTGTGAGTTATTGGTTTGGCAGTGACCTTTTTGGTACTGATGTACTTCTTCAACCCCGAAGGACTTATCGATGAAAATCTTAAAAGAGTTCTTGAAATACTTACTGGTTTCTCACTTGGTGCAGAAAGTATTGCGTTGTTTGCAAGAGTGTGAGGTGGAATCTTTACAAAAGCAGCTGATGTTGGTGCTGACTTAGTAGGGAAAATCGAAGCTGGTATCCCTGAGGATGATCCTCGTAATCCGGCAGTTATCGCTGACAATGTTGGTGACAACGTCGGTGATGTTGCAGGTATGGGAGCTGATCTTTTCGGTTCATACGTGAGTACAATCCTTGCAACAATGATCCTTGGAGTAACAGTTATTGCAACAGACGGCGACAAGTTCGCTGGTATGTCTGGTGTATTGTTGCCTTTGATGATTTGTGGTGTTGGGATTGTTTTTTCTATCATTGCGATGAATTTCGTAAAGATCAAGAAAGAAACAAGTAACCCACAGGTAGCATTGAATATTGGGAACTTCGGTGCAATTTTGCTTACAGCAATAGCATCATTTTTTCTCATTCGTCGATTGTTTCCAGTATCGTTTTCAATAGGAGAAACAGTATATCCATCAATAAATATATTTTGGACTATTGTAACAGGACTTATAGTTGGAACGTTGATGAGTTTGATTACAGAGTATTTTACAGCGATAGGAAAGGGGCCAGTGAACTCAATCGTACAACAATCAGCAACTGGTGCTGGTACAAATGTGATCGCGGGGCTTAGTGTTGGTATGATGTCTACAGCGTTGCCTATAATTGTATTAGCGTTTGGTATTGTTGTGGCATATTATTTTGGTGGTGTCTATGGTGTAGCAATTGCTGCAACTGGAATGATGGCAACAACAGGTATCCAACTAGCTATTGATGCTTTTGGTCCTATCGCAGATAATGCAGGTGGTATCGCAGAGATGGCTGGGTTGCCTGATTCAGTGAGAGAAAAAACAGATGTGCTTGATTCAGTTGGAAATACGACAGCAGCAATTGGTAAAGGGTTTGCTATCGCATCTGCTGCACTTACATCGCTCGCATTGTTCTCAGCATATAAAGAGTTAGTAGGTTTAACAGTGATTGATATATCTGATGCAAAAATCCTTGCTGGTCTTTTCATCGGTTGAATGATTCCATTTCTTTTCTCAGCATTGGTGATCAAATCAGTTGGAAAAGCGGCTATGGATATGGTAGAGGAGGTAAGAAGACAGTTTAGAACTATACCTGGTTTGCTAGAAGGAAAAGAGTGAGCAGAGGCAGACTATGAAAAATGTGTAACAATTTCGACAAACGCGGCAGTGAGAGAGATGATCCTTCCAGGATTGCTAACTATCGCAACGCCAATCGCGGTTGGATTTATCGGTGGTGCGCAAGTGTTAGGTGGCTATCTTGTTGGTGTTACAGTTGCTGGTGTCTTGATGGCTATCTTCCAATCAAATGCAGGATGAGCGTGGGACAACGCGAAAAAGAGTTTCGAAGGTGGCGTAACTATCAATGGGAAAGTCTATAAAAAAGGTTCCGATGTTCACAAAAATGCAGTTGTGTGAGATACTGTCGGTGATCCACTCAAAGATACGTCAGGTCCAAGTCTGAATATATTGATTAAACTTACATGTATCGTTGCGTTGATTATAGCGAGTATGATATAATCCATATTGAAAAAAAACCCAAGAAACCTGTGGATGATAACTATCTCTGCAGGTTTTTTTGTATCCCAGATTGTTCTTCATACACATATTTAAGAAAAATGTCACATGTGTTGGTTTCATAGATATCTTCCGTCCTATCTTTGTACAGTTAGCTAATCACGACCTCTCGGAAGTTGCCCTTCGGGCAAAAAGAAAAACTGCCAAGATAAAAAGCAGTTTTAAGAGATATATTTTCTATCTTTGTTATTTTTCTCCAGTTTCTTTTTTCTTTGATGCGTAGGAAAGTATAATTTCATCAAGCACTTTCACTTCTTTTGCAGTCATTTCGTGATTTGCAAGAGAAAAAATCTGTTTTTTTGTCGCTTCAAAATATCACAATTTTCTTAGTGTTTGATAGATTTCATCATATCCAAATTCTTTTCCCTCAGCGTACTCTTCTGATTGAAAAGAGGAAACGATATCCTCGGCGATAGATTTTTCTAATCATAATTTCCTAACCGCACCTGTAACGGTATTTGATGCTCTTTCTATGTTTGAAGAGCTGTTAGTTGTTTCATTGTTTACATTTCCCATGAATAGAATTGGTTACAAACTAAATATATAGTAATTATACTCTATAATTTTTTTTTGCAAATTTTTATCTCATTTGTGCAACTATCTCTTTAGCAATCATCAATTCCTCATTGGTTGGGATCACCAGGAGTACTCTTGATGAATCAGCTGTTGAAATAATCCTTTCTTCAGCTTCAAAATTATTATTCTTTTCATCCAAAAATATTCACAATCGAGCAAGTTTTTCAACAACAAGTTTCCTGATAAATGGCGAGTTTTCCAAAGTCCCTGCTGTGAAAACGACAGCATCACACCCATTCATTTCAGCAAAATATGCACCAATATAATGTACGATACGATCTACATACATCCTGATCGCAAGTGTCGCTCTAGTATTTCCAGCTTCGTGCAATTTGATGATCTGTCTCATATCTCATGAGAATTCAGATATCCCAAGTAAGCCACTTTTTTTGTTGAGCATCTCATCTATTTGTTCTGCTGTTAATCATTCGTGTTTCATCAAAAAAGGGAGAATAGATGGATCGATATCTCCTGATCTTGTCCCCATAATCAATCATGCAAGAGGTGTGAAACCCATTGATGTATCTATAACTTTTCATAAAGCTATCGCTGCGATACTTGCTCCATTTCCCACATGGCAGGTGATGAGCTTAAGTTCGTTGATATCTTTTCAAAGCATTTCTCCTGCTCTATGTGCAACATATTTATGTGAAATCCCATGCGCGCCGTATTTTCTGATTTTATATTTTTCATAATATGAGTAGGGGAGCGCGTACAGGTATTTTTCTGGTTCCATCGTTTGATGAAATGCAGTGTCAAACACTGCGAAGTTTGGTAGTCAAGGAAGTGCATGCTCCATTGCCTCAATTCCTAACAGTGCGCTTGTGTTGTGTAGCGGTGCTAACTGTATCAACTCACGAATTTTTTCTTTTACGCTCGCATCGATACGTGTTGCTTCTTTGAAATACTCTCAACCGTGGACAATTCTATGTCCTATTGCATCAATATCTTCTAGTGAAAAACTATTATCCTTAGCTCATTGAGTTTTCAACGTAGCGAGCATTGTTTCTACAGCGACGTGAAAATCTGTTACAGCGTCCAAAAATCATTTTACAAGGACTTCTGTGTTACCATTTTCAGCAGAGAATAGTCTGTATTTAAGTGTTGAGCTTCATGTGTTAAGAACAAGAATTTTCATGTGTTTGGTAGAGAGGTAAATAGTGTTTTGTATTGAGTATTGTCAACTATACATTCGCTGGTGTATTCGTCCCGACTTATCGGGATTCGGTCTTTATATGTGCTACTACTTTGTGTTCATTTGCCCGTAAGACATACCTCTGAGCAAGGTTCTTTTCGTTCTTTAAACAAGTTAAAGAGCCGAAGCGAAGAGTATGGCTAGATTATATTTATAATCTAAGAATCGGCTCTCTTCATATCACCAGCTTCATGTATTTAAGTTATTTATTTTTTTGATTGTTTGTGAATCGATCCATTAGTCACTATTACCCTCTTTCAATAAACCCATAACTACACGCTTTTAATCCAGTAGCATTTCCTTCTTCAATATCAATATGACAATCCAGTGTGGCATTTTCACTCACTCTTACTACAACATGCTCAAATAGTATTCATCTGTCTGGATTATCAATATGGATTTTGATTTCCTGATTGTTTTGTACCCCGAGTTCAATTGCTTTTTCTGGTGTGATATGCAAATGTCTCTTTGCGATGATTACTCAGTTTGGAATATCGATTTCTCCTGCTGGTCAGATAATATGGATTCAAGGTGTTCCTTCTAAATCGCCAGATAGTCTAATAGGAACGTCTATACCAAGCACAAATGTATCACCCAATAAAACTTCTATTTGCGTTTGATTTCTCCATGGCCCCAGTATTCTTACTTTTTCGATTGATCCTTTGGGACCAACGATTGTAACTGTTTCGTTGTACGCATACTGTCATGGTTGTGTGAGTTCTTTCTTGATCGTAAATTGATATGACGCTCCAAAAAGTTTCTCAGCATCTGTTTGCGAAAGATGAATGTGTCTATTTGAGATACCAACAGGCACTCTTGCGTTTCAATCTGTCGTGGAAGTAGTTTCTAGTGTTTTGTAATCGAGCATGAGAGAAGAATTATCTTACTAAAACTTTTTTGAAATATTTTTTGTATATTGTAACGGCTTTGTTTATTATTTCATCATGTGGTGGTTCAACACCATCAAGTTCATATTTCCATCATAATTCTTTTCGTTTGTTCACACCCAAGCGGTGATACGGTAAAATTTCTATTCTTTCAATATGTTTGTAATGGCCAACTCTTTTGCCAACTGCTTCCAGATCAGCTGGATCATCAGAATACCCAGGCACCAAAACATATCTAATCCACATTTGTTTGCCATGCTCTTCTAGATAGTCTATAAGTTGGAGCACAGGAATATTTGATTGGGTTGTTAATTTTCTGTGTTTTGCATCGTTGATTTGCTTGATGTCGACGAGATAGAGATCCGCAAGATCCTCGTCGATGAGCTGTTTTACATGCTCGTTTCGTGGGAATCCATTTGTATCTACTGAAATATGGATGTTTTCTGCACGAAGCTTTCTAAATAATTCGATAAGTCATTCAGCTTGCAAAAGCGGCTCTCCACCTGATACTGTAAATCAACCAATATGATGTCCTTTCACCGATTCTGATTGGGACCTCGGCGTTTTGCCAAAATATTCCTTTTCGCGTAATACCTTTGCAACTATCTCATCGGCGCTCATCATCGTGCCTCCGGTTTGTGCAATCGTATCTGGATTTTCACAGTACATGCACCTAAAAAGGCATCCTTGCAAAAACAGCACGAACCTAATTCATGGTCATTCGTGTGTTCCAAATGTTTCTATTGAGTGAACTCTAAGCATACTGTGTACTATAAGATAAATGTTTTTCTAATGCAATGTGATATTCTGATGTTCTGATGTTCTAATTTTTATAAGCGAAGCTGGTGATATGAGGAGAGCCGTTTCTTAGATTATAAATATAATCTACC
>CAZMFL010000023.1:0-13800 GCA_964565575.1 uncultured Candidatus Peribacteria bacterium
ATGTCGTTTATTTGGAGGTTTGACAGGTTACATTCAAATATATAGATAAATTCTTGGAAATACAAATTTATACTACCCTTCAATTTTATTATCTTTTAATTAATTGCATATTATTGTAATTTTATTTATTCTCCTTTTATTTTGTTCGCAAATATATAAAACAGATATTAATGAGCTCAAAGTTAACCATTTTTTTTGTTTTAATTGTCTTTTCAGAAATAGTCTGAACAATTTCTTGATTCGGTTCTTCTGTTTTTTTCGTTCCTTTAGCAAAATTGTTATTTAGTTTCAAATTAGTGCTTGGTTTAACCAGTATTATGCATGTATTTAGTAATTTATCAAAACTATATCTTTTTAAAAAATGAATTAATAAGAAGGCTTTATTGTGATTATGAATTCCAAGTATTTTTTGAGTTGCACTGTGAGCCGTATTATCAAATCATGTGCCTGTATCGTCGTTAAGTATTGTTTTATGATTATTTTTAATCTTCACTAGTTTATATCAACTTTTAAAAAATAAAATAAAGCTTACTTTGAACAGAAAAAATACAACAATTTGATGATTTTTCTCTGGTTTTTTAGCTGGTTTAACAGGTACTTGAGGTGCAATTAGAGGTTTGTTATTAAACTCTTTTGGTTTATCAAAAGAAATATTTATTGCGACTTCTGCGGCAATCGACTTATGAATAGATTTCACTCGTATGTGAATATATTTAGCCCAGTGATATGTTGATCCACGATTTTATCGCCTAATTCCAGGGCTGATAATTTGTGCATTTGTTGGGTCGTTTATTGGTAAAAAGATAATTGATCGCATTCCACAAAAGATATTTGAAAAGGTTGTTCTTTTTATGATATTAATTATAGGTATCATTACATTATTTGATTAATATAGTTTGTCGTATATATTTAACTCATCTACTTTTACACATGGTTACTCTAGATAAAAAAGAAATTAATACTCGTAAAAAGAGGGAAAAATTGTTCTCTTTTGAGCACACCACTGCTCCCCTAATTCCCAAAAAAAGATTTTATATAAGATTATCAAGATATCTATTGCTTGCAGTATTTTTGATGTGAATTTCTTTGCTCATTTGAATCATAGGATACCATTATATCGGCATGCTACCGTGGATTGACAGTCTTTTAAATGCGAGCATGATCCTTGGTGGTATGTGACCTGTTGATCCCCTTCAAACTGACAATGCAAAGATTTTTGCATCGCTATATGCAATCTACTCAGGTATGCTTTTGCTCTCTGTATTTGGTTTTGTGATGGCGCCAGTTATCCATCGTGTATTACATAAAATACATCTTTCGGATAAATAATTTTTTTGTCTTTTGTGTATTATAAAAACTCACTCCTTTTTCCAAGAGTGAGTCTTTTTTTTATAAGAGAACTCGTTTTCCTTTTATCCTACTTTTTTTATTCTCCACGCAAGAATCATTATAAGGAGAAATGCTACAAGTTCCAATCATGGAAGTGTGATATATGTGAACAAACTCCAATCGATAATATTACATGGCGCATAAATATTGCATGTTGTATTCCATGGAAGATTGATAAATTGGATTGTATAGTGATACGCAGCTAAATAGACACCGATTGTTGAAAGAACAACTGTTGGTACTAAATATTCTTTGTTTTTGCGAAGCAATGCCAGTCCAGATAGTAAAACTATTGGATACATAAGTATCCTTCCCCATCGACATAGTGGACATGCTTGTAAACCAGCTCATTGGAACAGTGTTCGGTTTTTAATGTCCGCAAGTGGGTCGCCAAAGTTTGAAAAGTATAATGAACCCAAAAGAGCTGCCAAAGATACTAGGAAGATGATTCGAAAGAGTATTTTTTCTTTTTTAGACATTGAAATCCACAAAAAAACTAAAATTTATTGTTTCAAAAAGATCATTATGATTGCAGCACAGATGATAACAAGCATAACGACAATATATACTGTGTTTTTCCGCTTTTCACCTGTGTAATTTTTGTGTAATTCTTTTACTTTTTGTTCCAATATTTCTTTTTCTTTCACAAGTAGAGCTTTTTCTTCATGATAAGCAGGAAGTGCAACCATATTTTTTAGTTTCCCTTCTAGCTCCCCTAGTTTTTGTTGTAGAACAAAAATCATCTGATTTTTCCCTTCAATTGAACTATCTTTGTCGCGAAGCAACTCAAAAAATTTATCCATTTTTTGATCAATTTGACGCAAAGATGCGCTATTTGCATTGTGTGTACTCATTGGTTGAATTTCCGTATTTGATCTTTCTTTCCCACCTCTGTTTTCTGAAACAATTTCTGTTTCATAGCCATCCTGATGTAATACGGCAAATTCTTCTTTCAGTTCATCTACTTGTTCTTTAGCAAGAATTACCTTGTTAGCAACTTTTTTATAAGATAGCTTTCCAGATTTTACATATCTGTCTATTGTTCTAGTTGAAACTCATAAATATGCCGAAGCAGCTTCTCTCGTAATTGAATAGGTTAATTGTGTCATACGATATAAATTATTGATATTGATAAAAAACGATTTGGACTAATGCTGTGCTTTCTGTCTAGTTCTATTTAAGAATTAGTTTCGCTATCATAGTTAAGAGTGCAATAATAATAGACAAAACAAATGTTTGTACAATTGTTCCAAGTGTTATGGTAACACCAAAGTTTAGAGAGTTCACAATATATGTAAATAGATACAATGTAATCAAATTGATCAAAATGCCTGCAATACCCAGTGTTAATCGGTTAATGGGTGTTGTTAGGAATTTAAGTAGAGGTCTAATTATCTGATATAACAACCAAAAGAAAAATCCCATCAAAAGCAAAATAGGTGTAGCATTCCATGACATTGGTGAAATACTCAGTCCACCTAGCGGTATTCGCATTGCAATCACAACAAGTACGATTGTGTTGATAATGCTCGAGAGAAACAAATTTTTGATCATGTAAAAAAACACAAGGTAAAGTTAGACAAAGATAGACAAAACGGCACCTTTTGCAAGAGAAAAGTAAAGAAAATCAGCTATTAGACAATCGTTTTTGATTTTGACAAGAATATGTGTCTAGTTATATTGTTTTGTATATTTTGTTTCTTCTCGCAGTAGATTGCTATTTTTCTTTGTTTTATGCTATTTTTCTACTGTTAGAATAATAAAAAAATTGCCCGTAATATCGTCGGTAAGCTGGTTTACCATAGAAGAGACGGGCAATCCCCGACTCGAGTCGGGGTTGATTGTTTTTGCAATCTTAGATTAAAAATCACAAATTTTGTTTTACAAGTGCTATCTTTTTTTCTCAGATAATGCGAGCTTTTTGTGTGCCTTCGGCGAGTATAGAGCGTACTTCATCGTCTGAGATCTGGGAAAACCTGTTTTGTATTGGTTGTAAAAACGCCCGTATTTTTTCAAAAAGCATATCTTTTAGTTCTTTGTATCCCAATCCACCATCAGTATATCTTTTTCTTAGTGCATTGTTTTCATCAACTTGGAGAAATAATTTTAGGATATTATAGACATTACAACTGTCTGGATTTTTGGGATCTTCAATTCACTCACTTCACGTTGGGATAAGTTTAATCTTTTTTTGGACAGTCGCTTCTTCATCGAAAAGCCCGATATAGTTGTTGTATGATTTAGACATTTTACGACCGTCAATTCCTGGAATAGTAGCTACATTCTGATCAATCAATGGCTCTGGAATGACAAATGTATCTCCAAATAATCTATTAAATTTTTCTGCTATATCACGAGCATATTCTACATGCTGTTTTTGATCTTTTCCCACAGGTACTTGATTCGCATCATACAGGAGAATATCTGCTGCCATCAAAATTGGATAGGTAAAAACACCAACTGACATTTCGCCAGCTTTTCATTTCCCTATTGCATCTTTGTAGGCATGCATACGTTCAGCTGTTCCCATGTTTGTGATACAGCTCAGGATCCAAGAGAGTTCTGCGTGTGCTGGTAGTTCAGCTTGATTGTACATGATCGCTTTCTTTGCATCTAATCCACATGCAAGATACATTTTGATTGCATTGAGACTATATGTGTGAATTTTCTCTGGATCATGTAGCGCAGTTAATGAGTGGAGATTCGCCAAAAACATAAACACCTCATACTCGGAACTCTCTTGTGCGCGGATCATGGGTTCAATAGCGCCAAAATAATTTCCGATATGGATAAACTCCCCTGTCGGTTTGATTGCTGTAAGTATGCGTTTTGTCATGGTGTTTTTTAGGAAATAATATAATATATGGTATATCGTTTTTATCGGTATTAGCAAGCAAATTTATGATTTTTCATCTGCTAATAAAATTCTCTCTTTTCCCTCTTAAACTTGCATTTATCATCCAAAAATCTACACTTTCTGTATGACACATACCATTATCCGTGCTGATCGACAACAGTTCATAGATGTTTTTCTTGCTAAGAATAGCCAATTAAATCTTTCTTCGATTCGCGATCAAGATGGCGTTTTTCTCAAACATATATTTGATACTCTTGAGATCCAAAATGCTTTGGCATTAATCCAAGATGACAATAAAAACACTGAGAAATCAGAGGTCTGACTGTTCCAAAAATGACAAAGAGTGATTGATGTGGGTACTGGATGAGGAATTCCACTACTTCCTCTTGCCATCGCCTATCCGGGAACATTCTTCACATGATTAGACTCTGTCCGCAAAAAAACAGAAGCGGTTCTAGATATGGCAAAACAACTATGATTGAAAAATGTCGATGTCGTTTGGTCTCGTGCTGAGGAGTATATGCCTACACAGAAATTTGATATATTGAGTGCACGCGCAGTAGCATTCTCTGACAAACTTTTTACATGGACGTATGATCTGGTCAAAAAATGATGATATTTTGTTCTGTACAAGATGTTTTCTGAGGAAGAAGAATCTCGATTAGATAGTTATTGTAGACAAAGGAAAATGACTATGGTGCGTAAACACTACTACAAACTTTTTGAAGAGGATATTCAGAGAGTGATTTATATAATACAAAAATAAAAACCACTTTCATTGACGGTTCTGAGTACTGTTACATATTGATAAAAATTATATTTTTTCAAAGCTTTCTATATCTCAGGTAATAATTTTGAATATTGGATTTGCTTTTATTTTAGCAGTTTTGATGATTTTTTCATATTGTTTTGGGTCCCTCATTGATAATTTTTTTAGTAGATGGCGAAATTCATATTCTATTTGTCAGGTCGTAACAGGTATTTTTTCAGTGCAATCGATGCTCATTGTAAATTTAGTACTATCAAAATTGTATCATCTTGTTGTCGCTTCTATATGTATCGTTTGCAAATAGAAATGTATCGTTTCCAAAGTATTTTGCGCTTTTTTGAATCTGTCCAGTTGCGGATGATTTTTGTATCATTTTGTCTTTCCCTCCAATACTTTTTTGGCTAACAATGTCTCTCTCCAGACAGCGGTTAATCATTTTTGATCCAAATATGATGGATGGATGCTTCGTATTCTCATAGTTTTACATGATTAGAATTGTACTTTTGGAGCTTCTTTTTCTGTTTCATTTGCAATTGAAAAATATGTTTCTGCTTGCTTGAATCCAAATAATCTTGCTACCATATTACTTGGAAATTGTTCTAATCCATTGTTGTAATCTTTGATAGTTGCATTGTAGTATCTTCTTGAAGCAGCTATTTGTTCTTCAATATCTGTAAGTTGTCTTTGTAAATCTAAGAAGTTCTCGTTTGCTTTTAATTCAGGATAATTTTCAGATGTCGCAAATAGACTCTTCAAAGCTCCAGAGAGCATATTGTTTGCTTCATTTTTTTCAGTTGGCGTTGTTGCACTCATCCATTTTGTCCTTGCATTCGTTATCTCTTCAAGAGTCCCCTTTTCGTGTTCAGCATATCATTTTACGGTATTTACTAAGTTGTCCACAAGATCAAATCTTTTTTTCATTTGGACATCTATATCAGCGTAGGCATTTCAAATAACATTTTTCATTGATACAAGTTTGTTGTACAATCCCACTGCCGTTCAACCAAACATGATGATTGCTAGAATAATAATAGCTGTTCGCATTTTTTAAATGATAAGAATAAAAAGTAAGTTATTGTATGTATAGATATTTTGGCTATGATTAAAAGGGAATTTTACCAACTACCTCCTCCACCTCATCAACCTCATCAACCTGAAGATCATCATCCACCTCCTCCACCTCCTCATGAACTAAATCAGCTAGATCATCATCCACCTCACGAGAATCAATCTAAGGAATAACTTTGTGGTCCGACGGTACTTGAAGATATTGATGAGTTCATTCTTTTAAATGCTAGTGGGTCAAGCATCGTACCATCATAACTCGAATACCATCATTGAGCTGATGCTTGTACTAAGTCACCAATTACAGTCAACAATCTTGTTTCTATGCCAAACAATACTGCCCATGGAAGTATTTTGTTAATGAAATCAGGGTCTTTTTTCAATTCTTGGTCGATAACTGGCCTTTCTACCTTTTGGAGATACTCTTTCCAACCACGCATCTCCTCAAAAAGTTTTTCCCCTTTTTCTGTGAGAGTTGGTTTCTTGAAAACATATCAATATCAAATCACTAATTCAGTCTCCTTATCAAAGTCTTCTAATTCCTTGTAAATATTATTAATTTTTCTACGTACTGAATTGTTTTCTTCCAAAATTACAGAATCTAATCTTTTATCATAATTTCCAAAAAGATCCTGCATAGTTGATGCCTCTAACGCTGTTTGTCCTTCAGGTGCTAACTGTTTTTCTGTAACCTTGTAAGCTGTTGTTTTAAGTCCTCCAAAATATGATTTTTTTTGTATTTTTTCAATACTTATCCGTCATCTAGTTGCTCGATAGTAGATGATTGCTGTAAATATTCTTGGATTATCAGCATTATACCGAAAATAAAATGCTTTTAATGGTTCTATGTTTTTAGGAGGTGTGTAATAGATGGTCGTTGTTTTTTCGCTTTTCCAAGCTGGCTTACTTCACATAGATCCGATTCTTTCTCATCTAAAAATCAGTGCTGATGGTCATAATATTATAACAATTAAAAAGAATAATAAATCAAAGTAATCCAATATCCAAAGAAAGATATTTCAGATTGATTTTAAAAGTTTACTAAAAAAAGAACTTCAAGGCACATAAAAATATTTTTCATAATCTGTTGGTAATGAAAAAAATGAAGAAGGAAATTGTAATCAGATGCTCATTCCCTCTTTGGGTGATAATGTTTGATTTACAGATCATGCTATTTTCGTTGGAGTTACTTGTGTTAGTGTTGCACCAGCAGTTTTTTTCTGTCCATAGCTTCCATAGTAGATGAATGTTTGTCCTGAAGAAAATGATATGCCTTTGGGGAGTGTAACAGAATACGAAACATTTTTTATAGATGTCTCTCGTTCTACTCAAATAACATTTCGATAGAGCTCTTGCCATTGGTTGCCTGAAATTGTGTCACTTCATCACGTTGAGAGCGCGTAATTTGCGCCTGTCAGCGCTTCTGTCCCAAATGGAACGATAGCATTTTTGACGGTATATTTGATAGTGTAAGTATGTGGTCAGTTAAGATATACGGATGAAGATCACAACTTTATTTCATAATTATTTCAAATTATTCCATTGCTAGCGATTGGATCTCCAATAGCAGTAAGATCTTTTATAGTAACAACACGCTTCGTGTTTAGATTGGTAATTGGGATTTTTCTATAAATTCAACGCCTTGGTTCAGTGAAATTAACACCAATTTTCTCAGTAACATCCATAGAACCATCGATTTTCACGTCCATGGAAACATCATACGATTCAATCGTGTAGCCAGCACTATCAGCAAATGCGACACTTCCAATCGAAAGTCAAACTATAGACATTCATACAGCGAGCAATGAAAAGATTATTTTTTTCATGAGTAGAAAGCACGAAATATAAAAACTTATTTGTTGTTTGTATGTGTATTGAAAAAATACATATTTGCAAGGAAAATGCCGTTGCTGAGACAATCAAAAAAACTCACCATCCTAAGACAGTGAGTTTGTGGTATTATTTCAGAAGTCTTTTTGGATTATGCTTAAAAACAAATATATTAATCATTAACAATTTATAATTAATCATTATTATTATAATTCTTTCTATGCTCTTCTTTTACATCATTCCCATTCCTCCCATTCCTCACATGCCACCTCACATATCTTGATTGTTATTTGATTCGGGTTTTGGTATTTCGGTGATAACGGCGTCGGTTGTAAGGATCATTGCTGCAGCAGAAACTGCATTTTCCAAAGAGACTCTCAATACTTTTGCTGGATCGATAATTCCTGCTTTTACCATATCTTTAAATTCACCAGATTTTGCATCGAAACCAAAGTTGAAATCTGTATTTTCTCTTACTTTTTCTACAACCCAATCGCCTTTGAAACCGCCATTATTTGCGATTTGCATGATCGGGTAGAGAATTGCAGCTTTGATGATTTGCACACCAATTTGTTCATCTTCATCGTCCAGTTTCATCTCATCTAAGATGTTTGCTGTTTTTACAAATGCAGTTCCACCGCCCGGTAGAATACCTTCTTCTGCAGCAGCTTTTGTAGCATTTAAAGCATCCTCAATTTTAAATTTCTTGTTTTTCATTTCCATTTCAGTCGCTGCGCCAACTCTGATGACCGCTACTCCGCCTGCCAATCTCGCAAGTCTTTCTTGGAGTTTTTCTTTGTCATAATCAGATGTTGTTTTGTCTATTTGTGAACGGATTTGCATAATCCTTGCATCGATTTTTTCTTGTGTCCCCTTTCCATCTACGATAGTCGTTTTATCTTTGTTCGCAGTCACTTTGGTTGCGTTCCCTAACATATCAAGAGTTGCGTCTTCAAGTTTTATACCTACTTCCTCAGAGATAACAGTCGCACCTGTAACAGCTGCAATATCTTTGAGCATTTCTTTTTTTCTATCACCAAATCCAGGTGCCTTCAAAGCAAGAACGTTTAACGCTCCTCTAATTTTGTTCAGAACTAGCGTAGTAAGCGCCTCTCCTTCAATATCTTCTGCAATGATAACTATATCGCGCTTTCATTTTGTTGCCAATTCTTCCAAAAGTTTCAATATCTCTTTTACAGATGTAATTTTTTTGTCAGTTACAAGGATTGCAGGATTTTCAATAACTGCTTCCATGCGTTGTAAATCAGTTGCGAAGTATGCTGAAAGATATCCTTGTTCAAACTGCATTCCTTTGACAATATCTTTTTCTAGGCCAACTGACTTTCCCTCTTCAACTGTTACTACTCCATCTTTTCCAACCTCATCCATAATTTCAGCGATCAACTCTCCTACTTGTTCGTCTTGTGCTGAGATAGTTGCAACTTGTTGTATTTCTTCTTTGTTAGAGACATCTTTTGCTTGTTTTTGAATCTCTTCAACAACCGTTTTAACCGCTTTGTGGAGTCATTTTCCAAGTGAGAATGGGTTAACTCATGTGCGAATATACCTCAATCCCTCTTTTACAATTGCCTCAACGAGAATCACTGTTGATGTTGTTCCATCACCAGCCGAATCATTTGTTTTTATCGCTGCTTCTTTCACGATCTTTGCGCCTATGTCTTCATTCTTATCTTCAAGTTCAATATCTTTTGCAACAGTTACACCATCATTTGTAATGATAGGCGCGCCGTATGATTTCTCAAGGATTACATTTCTTCATTTTGGTCACATTGTAACTTTGACTGCATCTGCTACTTTTTGTACACCAGCAAAAATGCTGTTTCTAGCGCTATCTGTATAGCTAATTTGTTTCGCCATTTTTTTACAAAGTAATGATAAATAAAATTTTTATAATGTAATTCACGTTTTGTTTGTTATTCTTCCCCGACATTGTCGGGGGATGCTCGTCCTGTCGTTGCAATCTCACCAATCGTAGATAGTACGGGCATTTTTATAGATAGTCTATCATTCGAAAGTAGACAAATTATTTCTTTTCTATTGCAAGGATAGAACTATGTTTCACGATAAGATATGTTTTTTTGTCTCATGGTGTTCATACTTCTAATTCATCTGGGGAGTATTTTGTAAAATGGACGATATCTCACTCTTTTACATCCATTGGTGATCTTTCGCCATCATCCAATATTCTTCACAGACCAACTGCAATTACAGTTCACCTAGAGGGCTTTTCTTTTTTAGCGTCAGAGAGAATGATTCCACTTTTGGTTGTCTCATCTTCTGCTATTGGTTCGATCAAAACATGATCTTCAAGCGGAATTAAATGTGTCATTGTGTATTTGAATAAAAAATAAAGGTACCCGCATTATAAATTTTTACATCTATCTTTCAAGAGAAAATAGCACCGTTTATATGAAAGTGCTATTGTGTGTTTTTTTGTTTTCATTTATTTTACATTGATTTCTCTTTTTATTTCTCCATAAATAGGTAATTTAATTTTTTTTATTTATTTTATTTTTATGGGATGAAAAAAACGTTTAAAGTTATTATTCTCTTATCAATTTTTGCTTTTTTAAACGCAACGTATCTGTCTTTTGATTGACTTTGGAAAGACTGAAGCACTTTTTGTGATATCAATCAAACTATCTCTTGCACCAATGTGGTTACTCATCCTGCAACACATTTTTTTGGCGTTCCATTCCCGTTAATCGCAATGGTTGTCTATCCAGTTATAGCGCTTTTTGCTTTTTTAGGATTGAAAGGAATAATCAAAAAATCACATATCGTGATCAGATATCTTTCTGCACTTTGAATACTTTTTAATGGATATATTATCTATCAGGAAACATTTACAATCAAGGCAGTTTGTCTACTTTGTCTATTGTGTTCTATTATCATAATTTCAATTCATTTATTAACATACAAAAAAGAAGCATAAAGTGAGTTTTATCCTTATGCCTAAAAACATCTTTTTGAAAAAGCGCATAATTATCCAAATAGTCCTCCTTGTTTAGGTTTTTCGTCTTTTGTTCTTTTTGCAAAAAGTTGCATTGCACCTATATCGTTTTTTAGAAAATCGAATTTTTGCTCTAGGCGCGCAAGTCAATCTATGATTGTAATGCCCTCCTCTTGTGCTTTGGTGAGTTTGCTTGATGGGTCTTCGCCAACAAGAAGGAAATTAGTTTGTTTTGTTAGAGTATCGGTGACTAACGCGCCATGTTTACTGAGTACGTCAGCGATAATTTTTCTTGGAAGTGCAAATGTTCCAGTGATGCAAAATATTGTTCCAGTAAGTTTTCCTTTCAACGTTCTTTTATTTGCAAAGTTATTTCGCTGTACTCATTTCTCACTCATGCGTTCTAACATCGCTTGGTTGTTCAGGTTGGAAAACCATTCTTTCAGCGATGCAATGATCTCTGGTCAAATGCCTTTTATGGATTTTAAAAATTCTTCGTCACAAAGAAATTGCGTTAATGTTTGTATCGTAAAATCATCTTTATTTTTATTCGTGTAATCCTCTTGCGTAAGTTGCTCTGAAATTGCGTCGATGATAAGTTGTGCTGTTTTTTTCCCAATATGCATGATGCCAAGACCATTTAGTAGTCTTCGGAGTGGTGCATTTTTGGTTTTTTTAATCTCTTCGACAAGTTCATGATATTTTTTTTGTCCCACTCCTGCTTGAGAAAGTAGTTGTAATCTAGCTTGTGGCTCTTCAAGTGAATACAGATCTGCTAAAGAACGCACTAATCATTTTTCGATAAGGAGATCAACAAGAGCATCACCCAATCATTCTATATTAAAAGCATCACGAGAAGCAGTGTAAAGAAGTTGCTCTTTGAGTTTCGCAGGACAATCTAGGTTTACACAGTAGATAAAAATATCACTTTTGCCTTTTTCAATCGGACCTTGGCAGATCGGACAATGTGAAGGAATAGTAACTGGTATTTCTTCACCCGTACGTCTTTCTTTGATGGGAGCTATGATATACGGTATTACCTCCCCGCTTCTTTGAAGCCAAACTCGATCACCGATGCGAATATCTTTTTCCGTAATAAAATCAAAGTTGTGGAGACTGGCTCTACTTATGGTTACTCATCATAATTCTACGGGTTGTAGGTTCCCAGCAGGTGTTATGACGCCGGTGCGTCCTACTTGGTAATCAATTGAAAGAAGTTTCGTTGTAATCTGTTGTGTAGGAAATTTATATGCCATTGCCCAGCGTGGATGATGATTGGTTTCTCCAAGCATAGTACGAATAGCTAACTCTTGTATTTTCACAACAATTCCATCAAAAGCGATATCTTGTGTGTCAAAATAGTTTTTGGTAGCGATAGACTCACAAATCTCCATGACTTCCTCTATGGTCTGTACATTTTTGTGTCGTGTGTGCATATGAAATCCCTCTGTTTCAAGCCGATGCAACGCTTCAACGTCTGTTTGAAATCCTTCTTCGTTTGCAAAAAATTCTTTTTGTTGTTTCAAGTCTATCTCAAGAATTTCGTATGCATTAAAATCTAATCATCTTTTTGCTGTAATTGAGGTGTCTAGCTGTCTAATGCTTCAACTTGCAGCGTTTCTTACGTTTACAAATTCGCTATCTCCTTGTTGTGCTCTTTCTATGTTTATTCTTTCAAGCGCTTTTTTACTCATCACGAGTTCGCCCCTTACGCGCAATGTTTTTATGTTTTTCCCCGATTTAAGAAGCAATGGAATAGCAAGAATCGTTTTGATATTTGCAGTGACGTCCTCACCAATATAGCCATCTCCACGAGTAATCGCTTGTTTTAGTTCCCCATCTTGATAAATCAGCTCTAATGTCACGCCATCATATTTTGGTTCTAGCAAAAAAGAGTACTCTGTGATATCAATTTTTTGCAATATTTTTTTTATGCTATCATTTCGAGATCATAAATTATGTGCGTTGTAACTATTTTCTAACGACAACAAAGGCGTTTTGTGGTGGGCTTGTGAAAAGTCAGATTGTACTTGATGGATAAGTCTTTGCGTAGGACTATCCGAACGGATTATGTTTGGAAATTTCGTTTCTATATCTTTGATGTATTGGAAGAGCATATCATATTGCCCATCAGAAATCGTTGGCGTAGACTTGATATAGTATTGCCAGTTGTGATATCAAATAAGTTGAATCAGCAATGGATATGCCTGTTCTGCTTCTTCACGACTTAACGAAGAAATAGTTTTGTCTGCGCAAAATGCTAAATATTTTGTTGTAAAATCTTCTCGTTTTTTCGTGTCAAACATGATTTACTATACAATGGAATAATATTTAGATATAGATTTGAATAAACATCTACTCGCTAAAATCAAATTCATCATCCTCATCTATACTACTAGTTTCCTCTTCATCTTCATTCGTAGTGCTGATTTTGAGAGATTTAAGATACTCTTCTCTTTTTTTGTTTTTACCAGTTTTTTCTCGAAGCTCCATCTTCTCAATGTCGTCCTCAATACCAAGAATTTTTTGCATACCGATATGTTCTTTCAGTTTTTGAAGCACCTTTTGTTCAATCTGTCTCACGCGTTCACGAGTGACTTGGAACTCCTCGCCTACTTGTTCAAGCGTATATTTCGGTCCATCGATACCATATCTCATCTTGATAATTTTTGCTTCTCTTTCATCTAACATATCCAATATGTATTCTAAATTTTTCTTTACAGTTTCTTTTTCTACAAATTGATCAGGTCTCATGGTGTTTTTATCTTCAATCAGGTCTCCAAGGCTATCTTTTCCATCGTCGCCAACTTCTGCATCCAAAGACACATTTCAAAATAGAATTGCTTCTAATTTTTTTATTTTCTTAAGATTAAAATCAAGCTTATCGCCAATTTCCTGTGATGTAGGTTCCCCTCC
>CAZMFL010000024.1:0-13274 GCA_964565575.1 uncultured Candidatus Peribacteria bacterium
ATGAATAAAAATAGCCCATCAAGCATTGACAAAAATAGAATATATTTTTAAAAGGTTAAATGTTATTTTAGCGCCCTATAAAATCAAAAAAAAATAGAAAATCAAAAAAAACTTGCTATATTACAAGCAAGTTTTGATAGACAAGAGTAATTTTAATTATTCTGCTAGTGCAGGAGAAGTAACTTTAGGCAAAGCTTCACAAACGATACCATCTTTATCACCATCTAGACCAAATATATCTAAACGTCTCACAGAATCATTGGTTTCTCAAGCGTTGTCAAGAGCGATTTTGTCTGCACAAAAATTATATTTCTCTTGCGCAGCACTTTGAGTAGCGAAATTTGAACAATTTAAATTGTTCGTCAAACATTCAGAACCGATAATTTTTACTCATTTTTTAGTCTCTACTCTTGATTCGGTTACAGAACCTGTTTTCATAAGCGTTCAAAGATCCAAGTCGTAATCAGCGATATGTAATCACAATGCTCAAATAATCACTACCAATAAAACAAGCAAGAGTCATTTCATCTTGCCTCGAAAAATAAGCATAGCAAGAACAATAAGCAACAATACAACAAGGACTACAGTACGAACATTTCTATTGTACCTATACTTGTTAATTTTGTTTTTTAAATCAGAGGTTTTTTGTGTGTCGGTAGAAGAAGGAGTTGTCATGAGTGCGAGAAAAAAATAAAGAATATATTGTAATGAGAAATCATCTTATATCTTTTTTATCGCATATCCTACGCTTCATATCATATCTAAAGACACATCTTTTTCAATGTCAGGATTGTTGATATCTTTTACAATTGTAGAAAGAGTTTCGCTGGCAATCATCTCTCCAAATTGTTTTAAAAGCTCGGCAATATCGCTTGCAAAAGGCATATCCTTGGCTTGTTCTACATCCTGTGGAAGTTTAATAGCAAGCTGTATCCTTGCGTCCATATTGTAATCAGCTTCTTTGCGGGCTTCTTGAATATACCTAATTAAGTCTCTTGCATCTCACTCCAAGCGTAATATTTCAGATATTGTATCATCAAGCGCAATCACTAAAGCTCCATCTATTGCTACATCGAAAGGAACATCTCATTTCTCATATTCGATAGTAAATTCTTCTGATTGTAATGTCCACTTCTGTCAACTTACACCAGAAACGATAGTGGAACCATCACTTTCCAAAGTAAAGGCACCAGATTTCGCTTGAGAAATTATTTCCTGCATATCTTTACCAAATTTCTTTCACAGCAATCTCGCATTTGGTTTACAAATTGCTTGTACTTTTTGTTCCATAGTTGAATCAATTACTATTTCCTTTACATTAAGCTCATCTTTGATCATATCATGGTATACGGTATTTGAAATATCATGATCAGAGAACACAACTCCCCTGGAAAGAATTACTTTTTGCAATGGTTGTTTCACTCTTATCTTCTTCTGTCATCTAAGAGAAAGCCCAAGTGATACAATCTTTTTGGTAAGCTCCATTGCGTCGATCTGCAGATCATACTTGGAAATCATACTACTGTCGTATGTAACTATTTCTTCAAGGTGAACAGACTCTTTTCATGTTAATTTTTTGTAAATATATTCAGTTATAAACGGCATAAAAGGCGCTGCAATCAAACACAATTCAGTAAGAACTGTATAGAGAACCGTGTATGCATCTACCTTATCTTGCCCCATGTTTTCTCATGCACCTGATTCCCAGAACCTACGTCTTGATCTACGAATATATCGGTTTGTCAAATCCTCCATAAAACCAATCAGTGCAGTTGAACTTGTTTGCAAATTATACAATCCAAGCTGTTCATTAATTGTATTTACCAACTTCATTGTCTTTAGAAGCATCCAGGTATCAAGGGGGTTTTTGAAATCTTGTAACCTTTCATCTTGTATTAATTTTTGCAGTGATACTGACGGATCGGCTGTAAATCAATCTATTTGAGAGTATGTAGTGAAAAAATAATAGCTATTCCACAATGGCAGAATCGTTTTTTTGTAAATCTCTCTAATCGACTCCTCGGAAATATTAGTATCTCATCAAACGACAATCGGCGAAGTCGCAAAGTTCATTCTCAAAGCATCTCATCACAAAGCCATCATCGTCCCTTTTGGATCTGGGTAGTTACCTAAGGACTTCGACATTTTACGACCATCATTTCACGCAAGAACACCAGTACAAACGACATTTTTGAACGCTGGCGAATTATATTTTTCAAAAGGTATATCCAATGCTGGCTTATCTTCTACCAATTTGAATGTATTATCTTCTTGGCGCACAAGTTTATATGGCATAGAAAGCATTGTGGCTAGGACATGCATAAAGAAAAACCAAGCTCTAACTTGTCCTACATATTCTGATACATAATCAGCAGGGAATGACGCTTCAAACTTTTCTTTATTTTCAAAAGGATAGTGAACTTGCGCATATGGCATAGATCCACTCTCTAACCACGGGTCAAGCACCTCAGGCACACGAATATATTTTTGATTATTTTTCAGACCTCGAACAGCATCAATATATGGACGATGCAAATCAAATTCTTTATTATTGAGGGTATCTCGATAAATAGCTTTTCAGTTTTCTGTTCTCTTTTCTATGATTTTACTTCCTGTTTGATCTAACTGATAAATCTCTTCCAATGATCATAAAACAATCATATCATCTGAATCCTCTGCTTTCCAGACTGGCATTGGAGTAGCCCAGAAACGAGTTCTAGAGATATTTCGATCTGGTGCTGATTCCATTGATTTAAGAAAACGACCATGTTTCAAATGTTCTGGCAACCGAAAAATCTTTTCATTATTTTCAGCAAGTAATCATTTAATAGCTTGAATATTAACAAACCGAGCATCTTGCGCCTTGTAGATCAATGGAACTCAGGTCCTTGGGCACATCGCAACCGAGTGCGTAATTGATTCTTTTTTGATAAGCGTTCCATTTGCTTTCATGTCACGCATTGCTAATTCATTCACGTCGCGATAGTAGGTTCCAACATACTCTTTTCATATTGCTTCTCGCTCTGGTGCGCTTCCAACAAAAGGATTTATGAGATAATTCCCTTGTTCGTCAAGCATTTCAGTTTGATATAAACCATATTTCAATCCAGTTTGGAAGTCCTCTTCACCGAATTCTGGGGCTTGATGAACAACACCTGTACCATCCTCATCTGTAACGTAATCAGCTGGCAGGACTGTAAAGTTCTTGTTTTCTTGGGTCAGCTGTCCAATTATATTTTGATAGTAAGAAAACGGTGCTGTATATTTGATTCATAAAAATTCTACCCCTCTACACCTGTAGACCTCAATATATTCTTCAGCGTTTTTATAGTATTTACCTATAAGATTTTCTGCAAGAATAAAATACTCTTTTGCGTTTTTATCAAATAACTGCATATATCGCATCTCTGGATTTACTGCAAGTGCAATATTCGCCGCTATTGTCCGCGGTGTTGTCGTCCATGCTAGGAAGTTAAGAGGAGCACTAGATGTCTCTGGATAGCTTTTGAGTACAGGGAGCACCGTTTGAAATGTATATAATGAAGGGAATCTCTTGATTTCATTTGCATCATCCACGATAACACCATCAACTTCATACTGATATCACAGATCATTTGCATCAGTAGAAGAAATAGTTGTCCATTCGAGTTTTGTGTGATTAGGCTCTTGCAAAACAGGATCTCATTGTAAAGTTACTTCAAAAAAATGCACCAATCGAGGTTTTTTGTTTAAAATTCTTTTTACTTGTCCTAATTTGGTTCAAATAACACAATCAACACCTAGCTCCTCTTTTACTTCTCTAATCAACGACTGTTCAATCGTTTCTCCATTTTCTGCTTTACCGCCTGGGAACTGCCACATCTCACGCTTTGCATTATAGATGGACAACAATCTTCCCTTTTCATCTCTAATTATAGCAAAGGTTGCATTGATAAAATTGTCATCAGTATGGATGAAATGCGTTGTTTCTATATCAGAAGTATATCAATTAACAGGAAATTTGACTGTAATAGCAGGATCACTTACGTCTTCATAACTATTGTCTAGAGCAACTTCATAATTTGAAATTGGCGTATTTAATTTTGTAGAATACAAAGAAACTCTTTTCCCTTTGTAGATCATTCACTTGTCCCAGAGTGATTTAAACACCCACAAAACGGACTCCATATACGAGTTATCCATTGTCTTGTAAGCATTTTTGAAATCAACCCAACGCCCAATATGATCCACATACCAGTCCCATTGATCAGAAACGCCTTTGGTGTACTCATAACATTTTTCAATAAATCCCTCAATACCCTTTGCTTCAATATCTTTATTTGAAGTATAGCCGTTTTTTTCTTGGACTTTCTGTTCAACATAAATTCCATGACAATCCCAACCCCAAACACGATCGATGCGTTTGCCCTTTTGTGTATGAAATCTTGTCACAACATCTTTCATCACACTACTTAACAAATGACCGTAATGCGGTAATCAAGTAATAAATGGAGGTCAATCATAAAATCTATAAGGATTATCCTCAGATTTCATTGTAATCGATTTTTCAAAGGTCTTATGTTCTTTCCAAAAATCGATAATTTTCTGCTCAATTTGGGCAGGATTATATTGAGATGTCTCTTTGTTTGTGGAAGAGGTCAATTCAAGATCTTTTTGGTTTATCTCTCCCACGAGGTCGAGTTGATTATCACTATCAGGCATTTTTTAGCAAGCAAAAAATAAACAGTTAGAATATAGATTTTTGGCCCGTTGTTTCAATGGAAAACAGAAGTTAATTGTTAATGTGTGCACGAAGCAAGTGATATAGGGGATCCCGTTTCTTGATTCTAAAATATTTTATCCTTTCTCTTCGATGGTGTTCTTTTACCCATTCCGAAAACAAAAAGTATCTTACTTAAAGGTATGAATTAAAATCAAACAGATATACTAGTATATAAATTAGCATTTTACAATTACTTTACGCGCCCGTCTTGTCAAGTTGGAAGGTTTAGACCAGCTGGATAATTTTTCAAATTTATTACAGACATAGAAACTCATTGGAATCTCTTTGCATCATCTTTAACCTCATCAGCTTTATGAAAAGATCCAGTAATAAAGTTTGCATCAGTTAATCATGGATATCTTTCTATCAAATATTTTTTAAACTCTTCTGCTCTCTTTTCTGCCAAAGCTTCATTGTAAACGTTAGCACTACCGCTTCCTATATAAGTCCAGCTCGCTACTCATCTCAAAGAAATGAGAGCATTTTGAGCTAATGGGAAATCTATATTATTATCATTTAGTAATTTTTCAAAGACAACAACAATTTCCTTCTTTAAAGATTCTCTATCTATTGAATTCAATTTGTTCATATCATAAGGTCAAGTTATATCAGGATCAAGTTCAATTCCATTTTTAGCAGGATCATTTATCATATCTTGTATATCTTTTCCAATATCATAGATTATATGTCTTCTATCATCTTCTAATGGAAGCAAGAAAATAGGAAGCAATCGATAAGGAAATTTTGCATTAGGAAACGCTTTAGGAATCTCATGAGGAGGCAAAGCTAATATTTCTTTATATCCAATTTGTTTTTGTTCTGGCGCTGGACCAATAGCTTTTTGTTCTGGTGCTGGACCAATAGCTTTTTGTTCTGGTGCTGGACCAATAGCTTTTTGTTCTTGTTTAGCTTCAATAGCTTTTTGTTTTGTTTTAATATTCTTTTTGGGTGTAATTTCAATGTAAAATTTATCATCTCAATAAGAAGAAACTTTTAAACGTCATTTATATCTAGGTATTGTGTTAAGGTGTTCATAAGAAAGAAGACATCTCTCTTTTGCAGAAATATTTCATTCATAAACCTTTTTAGAATATTCTATTACTAAACCTTCATCCAATAATAATTGTTCTCCAAATTCCGTATCTATTCTTTTTAATTCTTTGTTATTACCATAATAATCTTTATACTGTTTTTGAATATTCGCATATTTTTTTGTTTTTGTAGCAAAATTATCATAATAACTAGATCTATTTATAGATATATCATAAGATTTAGCATCCACTTCAAATGATTTTTTTGGAATTTCTGTAAATTCATAGATCCTAGGATTCTTATTTAAGATATTTGCATTATTGAGTTTTCATCATATAAGGTTATCTCTCTCAATAGTTAGTCTATCTCTCTCTATTCTCAATTTTTGAGCTTCTGGCATATTATAGTCACCATTTTTATTGAGTTGTTTAAGTCTATTAGAAACATTTTTAAGTTCAGTATTGATTTCTTTGACTCTATTAGATGGCGCATTAGCCGGGTCTAAAGTTCATCATTTGGCATTTATTTTACCTGACGATGTAGATGCATTTTCAACTGTTGAAGATTTAGATGAAGTAGTTCTATTGAGTTTTGATTCTAACACAGTTTTCTCTGTTTCCAAATTTTTGATAGCGTCCAATCTTTCTTTTAAAATTTTTTCAGCCAAATCCGATTGTTCCTGGTATTTAGGTCACCTATAAAGGTTCTTTTTAAGATTAGCGATACGATTTTCTAATGCTGTATTTGATTCTTGTGCAAAAGTATCTGCTGTTTTTCAATTTTTAATATTAGTGATTTCTATATCTATTTCTGATAATCTAGTTTTCATTTGTTCTGGCGTCATAGATTCTACACTATTATTTGGAGTAGATTTTTGCGATCCTTTGTTAGAAGATTTTTTATTTTCACTATTTGTTTCTTTCGCATTTTGTTGCTTTGCCTGCTCTCCTCTATATTGTCTACCATACTCCTCATAAGAGCTAATAAGATTTTTAAGTTGTTCTTTGGCTTTAGCATCTTTAGTTTTTGCGAGCTCTTTTTTCATTCATCTAATCAAAACGTCATGGTTTTCCATGAGTTTATCTCATTTTCATTCATTAAGATATTTACGAGCAAGACTATTGTCAACTTTAGATGAATTTTTTGGCATAAATCCACTAAAGATTATACGCATTCCCATAGCCAATCCCATCATTTGAAAGATCATTTCTGGATGAGATTCTCCAGTCAACCAAAGTTGTCTTTGATTTTCTACTGCTCACATCAAGGCGCCATCTCAAGAGGATTGCACAAGTGTAGCTGTTTTATTAATCCAACCCTTACTAGAAGAAAAGAAGGATTTCAATCATGGACATTTATTGAGAAAATTCCCTACACCCATGGTCAATAAAGAAGTGCCAACAAAAACAGCAGTCATAGTAGACGTGTCAATCCATCAATCATTGGCAGTTTCATATGCTTTACCTTGAAGAAATTCGGAACCAATCATAACAGCGCTTCATACCAAACCACCAATAATTGCTGAAGAAGCCATAGCCGCAGCCGTAGCAGACAAAGACAATCAAACAGCTGTAGCCGCTCATGATATCGCTGCAGCCAAAGCTGGCCCTGCAGCACCTGCTGTCGCTACAGTAGCTGCCACAGCAACAATTAATGTAGCTGCCATAGCTGAATATTCTTTCATTTTTTGAGTATTTCTATCAGTAAGATTTGCAAAACCAATACCCTTCATATCTACATAGGCACGAGTTATTTTTTGATCAAATTGGGATAATTTCATAAACATAGCATCAATAGAGACAGCACCACCAACTTTGGCTAAATTATCCAATCTATCTGAATAATCATCCATCATGAATTTACAAGTCAATTGAGTCATTTCGACCAATTGCTTAGCAACTAGATTAAGATATATAGGATCCTGTAGATTTTGTGATTCAATTTGACCAAATCTATTTTGATAATTTTGATAAGTAGCCAAAAGAACTCTTTGTTCAATAGAAAGGTTTTTGTAAGGTAAATCAACCCACTTTTGTTTTGCAATTTGATCTCATCATGGGAAGTTCTTGAAAAGAGTTTTTCTCTGGATGCTGGTTAATTTGGCACTTTCTTTATGCTCTGGTTTTATAGCCTTATCTGCATCAAGTTTATCTATAATACCACCTTGGCCATTAAACAATTCTCCAAAAATTTCCTCCGATAAGTCATAGTCTATAAATTTATTGTCTATATTGATTTTAGCACTTTGATCTCTTGCAATTTGAGCAAGATCAAATAACTTTTCTCTCTTATTTTCAATAGTAAATTTATTATCTACTTTTGTTTCTTTTATATGTTTAAATATCTTTTCACCAATCTCATGCATATAAATAGGAGCTTGTTCTTTGAAGCCATCTATTTTTGAGAAATTTTTATCAATACTTTTGTGTTTAGATATATAGAGATCGAAAAGCTGATCTATATTTTTCCCCATAATTTCTGAATCAATATTTTGTATAGCTATTTGGATGTTATCTTCTGCATCACTTTTGAGTAAGGCGTTTTCCAAAATATCAGCATCAAAAATTCATGTAAATCTACCTCAAGTACCACTTGTAATTTCAGCTAACTTAGCAGCAAACACTGGAATGTTATTCATAATTGTGGTTTTATATTTATTGTCTGGCATTGTAAATACGTAGGTATTCAAGTTTGCTAATCCTTTAGAAACTTCTTGAATCTTAACTCTAAGCTCTGCTTTTTGTTTTTCATTTAATTCACCATCGTTGTTTTTGTATGTAGATATAATATCAGCTAATGATGATTTAATTTTATTGTTAAGATTGACAGGATTTTTTTCATTTGAAATAGATTCAATTTTACTAGAAGATTTTACATATTGGGTATATTTGTCTTTCCATTGTTTATTCATATATTGAACAATTTTGTAGGTGTTATTATTTTGTGTAAAAATTTTTCTAATATCCCATTTTCCAGTAAAGTCTTGTGGGAAAAATAGACGGTAATCCATAACACCATTTTCTTGATCAAATTCAATTAAATGATCAGTAAGTGCTTTGTTTGTGTTGAATGGATTTGCATTTTCAGGCATAGTAATTTTCCCGCCCTTAATCTCTCCTATTAAATTATCCATTTGTTGCTCAATAATATTTTGTATCCAAACAGCATTTTCCGGTTTTCCCCAATCTATGTCTAACCCTTCAACAAAAACCTGGTTTTCATCAAGCACAACCTCCTTTGATGTAGCATCTACCACTTTACCATTTTTATATTGTAATCATGCTTTTTTTGCATCCAAAGCAAAGTTTTTATTTTTTGTCACCTTTTCTTGATAAAGCGTCTTCCATCTACCATTCAAAAAACTCTTTAAAATCGCTTCATTTTCTGATTTATCAAGAAAATCATATACTTTAGATCACATATCATTTCAAAGAAGATTTTGTAATTCTGACTCCCTCAATATATACTGGTCTGCCTTAGATGAAACCGTTTTAAATACCAAAAGTTTGCCTGCCGTGAACGCTCCGGCAAATGGAGCATCTGGGGTTTTGGGTGTTGACACGCCATTGAGCGCCTCTTGAACCAATCTATTAAGTTCAGATTCGACAAAAGTATATAATTTTGTAGAAACGTTTAAATCCTCTTTTTCCGTTATTTTCATTCCATTTTTAAACGAAATACCCAAACTTTTATAGTTTTTCAAAATTCATAACTGTTCTTGTTGAATTTTTTCAGTTTCTTGCTTAGTTTTTTGTTGATAATCCAGCCCTGTTTTTTGTGCCAAATCTACAATAGCTGGCAACATTTTAACTCATTCCCAGACAATAGCTCTTTTATCTGTTCATTCATAGACAAAAGTATCTACTCCATTGATGCGTTTTTTTTCTATTACAAGACGAGGAGATTTTGTTGGAGAATAAGAAAGAATCTGATTTTTGATAGATGGGCTTTTACATGTGGAGTAATCCAATACTAATTTTTCATTAGCTGAAAAACTAGAACTCTTGAGGAGAGCATGAATAGTCAAAGGATTAGCGCTTCTAGTGAAGGTATTATTTACAATTGCTCATTGAACAGAAATGTTTTTATTAATTTTTTCATTATCTTTGGCAGACTTGTTGATCACCTCTTTTCTATATTCTTTTATAATTTGGTTGATAAAAGGTTGCTGAATATTAGAAATTTCTTGTGCAACTGTAGCTATCATTTTTTCATTATTAGAGAATACTCCAAATCACCAAGATTTATCAAGCACACCTTTGAATAATTTAGCTTGATTTTCAAATTTATTTCTAATGTTCTGGACGTTTACCTTTCAATCAATGCCCAAATTTTTTTCTATAGAATTTAAACCAAAAGAACTAAGAATACTTTGATATTTCTTTTCCATATCTCCCAGTATTCCAATACCAGCATTATAAAACATTGAAGTATCGCTTCTAAAAGTAGATTTAAGTTTTTCTCATCTTTTAAAAACATCCTTTTTGAGTTGCTTAATATCACTATTTGACTTAACTTCATCTTTTAGCTTTGTAAGCAGTTCATTTTGTATTTTAAGGGCTTTATCTTTTTCTTGTTGATCTAGTGATGCCCCACTTTGTTTAGTATCTAATTGTGCCATAATAATAAATTTAAATAATTAAAACAAGGAGATATTGTTGTCCATAGTGTTTTCATTTTGAGCTTTTTCTCACAATTCTTGCAATTGTTGGAGCAATAACCTCGTTGTTAATTTAAAATTTGTAAGTTCTTTATTGTGTTTTAGAGAATCCGTTTCTTCCTTCAACTCTAAGGCCTTATAGAAATCATCTATTCTAATAACTCTATCCTTTTCGGTAGGAGCAAAAACAATATCATATAAAATTTTAACCTCATCATCTGTCATACCATCTAATTGTGGATCAAAATCTGGCTTAAGAGCCAGTCCAGATCTAACAAAGAAATACATCAACTGATCTTTATATAAATCCATGAGAATAAGAGAAAATATAAAACTAACCAATTATACGTGTAAAACTTTTTTTTAACAAATTTTATAGATTTTTTCTAACTTTCTATTATTTTGATATTTACAAATTTGCCATTTTACACATAGTATATTTAACCACACTATCGTTTAGCATTTCTCAAACTTATCAATCAGAAAAAATCATTTTTAGAAAATATCTAGTCTAGAGCCTTAATCATTATTTTTTTCGCCGAAGGCGAATCGCCCGTCCTATCGTTGCAAAAATAGCCGACCCCAGATAGTTCGGGCGACCATCTTCGATGGTATCACAAACCAATTTAAGAATAGAAATTATAGAAGAATATCATCAAAAGTATCCTCTTTGCCATCTTTGAGAAAATGATGAATTGCGTTACGTGTAGCCAATAATGCAATCACTCTAGCTCTACGGCGACGAGGAGAAACCTCAAAACCATTCTCAATCATAAGCGTTTCATTTCGAGAGAGGATTTCTGCAAAAGTATGTCAGACCACAAGCTCTGAAAAAAAACTAGATGAGGCCTGCGTAATCATGCTAACATTCCCATCAAAAGATCGCTTTGTGATTAGATAATTATCAGGTGGTAATTGTGTATTTGCATGATTGTTTTGCACAGCAGAACTGGCATCTTTCGTGAGAATTTCATATTTCACATACACATTGATATCGTCCTCGCATATAGAATTTCCCTCGTGCCAAAAAAAATCACACTCTTTCATCTGATAGTTATTTACTGGATTTTTGTAATACTCTTGCACGAGAAGTGAAAATTCTGACATTAACAAAGTATAAAAAAAAACCCTCTGGTTGCAAGAAGAGGGTGGGGAAATATATCAAAAAAACATACTGTTTATGGCGTCGGCGTTACGGCGCGTGTTCAAGGTCTTATTACTCTACGTGCGGGTGCTGGCGCAGGCGCTGGTGCGGGTGCAGGCGCAGGTGCAGGTGCGGGTGCTGGAGCAGGGGCGGGTGCGGGTGCGGGTGCGGGTGCAGGCGCAGGTGCAGGTGCAGGGGCGGGTGCGGGTGCGGGTGCGGGTGCGGGTGCGGGTGCTGGAGCAGGTGCAGGTGCGGGTGCGGGTGCTCAACCTCTTGCTGCTCTACGCGCAGCCCTTCTAGCTTTACGTGCTGCTCTCAAAGCGATTCTTTGTGCTTTAGCGTCCGCATACGATAGACTAGCCGTTTTTGCAATATTATCAAAAGTAAAATCTGCTTTGTTTGCATGCTGATCTCAAATTGTGATTATTGAATCTGCGCTGTCTTTTATTATACCTCATAAAGAATTCGTTAAATCTTTTACTCAATATAAAGCGTTTCAAACAGTTGCGGAAACAGCTCACTTTGCAATAGTAGGGATAGCCAATAATGAACCAATCACTGCTTGTCTAAATGTATTTCCAGTAAATTTACCGGCATTTTTAATCCCCTTCCAAGTATTACTAAAACGTTTTCACCATCTAGCAGAAAATTTATCAGTACGTACTACCTTCTCAAAAGCTTCATAATTAAATGGTTTATAGGAAAAATTTTCTACAAGCGTTGCGGAAGTTTGCGCAACAGCATTGCTTCATCTCCTGAGAAGATTTCATCATGTTGTGTACAACCCATTTACAAGGACTCACTTTCATACTGCTCATGCTATTCTAGGGATTGCAACAATTGAATCCTCTGTTCATCTTCACAGCTTTCAAAGCCATGATGGTTCATGAGGAAGTGGAGTTGAAGGTGCGCTAAGTACCATTTTTTGGTTATATAATATTTTAAAACTCTTTGTATTTTACATAATTATCATAGAATGTCAATATCGTTTGTGATTCTTCAATATCATTCTCGTCAAGCTATTCCATGCTCTCAAGGTACTCATCTTGAAACTCTTGAAATGTATTTCCTAGCATGTCTTCATAATTTGGGATGAGTGTTTCAGCGATCGCAAAAGCTTCTTTTTCTTTACCTTGATCAAACAGAGTCATAACCTTTTGTTTATCATCTTCCGACGGTAAAGCAGAAAGGATTTTGATAAATATTCTCTCTTCTAGTACCGGTTGAAGGTCTGACCTAAGAAGTTCAAAATCATCTTCTTGTGGGTTGAATCAAGCTTTGGTTAACGTGTCATTTAAGAATAGTTGTGTTTGTAACATTGTTTTTTTGTTTTATGAAGATAAAGAACCTAAAGGCGTACCCTTATATTTAGATAAAATGAAATCATTGAAGTTTGTTTTTGTCTTATTTAATAAACTTTTTTCAAAAACAATATCTAAGGTGGCACCAAAATAATTTTGAAGAAGTTTTATATTTTTAGTTTTAACAAACTCGGTAACCAATTCAGTTCAAGCACCGCGATTTTGATTCACATAATCAAGCAAATTCATCAATAGCTCAAAGAAGTATGGTCTTTTTGCATTATTTAATTCTTTTCCACCATTTATTTTCGATATAAGTTCAAATAATGGCGTATTTTTTTCTGCTTTTTCAGTACTACTTTCTTTTCTCAATAA
>CAZMFL010000025.1:0-13177 GCA_964565575.1 uncultured Candidatus Peribacteria bacterium
AAAACATCTATTTTTTGTGCATTCTTAAGACCTAACATAACCTCTTTTTGTAGAAAAGAAACATAATCATTGACATGTAAAAAATAATACATGCTTTTGGCTCCTTTTTGCGGATAGTCTATGAATTTTTTTTGGTGGAAATGAGGACTACCAAACATTAACCTCTCTTTCTAGTTTAATGGAGAACTTTTCAAATACCTTTCAAATAATTTTTTCAGAAAAATTATATATCTCTTGTCCCGTTGCTCATCCATACTGCACGATAACAAGTGGCTGATTCTGGTAGGTTCAAACATTGTTTTCCCTGTATCACTTGAGTCCCGATTGTTCAATTAATCGAGCAGCAGGTATTTTATAAAGAAAGGAATTTTTATCAAAAAAATGGGGAATGTTTGGATACTCTATAAGCAGGTTTTCAACGATTTTTTTTTCTACAAAGGGATTTTTGAAGAAGCTTCCTATGTTTCCTAAATTAGTTGGTTTAGGCAGTTTAGACCACCTTATTTGTTCTATTGTCTGCGCTATTTTCGCAGGAGTAGGTGAACTATTTTCGTCCTTTATGTATCAGTTTCTTTCCAGAGCAAGTTGAACGTCGCCGTAATTGATTATGGGATTTGCTACTTTTGAAAGACGAAGGCAAACTTCTATGATGATATATCTTCCAGCATTTTGTTTAAAGATACTATCGCGATATGCGAAACCACACTCATCTTTTGAAAAGTGGACGATTGTCTTTGTTTGTAGATCATAGGTTTTACAAGACACAAAGACATCCTTTAGTTCTACCCCGTATGCACCTATATTTTGAACAGGAGCAGACCCTACGCATCCGGGAATTGCAACAAGATTTTCGATTCCTCGAAATCAGCGTTCGGTAGAATACCTTACCAAATCGTCCATTATCTCTCACGCACCAATAGTTAACTCTACGGTATCATCTTTTTCAGTTTGATGAATCCCAAGAAATCTAGGATGCCAAATGGTACCTTCTGGGTTTTTTGTTATCAATATATTGCTTCCTGCTCATAGAATATACATAGGACGACCAAACTCTGTGAGAGCGCTTTCGATATCTTCAGGGTTATCAAGTACGATAAAAGTAGCAGCTTTAGCTGCAATACCGAAGGTATTTAAAGGTTTCAAATCTTTATTGTGGATTACTTGCATACACAGGATATATCTATTTTGTAGGTTTTATCAATTATATATTTTTTAAGTTATAAATGTTTAATGTTTAATAATAAGGAGTCGTTTTTTATTAATCATTAATAATTCATAATCAATAATTAACATCCACCACTTCGTCTCTTTTCTTTCTGCAAATGGAATGATTTTTTGCAAAATAAAAAAACCGCTTTACAGCGATTCTTTTTGGGATGTTTATTCATATGTCAGACGTATTCGTTTCGGATTGTTTATTTGATTTTTTCAAACATATCTTCTAGATACAATCATTCTTCTGCAAAAGCTCCGAATGAGTGAACGCTTAATTTCGTCAAAAAGACAGCAAGCGTGCTGATAGTATTTTTATCATTTTCTGGCATATCAGAAGGCAAATTTTTGGCTAAATGTCATACTAAATGCATTAGATTGCTCATCAAAAATGGATTGTTAGAATCGTTGTTTATCTGAGCAATAGTAGGAATTGGTACTCCTAAAGCAGTATATGTCCTTTGTATCCTTTGTAAGAATGCATCAAATGATCTTTGATATTCAAGTTGTTGTCAATTTAGATAGTAGTAAGTTAGGTATTTTAGATCTACCCAAACAAATTGAGGAAGAAGATTGTTGCGAAGAGATTTTCTGTCTATTGTTGAAATTGGTTTGTCGTTGCTTTCTACTTCTGTCAAATCATTACTTGCGTTTGAGCCATTTCTTGCTACTATAGAAACCGTTGGTTGGTTTGTTTTCTCTGTATCTACTGTCGTCGCAAGGAGCTCGTTAAAGAAACTGTTTTCATATGAGTCTTCTTCTTTGGTGATTGGTGCTGAATTGTCTTGTTTTGCTTTGGTTGTTGCAAAAAGTTGATTTTCTGCAAGAGTGATGTTGCCTTCTGGCCCTACAATTACAGAGCTTTTCCAAGCCACTAGAGTTGTTTTGGGTCAACTAGGTGATTCAGAGCTTGTTACAGAAATGTCGTTTGATGCTTTGTTGAGAACGAGTTGTGTATCGTTTTTTGTAGAAACAACAAAGTGATATTTGTCGCCAGCTTTTGATTTTGTTGTAACTTTGTTATTTGAAGAAATCACCGCAAGTTCAGGAGTCGTTTCGCTGATTGTCGAAACTTCTATATAATCTCCTTGTATCATACTGATGGCATATCCGCTTCCTTGGCGGTAAATAACAAATGAAGCTGGTCAAGTTATTTTTCCTTCAATTTGTTCATTTACGTGAAAAACAAGCGATCCCCCAGACGCAAGGACTATCGTATCGCCATTTCTTATATTATTTCAATCAATTTTACGTCAATCTGATGTTATTGAAAATGCTCCTTTTGCTTGGACAATGTTTGCTATATAATCGGCAAGCACAGCACCATTTTGTGAATCATTTGTGTGATTTTGTCAAAGATATGGAATATATATACTTAAACCTATCAAAATGAGCAACACGGCATATCAAACCACTTTTGAAAAAAAGGACGTTCTTGTAAAGATATTTGTGCGTGAGGTGTTTTGCGTTTTCGACAAAATGCGCTCATATAATCTATTTTTTTGAGCGTCGGAGAGTTTGTATGATTGAATGTTTTTGAAATAGTCCTGAATGAGCATCCTTATAAATACACAGTATCACAAAATAGAAACATAATATTCTACTCCTTGTATACGATTGGGAATAGTATTTGTGACAAACGAAAACGTCTGCTTGTAATTTATATTGTTTTTGCTACCATATAACAAACTTCTTTTATATTTTTTATTGTAAAATGACAGAAGGAGAGCAAGAGAAAAGCAAAACTACAAAAAAATCTCCATTGGATACGCTGATTCGCATGTTGGTTGGAGCTGAAAAAGGAGGAATATCTTTTTTGGTAGAAAACGCACCATTGACTTTACCGCAAGAGGCGGTAGATTTTTTAGTAAGCATAGCTCAATATGTCGCATTTTTGGGTGCGGTGTTGCTATTTATTGGCATTTTTCAATTTAATGTCGCATCTATTTTTTTTCTTGCCGCCTTTTTTCTTGTGCGAAAATCAATTAAACCGTTGAGTAAGGAAGATGTGCTTGGATGGAGAATGATTTTTTATGCTATTATACTTATCTGCATTTGAGGAGTTGTTGATGGAAACATCATAAAGACGCTAGTATTATGATTTCTAGGATTATATATGCTTTTTCAAATAAGGAAGGAATATAAGTAGAGAAATATTTGTATACAAAAAACCCTTGGTTGCCTAATTGACCAAAGGTTTTTTTAATTATGGGGAAATCAATATCTGATGATTAATTATTAATGATTAATGGTTAATGAAGACGGTTTTTATTTTCTCTCTTTATGCTCTTGGAGTTTTTCATCCAAAAATCTTTGAGCGTCAATGCTAAATTGCTCTTTGGTTTTGAAAACACGAACAGAGAATGCTTTTTCTGTAACTTCTTTCTCACCGATTATAACAATATATGGTATTTTGTCTAATTCACCATTGCGTATCTTCTTGCTAAAACTGTCATCTGATGTGTCGATTTTCGCTCTAAGATTCATTTTTTCACAAACAGATTTCCACTCATAACACGTATCCAGGAATGCATTTGCAACTGGCACAAACAAGATTTGTGTTGGCGCTAATCGAAGTGGAAATGCTCCACCGAAATGCTCAATCATCACAGACATAAATCTTTCCAATGATCACGAGATTGCTCTGTGGATCACAACAGGTGTTTCTTTCTCGCCGTTTTCATTTATGAAAGAAAGGTCAAATCTATTTGGAAGATTAAAATCTAGTTGAATCGTTGCGAGTTGTCGTTCGCGACCAATAGCATCTTTGAACATGAAATCTAATTTTGGTCCGTAAAACGCTGCTTCGTCTTTTCCTTCTTTATATGGAAGATGTTCACTTTCACATACTTTTTGAAGAGCGCTTTCTGCTGTGGTCCGGATCTCATCAGTTCATAAGTATTTTTCTTTATCATCTCATCTTAATGAAAGTCTAACTCGATATCACTCAAGCATGTGCATTGTATCATAAAAATTTTTGATAACTTGTACGATTGATGCAACTTCCTGATGAATCTGTCAAATGCGACAAAAAAGATGTCCATCATCTTGGCTAACAGCTCTAACTCTTGCTAAACCAGCTAATTGACCGGTTTTTTCGTCACGATAGACGGTGGCAGGTTCAAAATATCTAATTGGCATATCACGATATGAAAACTGATTATCGGCAAAAATTTGCATATGGTGAGGGCAGTTCATAGGTTTTACAAAAAAATCCTCATTTGAACTTCCGCCATGTACTTTAAACATGTCTTCTAGATAATGTCCTGCGTGCCCAGAGACTTTGTAGAGATCTTCTTTTGCAAGATGTGGCGTTCGTACTCTACTATATCATTTATCTTTGTGTAATTCCCAAAGGTAATCTTCAAGCTCCTTACGGATAATCGCACCATTTGGTTGAAATAAGGGCAGTCCAGAACCCACTAAATCAGAGATTGTGAATAGTTTTAATTTTTGCCCAAGGATTCTATGGTCACGTTTTTTGGCTTCTTCTAGCATAGTTTGGTAGTTTTTGAGTTCGTCTTTTGTTTCATACGCAAGTCCATATATGCGAGTCATTTGAGGGTTTTTTTCGTTTGCTTGCCAGTATGCGCCTGCGATTTTATCTAACACAAAAGAGCCATCTGGTATCTCTTTTGTCGTTGAAACGTGAGGTCATTCACATAGATCAGCGAATGTGATAAATTGATCTCTTGCTATTCAATTTTTTTCAACAATATAATCGGTAAGTTTTTTGTACATTGCTTTGTATTCAGGTTTAACATTTGTTAAGAGTTTGTCTGTTGCAACCTGTGGAATCGTAGAAAAATAAAATGTATATACAGCATTTTTTCCGGCTTCTTGTGCGGAGTTATCGAATTTTTCTACTAGCTCTTTTTTGAATCTTGTGAGAGATGTGGAAATATATAGTTCTACATTTTCCGTATCAGAAATGATTTCAGGGTTCGTCGCAATCGCAATTTTACCAACTGCTTCTTTTAGTCAATCTTTGATGTTTTCTAAAATACTTGCATCGGCTTTGTCGAGCAATCAAAGAATGTGTAACGCTTCTTCCTTATCTTTTGCAGTATACAAAACGAATTGTTGATTCATCTTGATGATGCCTTGCATGGTTTTAGTAAGTGTTTTTAGATCATCTTCTGAAATTTTTATATCATCAGAAAAAAGCATGTCATAATAAAACCCATGTTCTACTGCCGGTCCTGTCCCAAGCGAAATATCTGGATCGATAATTTGTTGTACTGCTTGTGCTAGCACGTGTGCAAGTGAGTGGCGTTGTTTCAAAAGCACATCATTGTTTTCTTGCTTCATAGGAATTTTTTGTGAGCTGATAAAATGGTGATTCATATCAATTTATTTTTCCCCCGACAAGGTCGGGGATGCCCGTACTATCTCTGGTCAGCTATCTGGACAACGAAGGGACGGGCATCGACTTCGTCGAAGGAGTTGACCGTTGTATTTCTAAATAATTTTTTAGATTATAGAGAAGTGATTAATTATAAATTATTAATGATTAATGATTTATTTATAATTAGCGCCACACCTCGTCTCTTTTCTTTTTGTAAGCAGATAAAAGGGAGTTGTTTAGAGGCGTTTTTATAAAAAAACCTCCGTAGCTAGCAGGAGGATTCTTATTTTCAAAATGTCAAATCCTGCCAAACTATTGGGTTTCCGGTGTAATTGTTTTGTCGGTAGGCTGTCGGAGCATTGGTTGGATAGTGGCGATGTAAATACAACCAAATACTATATTTTTTGTAAAGGGATGCAAGCGTTATTTTTTTAAGATTATGCATGGAATATATAAAGACTATCCATACGAGAAAGATATTTAAGATTGACTTTCTTTAGAAAAGCTATATAATCTTTTTTTTTTGAGTTCTAATAATTTATTTATTTATATTTTGCCATGAATATCCTTTCAAAAGGCAGATCCTTTGAACAAGGCAAAAAATATACCGTATCTGAAACGCTGAAAGAATTATTTAGTCAAAAGAAATCAATAAATCAAGATTTACAAGATTTTGGATTAAGAATTTTTCATCTAGAAAACTGTATCAAGAAGACATGAATTGAGAATGTTTTAAATAAAAATCGAGTTGATATCGACACATATCGTTGTTTCTTGGATTTGGTTTCGTTTATCCAGAATTATGAGTTACATGATTTGACACAGCTACTTTCTTTTTATAAAAAATTGCGATTGGATATAAATTCTTCACTTTTGCAGGTCAACAGGACTAAAAGGAAACAAATAGAGTTTTTGAAAAATAATCTTCAATATCTTTTGCGAGACATAAAATATTTAAAAGAAGAAATAAAGAAAGAATCTTTGGCTTTCATAATCAATAATGCTTTTCATTCAACAAATAGGTCTTCAATTTCTGAAACTCAAAAGCGAGATTTGTTTTTTTTCCTCCGCCAATTTTCATCTAGATTAAATTCCTATGAGCATTTTCAGGGCTTAATTTATGAATTATGATCAAGGGAAACAAAACAGAAAATGGAGGAGTTTAAAAAAATAAAAGAATATTTATAATAATTTTGTTATTATATATTTGCATAAGAATCTGAAATCTTTAAAACATGTTTTTTGTTGATTGTGTTTATTTGTTTGCAATCATATAATGTTTTTCAAAATATTAATTCTGATTGTTGGTATAGTTTGATGAATTTATTCTATGATTGAAGCGTACCGCGATTCCGATGCACTTATTATGCATCCTAGATCTCAGTTTTATGTATCAATTTTGTGAAGAAGGGGTACCAGAATTTTTATCTTTATTCTAGGCTTAGTGATGGTTTTACTAGGTTTTTATATCCTTTTCACAGGAAACTGGTAATAAAGAAGATTAAGACAGGAAATAAACAAGCTGTAAATCTCTCTTGAAAATTCAATACAAAACCTCTATTATAATCACATCTTACTTTTTTTCTTTTCTCTATGACAAATATTGTATACGCTGAAAGCATTGACTGTCCTCCAGCGAAACTAGCTAATGGACAATGCACTATGAACATAAATGAACTTATTGGAAAAAAATCTAATGCAGATGCAACTGTTTCTATAATTGCAGAAGACATTGTCCTCTCAGCGACTTTTATTATTTCTACCGTTGTTGTGATTGGTTTAATGTATTCTGGGGTGATTTTTATTACAGCCAAAGATGATTCGTCTGCCACAAAAGGAAAAAATGGTATTAAGCGATCTTTCATTTGACTGACGCTTGTAATGAGTGCATATGCGATTATTAGACTTGTACAGTATATAGCAGCAGGATAATATGTTTATAAATATTTCATCAGATAGAATATTTTTTGTACATGAGGATAAGAGGATCGAGTTGCCTTTTGGTGATTTGGAAAAAAACCTTCCTGCTTTTTTATATTGAGATTTCTCTCGCGCATTGTGAATAAAATCTACTTCTGCGCAACCTTCGCCATCAGACCATATAGAAATTGTCGTTTTGCATTGACCTTGATCGTTCACAAATATCCGCATTGGAACACTTGCATTAAACACCTACACAATGCTCCATTCCTATCAACTAGAATTCCTAAATATAAATAAACTACAACGATATCGAGCTTTGTATATACAAAAAAAAATACCTCAAATATGTGTTATGTTTATTGGTCAAAAAAAGAATTATCGAATAGTAGACTTAGAAAAAATACATATATTTCTCACAAAAAATCCGGATTTTGATTGGAATTGAAAAGAATCTCTTGCGCAGTTGTTGCATGAGTGTGTGGAAAAAACATCATTAGTGGCATATATTCAAGAGCGTGAGAATGGAGACCATAACGAGCAAATTTTTTTTGATGAGGTTGTCGCTGAGTGAAAAGATGCTATACAAAATGCTTGTGAAATGACATGAATAGAGCCATTTTTTTATAGGTTTGTAGAGGGCGATATTGATTCTGTGGTCCACGTATTGCGTGAAAAATGATGGTTGCAAAAGGAAAAATTATTGAGTGCAAATTATATGATCGAAGCAAATGTTTCATAATTTTATATACTGATTTTTATTTTTCCATTCTCTCGTCTAATTCCAAAAAAGCTTGTGTAAGCGAAAGCTCTTTTGTCGCAAAGGCAAAAATGACAATCGCAAAATATCAAACAGCGAGGAGAATAATTGTTATAGCAGAGATGATTCGTCCCCAAATACCTATTCACTCTGTTGTTTTCAGAATTGATATAAGTATCACAAATAACAAAGTCCAAACTAAAAATGCAGCAAGGGTAATTCCTGTATAAGAAAGCATAAGGCAAAATAACTTTCACTCATGACCGTCAGTGATCTCTCGTGATTTCTTGAAGGCCGCAATCGCATTTTCTCCTTTTGTTATAAAAAACTTGAAAAACTGCAATCTGATACCAAAGTATACTCCAGAGACGATTATGAAAAATGTCCGGATGATAATAAACATATACTTAATTCGTTTTATCATTTCTGAATCGTAATGCCCTCATAAAATCAAACGAATAGATCAAAAGATGAGGAAAAATAGAGCAAAAACGAAAAGCATTGAAAAGATAAGCGCTAGTAGGTATTGCAAAAACTGTTTTCGTGGTGTTGCAAAGAGTGATTTCTCTGTAGGCTTTTCTCAATGCATTAGTCTAATCTGCGCTTTTAATAGTCCTAATACCAAATAAAATATTCCTAATGTTGCAATCATTTGGACTCAAGTAAGAATGCTCTTCCATGGTTCTAAAAAATAGACGCCATCACGAGCGGATGTTACTATCATGCCGTCTCATCAAAAATTTAGAAGCAGTATTACTAAGCCCAGAGCCAAAAATAAAGGAGAGATCGTGATAATCAATAGTTTGCAAATTATTCGAAAGCGATTTCTTAGTGTGGCTCGTGATTTTTGTAAAATTCATCATACAACAATTTTATTTTTTTTCATGAAAATAGTGGGAGAAAATAAAATGACAATGCTGTATATGTAGTCAATTGTTTTTAAAAAGCAAATAATTATAGTGGGACAATAAAAGTAACTTTTTATATGCCAATATTCATATTCTAATATAACATAAATGACTCAATCAACAAATCAAGAACTTGCAAATCTTCTTTTCCCACATGTGACAAAAACAGTAGAAGATTATGAAAAAGAGTATCCACTGCGTCCAGCATGAACTACTGTTACTCGTATTGCTCCTAGTCCAACTGGGTTTTTGCATATGTGATCATTGTATAATGCGCTGGTTGCTGAAAGATTTGCACATCAATCAGATAAAAATGGTGTTTTTTTCTTGCGCATAGAAGATACGGATCAGAAACGTGAGGTCCCATGAGCAGTACAACAACTGATTGATGGATTACGTATTTTTGGTATTCGCCCAGATGAAGGACCTGTTGGTGAACGTAATACAGATATATGAAATTATTGACCATACACACAATCTCATCGTAAAGAAATCTACCAGGCATTTGTGAAAGAACTAGTCGCAAAAGGGAAAGCGTATCCATGTTGGATGAGTCAAAAAGAAATAGACGATACGAGAGCAATGCAGGAATCTGCCAAAAAAATTCCATGAATTTATGGTCCATACGCTACGTGGCGTGACGCAGATTTTGTTAGACAAAAAGATATGATTGAAGCTGGGGAGCCATTTGTAATTAGATTATACTCACCTGCGACGCCTGAAGATATGATAGTCGTCAATGATTTGATTAAGTGAGAGGTGAGGACACAAGCAAATTTTTTGGATCATGTGTTGTTAAAGTCAACAGATGGATTGCCAACGTATCATATGGCGCATTTGGTGGACGACCACTTGATGAGAACGACGCATGTGATTCGCGGTGATGAATGGTTTGCGTCTGTGCCACTCCATGTTCAATTGTTTGCAGTCTTTGGCTTCGAACCACCACAATATGCACATATCGCACCATTGATGAAGATTGATACAACAACAAACAATAAAAGAAAACTTTCAAAAAGACATGATTATGAGGCAAATGTGCAATGGTTCTTGGAGCAAGGCATTCCGCCTGAAGCAGTTCTAGAATTTTTGATGAATATAATAGACCCGTTTTTTGAGGATCGACAAAAGACCAATACAGACAAAACATACCTAGATTATGTTTTTGATATAACTCGCATGGGAGCTTCTGGTGCGTTGTTTGATGTGACAAAGCTGTCATTTGTAAGTAAAGAGTGGCTTGCAAAGGTCGACAAAGAAACATTTTACGACAGGGCGCTTGCATGGGCAGAAAAATATGCAGGAACGATAGGCCATATTTTAGAAAAAAAATATAACCCAACTGATAGTGATGGGAATGCAGAACAGATCCATGTTTTTTCGTGAGAGGCAATCTTTGATAAACAGCTCTCCGAGCTGATGAAAGAGCAAAAAAAATACACATTTGACGTGTTAAACATAGAACGTCTAACAGATGCCGATCCGAAAAGATATCAAAAATTTAATGATATTATAGACCAATTACTTCCTTTTTACGACCAGATATGGTTAGAAATCAGCAAATTTTTACCTCCCTTGCCAGAATCCTGTACTTTTGAACGTATGGAAAAGTTTCTTTCCAGCTACAAAGACCAACTTGATCTTGAATTACCAAAAGAAGCTTGGTTTGACCAGCTGAAGCAAATAGGGAAAGAGAATGGTTTTGCTGCCTCTAACGCTGAATTTAAAGAAGGTGGATACATATGAAAAACTGGGGATTTAGCTATGTATTTGCGCATCAAACTCTTGTGCTCAACCAAAACGCCTGATTTATATGAATCTATGCGTGTTATGGGAAGGGAAAGAGTCCTTATGAGGCTCTAAAATGAACATAAAAAAAGTAGCTCCTTTTTTGCGTTTTCTCTAAAAGCGAGTATAATAAAAAGAGCACTTTTTAGATTATAGGTAAATCAGCATATAATTGTGTCTATAATCTGGGGCCTATGCTCTTCACTTCGTCTCTTTTCTTTCTGCTTCTACGAGCAAAGAAATGAGTCTCGTTCAGAAGCATCTTTTATATAAGTAATCTGTAGAAATGAAACAAAAAAAAATTATTTCTCTTTTGGGTGCGTTGTGTAGTTTGACTATTTTTTTTGCATATTGATCAGTTAGCGCTTCTTTCAATAACATACCATCTGACAACTATAAAAATTTGAATAAGGACCATCAGACCATCGTAGAAACAGACAATATAGAAGACCCACTAAGAGATGGGTCATACGGAATAGCTGAAAAGGTGCAAGGTTTATACATGAAACAAGGGAGACTTACTACTTTTTTAAAGGCCCAAGACGCTGCTCTAGCCTACGCACAAAATATTATAAATTGGACGTTATTTATAGTCTGAACAGTTGCTTTGATATATCTTCTCTATACGGGGTTCCAGATGATTACTTCTAGTTGAGATGAAACCAAATTCAAAGAACGAACAAAAAGGACAAGATCAGCTTTGATAGGACTATTGGGAATTGGATTGAGTGCGATTTTTGTCAATTTTGTTTTGTATGTGATTGATAAGGTTGTGTAATAGTTTATTTTTTCAAATTATACTATATGGAAACAAAAACCATTCAAGATAGAAAAGTCAAATCGGCTATGTATAACACATTTCTGAAAAGACTATCAGGCGTGATGCTTATTTTAGTGTGATTATGCTTTTTTTCATTTTCAACTTTTGCGAAACAAATAGATATTATTTCTGATGATGCTTGAGGATGAGGAATTAATTATTATGATTACGATTGATGATGAGGTGGTTTCTGAGGAGATTGATGATGAGATTGATGATGAGGTGCGGGTAGTGATTCAACTACAAAATCAGATAAGGATTTCCCTTACACCTATGATAAATGAACACCAACATCAGATATTGGGAAGGTTGTAAATCAAACCAATCAGAATGGTAGTTTATTGGAAGATTATTTGGATTTATTTTGAATTAACTATTCAGGCGAGAATTGAAAGGCTATAACATATGTTCAAATAGTCATAAATTATGTTCTTGCTTTGTTATGAATCATTTCCGTTGTATTGATCTTATATTCATTTTATAGCATATTTTTTTCTAGTAAATCAGAAGAAGCTGTCCAAAATGCAAGAAAAACAGTTGTTTGAGCAACTATAGGTCTGATATTGGTTGGTTTAAGTGCATATATAGTTAACTTCATATTTTATATTTACAATAGAGGTATATAATGGCATTCTCATTGCTTTCATTTGAAAGAAACAAAATCAAAAAAAGTTCCCCTGAACAACTGTTTAACACAGAAGAAATGCTTCCTATTTCTGAAATAAGATGAGATGCTATTATTCTCAAAGATTGAGGATTCAGGGGTGTTTTGCGTATTGATGGAGTAAATCTTGATTTGAAAAATACCGATGAACAACAAGCGATTCTTGAACGCTATAAAAGATTTTTAAATGGGCTAGATTTTCCTATTCAAATACTTGTTCGCAATAACTATTTAGATTTGACACCATATGTTGGATACATGCAAAAAAATGTTGCATTAATCGAAAATGATGCACTGAAAGAACAAGGAGAGTGATACATATCTTTTTTGGAGCAAATAAACCTAGCTCAGTGACTTCTTTATGTAAAGGAGTTTTATATCATAGTTCCCTTTTATACCGCGGTAAATATGAATGATGAAAAAAGTATGAAGTTATCGCGGTTAGATAAACTATTAAACGCGTTAAACCCAAAAGATTCTGCTGAGCTGATTGTCGCGCGTTATCGTAATTTTTTGAAAACAAAAAGTCAATTAGACACGAGATGTTCTATTATTCAAGAATGATTATCGTGATTGAGTATGAATGCTGAAAGGTTATGAACTTCCGAAATTATTTCTCTTCTTTTCCAGGCATATAATCCTGCTTCACATAAATGACAAAGCACAGATATTTCTTAATTTTATTAGATTATAGGAAAATCAAAATATAAAGGTGTCTATAATCCATTCTATGCTCTTCACTTCGTCTCTTTTCTTT
>CAZMFL010000026.1:0-1541 GCA_964565575.1 uncultured Candidatus Peribacteria bacterium
TATATTTTTTCATAGCTATTCCAATGGGAAAAATAGATTTCTTTGTTCGTGTTGTTATCGAATTGGAGACATCTTCAACTGTTTTCTTTCCACCCAAAAACACAATCGGTTTCTCTAGCAACAAATAACTACTCTTTAAAAAACACTTGCATTATTTTATACAATCTATAATATTATGTCTATACTAGATAGTCTATTGTAGATGTGATACTATGGATGCAATATTATACGAGATAAATAAACAGCACAATCATATTATCTTTTTATAGATTATAGGAAAATCAAAACAATGGTTAATACTCCTTTTTTATTAATAATTTACAAAAAAAAATTAATAATTTGTTTCTTTTTTTTCTGCGAGCAAAGAATTGATCTTCGTTCAGAGGCATATTTTACTCCATATTTGATATATACCAATGGCAACAAAACACAAAATAACTACAAAGGAAAACATAATTTCCTATATAACAGGACATGATACAGTCCAACCCAAAGAACTAATTGACCACTTTCAGCTTCATCCCACGCTGATACATCGTTATCTCAAAGATCTTCTTCAAGATGGTGTAATTCGCAAACTAGGCACAGTCCCAAAAGTCTATTATGCGCTTTCAAAAAAAGATACATCAGAGAAATTACACACATCTCTTTCTTACAAAGAAATAAGTTTCTTGAATACAACATTTTATAATTATAGCGCTGATGGAAATTTGTTAGAAGGGTACGAGGGATTTGTCCAGTGGTGCGGTCACAGGGATCTGGATATAAAAAAGCAGTATGAGTTTTATTGTGCTATGCGAAAAAATAAGGAAAATCTGAAAAACAGGTTAGGTTTGATATCTGCAAATGCATATCTAGATGCAAGACTTGGTAAAGTAGCAATTGACAATCTATATTATATTGATGCCTATCAAATAGGTCATTTTGGTAGATCACCGCTGGGCAGTATGACATTTTATGCGAAGCAATCACAGAATAGAGCACTTATTATCCAAATCATAAATATTATAAAACAACCTATTCAATCATTTATTCTCAAAAACCATATAGACGCTGTATGTTTTATTCCACCAAGCATCAAAAGAAAGGTCCAATTTATGAGCGAAATACAAAAGTGACTTAATCTTGATCTACCTCATATTATTATTGAAAAAATTTTTCCAACACAAATTGTTATACCTCAAAAATCGCTAAAAGAGATGAAACAGAGAATAAGAAATGCAGAAAATACACTTTTTTTACCATCAAAACAAAAACCAATCAAAAACATATTGTTGATAGATGATTTCGTGGGATCTGGCGCAACGCTAAATATCACTGCTCAAAAATTGAAATCACAGGGTATTGCAAAACGTATTTACGCTATATCTATCTTGGGAAATGTCGACACAAAATATGATGTGATTAGCGAGATTTAAATAGACAAGACCTGTCTCTGGCAATCTAGCCACTCTCTGCAGTCTTCCGTCCTATCTGCTAGGGCATTCAATACAAAGTATTCCACGCAATCTAGTCACTCTCTGCAGTCTTCCGTCCAATCA
>CAZMFL010000026.1:1551-12968 GCA_964565575.1 uncultured Candidatus Peribacteria bacterium
CCTAGACGATCACGACCTCTCGGAAGTTGCCCTTCGGGCAAAAATCGTTGCTTACAACGCTTTCCCACATACCGTTGCTCACCGCGCAACCGCCGGTAAAAAAATCGCAAGGCGATTTTTTTATATATTCGTATAGATAGGAGATACTATCAATAAGGGAAAATCCATCTTGCAATATTGTCCATAGCATATGAAGTTGGTTAGTGGTTGTCGAGTGGGTTTTGCAGGGCAGATGAACACAAAGTAGCAAATGTACTCTTTCCGCAACGCTCCCCGAGACAATCCACGCCAACGAATATGCGATGAAAAAAGAGACGCGAGTGACAATACCACACCGAAAAACAACCCTTGCAATCGTTGCGAGATTCTATAATACAAACAATGATTAATGATTAATGTTTAATGTTTAATGTTTAATGATTAATGTTTAATGTGACTTTTTTATTAATAATTAACCATTAACAATTTATAATTAACTTTATTTTCATGTCCCACTCTACATTCAACTTACCAACGGTAACCAAAGTGACGAAAGCAAACAAATCATTTACCCTGATAGAGATGCTGGTCGTTGTTGTGATTATCGGTATCCTCGCTGTCACACTCATACCAAGACTCGTAGGAGCGAGAGAAAGAGCAAGTGACTCAGCTCGTATCGTGAAGGTATGACAGATCTCTAGCGCAGTAGAACTCTACGCACAAGAAAAGGGTAGCACCTATCCACTAGCACCACTGACAACCACAGGAACAAGTATCGCAAGACAAGATATAACAGATGCGATATCACCATATCTAACAACTATCCCAACCGATCCAGGGAAGTGAACAGTAGCAATCGATATCCCACCAAGCAATATACAAGTGACAGGAGATTCGTTCGCATACTGGACAAACACATGATGAACAGTCTATGCAATCACCGCGCTGATGGAATCGAAGAAAGGAAATACCACAAATGCAGTAGGAATGATAGACTCAAATAAACAATGATCATATCAGGTAGTAGGGAAGGGATTAACTATTGCATATGGTTTCTGATGAGCACCGATTGTCGGTGTAACACAAGTGTTAAATGATCTCGTCATCTCTGATGGCACAACTACGTATGTGATAGCAGATAGAAACGTTTGAGCAACACAAGCAGGGACAGATCACACTAATCCTGCGATAAGAGGAGTTTTTTTCCAGTGGGGAAATAACCATCCTTTTTCAAGTACCGTAGGTGAAACTATCACACCAAACAGTACATGACAAGTCGACACTAGCACATATAATTGAACGAATCCGTACAATAATAGTACATGGATTTATGGAATGGGAAGTGCCCAAAGATATGACTGGTCACTCGCACTGAATAACAATCTACGACCAGAAAAAACACAGTGACCATGTGATGCATGATATCACATACCAACGCAAGCAGAACGACAATGATTGTATAATATATGGGTAAAGATCTATTCTGGAGATGCAATGTATCTAAGTAGTAAATGAAATCTCTTTAGGGACACTCTTAAATTGCCAATGGCAGGTCTCCGCTTTTACGATTCAGCATCGTCAGTCGACGGTCAAGGGTCAAACGGCTTCTACTGGTCGTCTACTCCAGGTGGTCAGAGTGCTCGTCTTCTGAACTTCTATTCGTCCCTCGTGAATCCTGGTCGTACGGATCGCCGCGCCTACGGTTTCTCTGCCCGTTGCTTCAAGAATTCCTATTAGTAACCCTTGCCCCTTTCCCCTTGTCCCCTTGACCCTTTCGCGCTTGTAGCGAGCGAGAGGAGTAGGCGAGAGACGGTTAACCCACCATCGAGATTTTTTTTACAACATAGCGACTCTTTATATGCAACCACAGATGTATCGAAACCACTACAAGACTGATCCAGATCGGAAAAATAGAATATTGTTGTTTGTCGTTGGAGGATTTTACAGAGCGTATGAGTCAGATGCTGTCTTGCTGGGTTACCTCTTTGGATTCCAAGTGCAAGTGCAGTGAGGAGCAAGGATGACGGGGTTTCCTGCGAACGCAGGAGAGAAATATATGGATTTGTTGTAACAGGCAGTATTATAACTACACATTGAATTACCCAAAAATTTTTTGCTTTCAGCAGACGGTGTTTTTAGGGGCATTTGCACTTACCACACACAGTTTTTTTCTCTCGCAATTTTCTATCAGTTTTTTATACTCAAAGGGTATTTATTTTCCTACGCAACCAATGATTCTGGATTTGTACAAACAACACTTCGCTGAACTTCTTGTTCCATATGCCTTTTTGGAACCCAGCGAGGTGCAGAAAATGATAGAACTGCCGCCACAAGCTGATATGGGCGACCTTGCGTTCCCTTGTTTTACGCTTGCAAAAAATTTGAAAAAAGCACCGCAGGTGCTTGCTACTGAAATCGCCTCAGAGATCAATAAAAATTTGCCTGCGAACTTCGCGAAAGTGATAGGGGTTGGCCCATATATAAATATTTTTATTGATACAACAGACTACGTACAACATATATTGGGTGGCGAAAAAACCACCGGAACTCTTATCGGAAAATCTACAGAAGATGTTATACAAACAACAACCCAAGAAGAACCATCGCAAAAGAAAATCCTCCTGGAGTATATGTCGTGAAATCCTAATAAGCCACTCCATGTTGGTCATGCGAGAAATGTGTGTATAGGAGACACACTTCGTCGTGTATATACAGAGTTGTGATACAATATTCAAACATCGCATTATGGAGATGATTCTGGTGTAAATGTTTGATACAATATCGTTGGCCATCTTTCCTATGATATACCATTAGATCCACCAGCTGGGAAAAAGTTTGATCATTATTGTGGTGAAGTGTATTTGCAGATGAGGGGAAAGGATGACGACCCAGACTTCAAAGAAAAACTCTCCAAAACATTGCATGCAATCGAGACAAATAGCGACGCGCAGATTACGGCGTTTCACAAAGAGTATGTAAAAAAATGTACGATAGAACAATTGCGTAGTTGTCGAAGAATTGGTGCTAGTTTCAATATGATTAATCGGGAGACAGATGTGCTCCATTTGAATTTGTTTGAAGAAGCATTGGAGTTGCTGAAAAACCGTGGTCATGTCAAGTTCGTCGATGAGGAGTTTCTCGCTGAAAAATCAAAAAATCAAGATGGAAAAGATGATGACAAAAGTGTGATGGAAAAGTTCACTGATGCAAAATGATGCTGGATAATCGATTTTTCAGATCATCCACTGTTCCAAAAAGAAGAAAAACAATATTCTATACTCGTTAAATCAGATGGCGTTGCAACATACGTCGCGAAAGATATCGCATTTGCTATGCGGAAGTTGGGTTTTTTAACGAAACAATTTCACTTCTATTCTTTTGCACAACAACCGGATGTTGGCCAGTGATCCTCTACGATCTACTCAACGACATCAGACGAATCAATCGGAGAAAATATCACCTTCGGTGATTACAATAAGGCAATCACGATCATCGACAACCGTCAAATCCCTTCGCAGACAGTTGTAAAAAGTGCGCTTGAAATGCTGGGTTTCTTGAGCGAAGAAAAAGAGTATGCGCCACTTGGATATGGGGTTGTTTACTTGACACCACAGACGCTTTTGAAAGGATGATTTGAACTGACTGATGAGGAAAAACAACAGACAAGATTGCCCTTTGCATCTCGTAAATGATGGACCGTAAGTATGGACGAAATGCTAGATCTGCTCCATCAAAAAGCATACGAGGAAACCAAAAAACGTAATGAATGAGTCTCTGATGATCAGTTGCAAAAAACAGCTGAGAGTATAGCTGTTTCCTCATTCCGTTTCTTTTTGACCAAAACGGATATTCTCAAAGATATTACCTTTGATATAGATGAAGTCTTGGATATGGAATGAGAAACGGGTGCGTATGCGCTTTATACAAACGCGAGGATTCATGCGGTTCTTCATAAGGTTGGGAAAATGACGGGAAATATTGACTTGTCGTTGTTGACTCATCCGCTTGAAATTAAGCTTGTAAAAAAAATAGACGAGTTATCCACTGTCCAGGAAGAAGTTCTAGCTAGCATGGCGCCACATCTATTGGGAAGATATTTGATTTCAGTGTGCCAATTATTTAACACATACTACAATGAAGTCCATATCAGCAATTCTGCAGATGATCTGAAGATAGCGAGAGTAGTTTTACTCCAAAAATTAGTGCAAACGCTTGCAAAAACCATGAACTTGCTCGGTATGCAGCCAGTTGAAAGGATGTAATTTTTTTGAAAAAATGGGGTCACAATGATCGTTTATATTCGTATACTATAAGTACTATTTATCTTTTCATGCATAGCTTATGAAAAAAAATCTTTGATGACTTATAGTTTTGTTTATGGGGGTGTGATTTACCTTTTCTACTTTTGCAAGCGGTGAAACAGCATTATCTATCGAAGGACTAGCTCCAAATTGTATTGCTGCCAGAGAAAGTTGTGGAAATGTTTGTTCCAGGATGAGCTCTACTAGTGAGTGGGCGTGTACTCTTATGGCTTGCGCAGAAACACAAACGCCGATAACCTATACGTGTACAAAATATGAAGCAAACGCAAATTATCTACCTGAAACATGCGTGAAAGGAAATGATGGTTGTAATAGCTGTTTTAGAACAACAATACAAGACGCTCGAGGTTGCACCAAAATGTACTGCCAAGATCCTGGACCAGCTAGCTGTAGTGAGTATGCAAAGTGACCATTCGCGATCGTGAAAGAAGGAGAGCTGACCAATGGAAGCGTCTCACCAGACTACGCAAAGATTTGTCTACCAGGATTGGCTACGATAAATCCATACGCTACTGGATTGCTTGGAGCGGGAATGCTTTGTTATAATCCCACAAAAGGTCTACCAGTTTGTCACGGTGCGTCATTATCATGATATAGCGCAGAAGGGTGGTACTATCCAGATTGATCTCTTCTCCGTATGATGGATTGTATACAAGAAGAACAGATGATGTGTACTATGCAATATCAACCTGTCTGCGCGTCAGTAGCAGTGCAATGTATCAAAGCACCGTGCCCGGCACAACTCCAAACATTTGGAAATGCTTGTGTGATGGGAACAAATAAGTTGGCTACCTATATACATGATGGAGAGTGTATCGCAACGGACGTGCCATGATTGAAACCTGGCGAGTGATTTGTCTACAACAAAATTACCTCTTTTTTGAATAACGCATATCAAGTGCGAGGATTTTGAACAGACCAGATGATAACATACACTCAAACTATTGTTGATAAAATTGACAATCTTTTCATGACTGCAAAAATGAGACCATACGCACTTCATAGATATCAACAATTAAAAAGTTTCTTAGAAATTTATATGGGACAACTTGCAAAATAGACGATTTTTGTTTTGTTGCGTCCTATTGATGGGTTTCTTCTAATTCACGACTTCTCGCAACCCAAGCATTCGCTTTGGGTTTTTTAAAAAAAGCCTCTAGTAGATGTGCCAGAGAGCTTTTTCAGTTGTCATTATTGTTTTTCTATATTTTGTCGTATTTCATATCAAGTATTTTACCACCGAGGAATCAGCCAAGAACTGTCGCAATTAAGTACATCCAAAGGAACATACCACTTTCACCTCCATGAATCCAGTCAACAAAAGATCAGCCAATTGCGAGCGCTGGGTTAAATACACCACCAGTTATTTTTCAAACGCTCATAATCGCTACGAACAATAGGAGTCAAACGATAATTGCGCTTAGATATTTTTCTTCATATTTTTTGCTAATAATGATAGCGCCTATAGTTAGGAATAGAGTAAACAATCACTCTGCAATTGCAATCTTCCACATACTTATGCCGTCAACTGGCATGATAAGCATCGGTGATCATTGGAAAAACCAAACGAGCAGTGCTCATAATGTCGCACCAATAACTTGTGCAACCCGATACTGAATCGCTGTGTCTAGTGTGATTTTCTTTTGTGCCCACATACCTAATGTGATTGCTGGATTGAGATAACCGTTTGAGAATGGGAGCGTCAGACAAAGGATAACGGCATAACCAATACCAATTGCCAATGGGTCGTTACTCAATCATGCGATGAGAACAAAAACCATCGTCCCCATTAATTCAATAACATTTCTTTTCATGAAAAAACAAGAAAAAATAAAATAAATCTTTCTTTATATATACGATGGTGGAAAAGAAAATCAAGACACAATTTGCATATTTATTCGTCGGCTTGAAAAACAGGTATTTATATATAAGCTCTCTTTTATCCTAATAAATATTTTAATAGGCTTACTTTTAAATTCGTTGATTAAAATACTATGTCTTTCGTTGCCACTTTAATTCGCATAAAATCTTGAAGAATTAGCAGACTCCAATTTTTCTATAGGTCTTTTTATGTTTTCTTTTTTATTCCTATTTTACGAATGATATTGGAGTATCTTAATGTTCTTTTTTTCTGAGTTGACGGTTTTTTAACAAGACTTTTTTTGATAAGAACAGCATTTGTCCTTTCTGTTTTTATTCCATATGTTAGCCTTTTGTATAAAAGAACTCATGATCTTAACCAAACGTGAAATATTGAGGTTATTATTTTTTTAGTAACAATTTTATTAAACATTATTGCTGCCTGGTTTGAAATAGACTGAATATTTATAATTAAGATATTATGAATGTTTGGATCGTTGATCGTATTAATAAGTCATGTATATCTTTGTTTAAAAAAGGGGGATGTTGGAGATAATCAATATTGACCTTCCCTAGAGAAAAAATAATAGTATGCTTTCTTTTTGGCGCACTAATGTGTGTTTTTATTATCAAATTTTCATATACCAAAGAGTATAATAAACGCATATATTTATTCGTCGGCTTGAAAAATAGATCCGGATTCTTTATACTATGAAAATAGGTTTTTATTTTACAAAAAAATTGTTAAGAAAAATATTTGCTATCCTGTTACCTGCGCTTTGATTGGGTGCAATAGGGTGGTATATGAATCATGGTAATCAAATTTCGACTTTGCCAGAGCCATATTCATTCATCGTTACTTGAATTATTGTTTTATTATTGCTTGGCTTTCTCATAGTGTTTGGACTCCTAGCTTTACCTATTCCAAAAGCAAAACTATGGGCTGTGGTTTCCTCTTTGCTTGTTGTTGTGCTAGGATATGGATTTTTGGTGAATGATGTAGATAAGGGTATATATGTAGGTGATATTGTAACTGTTGTTGGCGTTGTTATGGTCTATCTCTCTTTGTGAGGGCTTATAGTTTCCAAAAAAGCACAACAAAAATTGAAAGAATCTAAACAGATTGTGATAGAAGTATAAAAAATCTTGCCTTTTGTGTGGATATTAGTATTATTTTCGCACAATTATGCGGGCATATCTCAATTGGCTAGAGAGCTTCCTTGCCAAGGAAGAGGTTGCGGGTTCGAATCCCGTTGCCCGCTCCAAAAACCGTCGCTATCTTCGGATGGAGGCGGTTTTTAGATTACATGAAATTGAAAAAATATGGCGTATGAATCTGTTATTTTTTGCCAGATAAACTTTGAATTTTCTGATATGCAACCTGATCGATATTTTTGATAAATTCTAGAGGGTCGCGCACAAATTGATCGATAAGCGTTTTAGAGAAAGGAATTAGGGTGATTGAAAATGAAGGGATATTGATGTTTTGGCCTCCAACCTGGACAATTAAAGGTGATAATTTATAGTTCTTTTGAATATTAACAATAGTTCCAAATTTGTATCATTGTAATTCAAATGTTGTAATCCGTTTTCCATCTTTTTTCACAATAGATGTTGGCTCGACACCAAGGAATATTTTGAATTTACCTACTATGGCAATTTTTTCTGTTTCTATTTTTGTAAGCTCTTCTTCCGCAGGAGTAGTATATGTTTCAGCTGTTTGCATTTTTTGTAGCGTACCAATTATGCTTTCTGGACTAACACTTCCATATTGTTCAAAATGCTTATCCAAATTTGCTTGTCGTTTTTTGTTACTTGTTTTGATTTCTGTAGCAATATCATCTTTAAGAGTTATATCTACACGAGTAGAATTGATTATTACTGTTGCTATTGTCTTTGAACAAGTCTGCACTTTTATTGCTTTTTCTCAATTAAGAACACCACACATGGTGATTTTTGTAGGGACATAATCGCCGTTGCTTTTAATAAATTCTAACACATCTGAAAAACTTGTTGATTTGTTATCTGCAATAAATGCTGTAAGAACTTTATCTAAAGCTGAATTGTCAGGCAAGCGGATTGATGATAAGAAAAATCTATTGTCAACATAGTCAAATGTCGCTATAATTGATTTTTTCTGCTCTACTCATTCATCTTTGTAGCGGAGTGTTCATAAAACACGCGCTACACGAGTGTTTGTATCCGTCTCAGCTTTATCTATACCGATTTCTGGGAATCATCTGATATAATCTACAAAAATTTCTTGAAGGTTCTGTAAAAAAAACATTGGCGTTTCGCTTTTGGCAACTGTAAGCTTGGTTAATTCTTCATTTCTTATCATATTTTCTAGCCCCTTTATTCATACAGACATATTTCATTTGTTTAATCATTTTATCTGATCTAGCAATTTTGATGATTCTGTTTTAACTGCAGAGTTTGTGGATGTCGCACTTTCCTCTTTTATAATGTTCTTTAAATATACATTGTTAAAATAGTATCATGCATCAATATAAAATTGAGGTACAGGTATATTTTCTTCATGTATTAGTGTATTGAAAAATTTTAAATATGCCTCAATAACGCTTGCATCAAACGTTTTTTTCTTATTTTGAATAATTATTTTTTGTCGCAATGAAGTCAGTTTAAACAAATTTGCAATTACATTGGTGTTGATTAATTCATCTGACATTATTCCATTTAATTGATTTTCTACTTTCAAAAAATCTTTGATTTTATTGTAACGAACGTTGTACTCTTTGCATACGCCATTCATAATAACATCAAGTTTTGCAGACGGATATGGCTGTTTAAAAATATTGTACATTATGTTTACGCAGAAGCCATCAACATGCTCTTTCTTTTTTAACGTTGAAGATAGGAGAAAAATATCATCTCGCTTGCCCTCTAGGTCGATGGTTGGTAAATTTTGAATGAAGTATTCTATGTTTTTGTTGCAAAACCCGTCAAAAAATTTGGGTTTTTGCATACAATCTAAATTATATTCAGTTATAATTCAATTTGTTTTTTTCTGTTGTTGTTCAAGTTCCATCAAATATGGATTTGTAAAATATTTTCTTTCCATCAGAACACCCAAAATTTGATCCATATTTGTTTGTTGAACATTTCTATTTTCACGGAAAAATGTGCTTTCCAACACACTAGTATTTCATTTGTCAAATTTTTAACATCATAATTTCCGGAAAAATATTCCACTCCTCATGAAAAATCAAAATTTAGTATATATTGTTCATTTGGTAGGACAATGTCTTGTAGCGTGATAATATTGTTTCTTCAGATAATTACATTTCAAGTGGCTTGAAGATCTCATCCTAAGATTTTCACATCTCAAATCCCATCTAGAATAGGTCATATTTGATCTGATACTCTCGCTGGCTTGTACATTCCATTTGTGTTGGTATACGTGATTTGTTTGTATACTTCGTTTATTTTTTTTGGTACTATTTTTTCTCTGGAGTCCAAAAAAATGGCTGCCACCAATCAGAGTAGAAGCGGTATGATAAAAAAACTATACTGAAAAACAATCTTATAGATGGTAGTATAGATTTTTATAAGTTTTTGTGTTTGTGGCTCTAAGAGAGCTTCGTTTTCCATTCTTTTATGATGGTTATAGTACACACGATATGCTTCTATTGCATATATACATAACTATATATATTTTTGTTTTTTTCGCTATTTTGTATGTGCTCTGTCCATTTAATAAGAGGATAATGCGTAGACATATTCTATTTTTATTACATAATATCATAGATTATTGTATTTTTTGAATTTGTCCTAGTTTTGTCAGTTTTTTTCTCATTTTTTTCCAGTATAGTGCTTGCGTTGTGAAGGTGTATCTTTTATGTGAATTGTAATATATAAATCTTTAATTAATTAAAAATGAATGCCTTATGAAAACTTTTATTGAAAAAAAAATGATTTTGGTGGTCTTATGTAGCATCTTTATGATAGCTTTAATTGGCTGTGAATACTATATTCCGCCAGAAGACCCTTTTATTAAAATTGATGGTAAAAATGTCATAATTAACAACGACAACGACGACAACGACGACAACAATGACGACAACAACGACGACAACAATGACAACGGAAATACTTCTAACCCGTATGATCCTTATTTTGGTTTGTATGTTGGGAATTTCACTGGTCCAGATGAACCTCAAAATGAGGTATTAGACAACGAAAGCGGATATATGTTTCGGTCAAATGGAAAAGAGGCTGATTGGGAAACTATGTTTACGGGTGGATATCGAGTTGGCTCTGGACCAACAAGTTCTACCCAAACCGACTCAGTAAATGGTAAGCAATTTGCCTCTCAACAGTCGGGTGGATATGTTTACAATAGCACTCCAGGTATCTGGTATATGAAGTATGCTTATTTTAATTATTATCGGCATTTTTATCAGTTTAGCGCTAAACCTGAATTTCCAGGGGGTGTAATGTGTGCTCCGGTATCATATATGCTTGCTGTACAACCCATTGCGTATGAAGAATGTATTTATTTCCCTTCAGACAAGTGGAAAGCGGGTGAGATTTATACAAATCTCAAAAAAGCAGGAAAATTTGATGATAATGTTGGCATGTATATAAATGATTTGAGATGGTATGCGGATACGTATGATTATCGTTTTATACAAGCTTTATATCTGAGAACGACTGAACGAGCCCAAACCAAAGAGTTTATAGAAAGCACAATCAAAGATGGCTTTCCTGTCATAGTGGTGCTAAATATAAATTCTACCTATTCACGAGCAAACGATGTCCATGCAACAAATCAGAATGGGTATACCTACTTCATTGATCCAAATGTTGAAAAGGGGCATTTCATTCTGATTGTAGGTATCAAGATTAACAAAGATGGCTCAGGTCAAGTGTACTACCGCGATCCATTGGATTCCAGAGGCGTCACTTGGACTGTTAGCTACACCAGACTCTTAGATTCGATGAAATTACTTGGAAGTGATTCTTATTTTGATGCGCTTGCTATTAGAAAAAAATGAATGAAAACACCTTCACAACTTTTTTTCTTATAGCAGATTCTAAAAGTATGCTCCTTTGGTCTTCCAGAGGAGTTTTGCTATACAAAAAAATACTTATACTTTAGATTAATTATAAATGGTTAATGATTAGTAGTTAATAGTTAATACTCCTTTTTTATTAATAATTATTAAGGTTCTTGCATGGATGTTGGAAATAAATATAGATAGATATGCATATCAAGAACTCAAGAATCTCACG
>CAZMFL010000027.1:0-12965 GCA_964565575.1 uncultured Candidatus Peribacteria bacterium
TGTAGCTACTGAAAGGTATCGCAAGATATATCCCAGTAAGTCTGGCTCTTTTTTATTTTTGCAAAAATATTTAATACATATAATGTGAATTATTAGCCAATAGTTTTAGGAGAAAATGTGCGCATAAAAAAGTAAGTCATTGTACCAATTATTCCAAGATATAGAAGGATTACTCCTGTAGAAAAAGATGGTATTTGGAGTACTTGATTCAGAAACAGTGAAACACCAAGCGCAAGTAAGACAGTGCTCACAACATACCCATATAACAATGGATATTTTTTAGAATTATTTCGATAGATAGCTTGTCATCATAAAAATATTGCTAATCATTGGTGAATTATAGTCCAGCCCATAGTCAAAAATACAGAAGCGGTTAGGTTGCTAAACCCAATATATTTCCATACGGTCCAAAGAAAAATAAAATGTACGCATGCACCAATAATTGATAGTCATTGAGTAGTGGGATAGGCCACTTTTTGCCATTGTCTGAGAGAATCATAATACAAAACGACCGCAAAACAAAGTATAAACAATGTAATACTAGCTCAAATGGAGTTGGTATGAGAAAAAGCACTTCCAAAAACACCTAGCAAAAAAACTGTTCATCATAAAACAAGAGGTAAACGCCAACTTATAGGAAGATTTCCTGCGGTTTTATAGATTATTTCTTGAAAATCATGTTTTCGAGTGTCTTTCGGTTGGATGACATTTTTCCCTGCTAAAATATCTTCAGCATCTACTTTTGCATTTTTTTCAGATGTAATATATCCGATATATTGATGTGCATAAAATCGCACAATAACAGTGTAAAACAAAAGACCAGACATCCATCAAATAAGAGGTGCTGAAAAGAAATATAATATAGTACTTGATAAAAAACTAATAACAAAAAAGATACCTGTGCGATAGTGCCGTTGTGCAGGAAGTGGAACAAAAGGATTGATAAAAAAGCTTCCTCACATATATAAAAGAAATGTAAGAATAGGAAAAAGTAGCCAAGCTATGATGCCATTTTGTAATCCATATTGGATTGGAACGAATCGAGCAATCAAAAATGCAATAAAATAATATCCAATGTGAAACATGGTAAACTCATCTTTATATCCTCAAAGCAGAGTTAACCATATTAGCACGACATGGAATCCCAGTACAATAAGCAATATAGTTATCATTCAGATATTCAGCGTGTGGAGAAGAAGAGTTAACCCAATAATGATTGCACACCACAATCCAAAAAGGATATGATATTTTGAAAATCATCGATCTTTTTTTGTTTTTTCTATACGCCCATCAGTGAAAATAAGATACATACTCACTAATAATGGGACAAGAGCAACCCAAAGCGTTCCTAGTTGGAATAGAAATATAGAAGTACCTAGTGATATGATGGCAATGCTTCGTATCATATGTAAGCTGTTAGAATCAAAACGTAGTATTTATGAGATAACGCACGAGAAAAAACAATCCAGCGCAAAATGGTCATATGAAAAGAAGGTTTTTAAGATTGGGTTTTTTGTAATAGATGAGTATCGCAGAAGCCAATCCCACTAATCAAAGATCAATAAATCTAAGAGTGAAGAAAGATCCATTAAAAAAGAGAGTATTGACCAATTGTAAAAGGGCCAACCAAATCATTGTCATAAGTACAAACATGCCAAATATGGTATATAGTGTATCGATTATTACAACGATATTTTTGCTTTTATTTTTGATGTCCTTTGTGAGAAATTTATTGTAAAGTCAGAGAGTTCACAAAAACCCATAATATAGATCTGAACCAGATTTGTGTGCTCACGCCTTGGATACTTTTTGTGATTTTTCAAATCTTTCTGCTTCAGAAAGCACATCCAAATATGTTACAATAGAACCTTTGATAACGCTAACTTCATGCTCTTTTTGTTCTTGTAAGATGCTTAATTCTGCTTCTTCAAGCGTATGATACAGCATTCAGATTGCATCGCGGATTCTTGATTCGTTAGTACCTAACTTTACCTTTTTTAACTCATCTTGTAAATTTTTTATTTTGTTTGCAACAAATGGTTGGACTTGTATAATTTTAGCTAATATCTCATCTCCATCAGAGAGAGCTATCGTTGCAAGCTGTTTCAGAGATATCAATCATTGTCCACTACGTTCAACAAAAAGTTTACTTATTTTTTGAAAATAATTTTTGTTTTTATTTGGATCTACTATTAGACTTTCTTTATATTCGTTTTCTAGTTTATCAATGACGAGTTTCACGTTTTCATCTGAAATAGGAGATTTACTATTGTTAATGTATGAAATAAGAAACTGCGCACTACGGAAAAAAGCAAATGCTTCACGAGCTTTTTCATATTGCGTATAGATCGTCATTTCTTCTTTACCTTCCATAAAACGAAAGTATACGGTCCCATATGTTTTGGGATCACCAACAAATGGAATTAATCCAAAAACGGCAATACTGTGTTTATTGCAAACGCTCCTTACAGCGGTTTCAGAAGAGCCGTCAATAAGAAAACCAATATTCGTCTGTTTGTCTCAGATGCTGATTAATCATTGAGTTTGAAAAAGCATAGTATGATATAATTGAATTCAGATGGAAAATCAATATAAAATACAAAGAAATATGGAATAGTGCGAAAAACATTTTTTTCTCATTTTATAATCCCACTTTTTCTTTTTTATTTTTCCTTATATATTATGTCTATCTTAGATCAATATTTCCTCGCTGATACTATGTCAGTACACATCAAAGAATGAGTTCCTATGCTCTCAAAGTGATGAAAACCAGGAGACCGACACGCCAAACTCTGAACGGATGTGCGAACCAAAAATGATGTAACTCGTCTCGCTGATAGTTTGCTGTGAGAGGCAACCCATGAAAATGGAATGTTTCTGGAAATTGACAAACAATATTCAAAAGTGTTACAATTGGGATTGTATAGAATTGTTATTGTCTATGCACCACTTGTTGATACCATGGAAATCACTGTTGTGAGACCAGTTAAAAAATTATCTTTTGATGATTATGAATTGAGTGAAGATCTCAAAGAACATATCCGTCACAAAGCAAAATGAATTCTTATTTCAGGTGCGCCAGGGGAGTGAAAAACGACCTTTGCACAAGCATTAGCAGAGCAGTACGTGTTGGATAATAAGATAGTAAAAACACTGGAGTCGCCTCGTGATTTACTTGTACCAGATGCGGTATCGCAATACTCATTTACGTATGCGTCGCATGACGAAGTTAGAAATATTTTGTTGTTATCAAGACCAGATCATGCGTTGTATGATGAGGTTAGAAATGCAGAAGATTTTATCTTGTATGCAGATTTAAGATTAACAGGAATTGGGTTGGTTTGAGTGACCCACGCAACCAAACCAGTAGATAGTATTCAAAGATTTATTGGGCATGTGGATATGTGAAGTTTACCACAGGTGATAGATACAGTTGTGTTTATTTCGGCTGGAAAGGTGAGCGAAGTGCTTACATTGGAACAAGTTGTAAAGGTGCCTGCAGGTATGCTTTCACAAGATTTGGCTCGTCCAGTCCTCCAAGTAAAAGATTTTTTTACGCAAAAACCTATGTATGAAATCTATAGTTTCGGTGAACAAATAGTTGTGATGGAAATGGCAAAATTGAAGGTCGCTACTGGCATGACACCAGTGCAACAATTCGCTTCCAAATATCTTACTGGATTACTATTGAAAGAAACAGGTATCAAAGCTACGGTTACAATCCTTTCTGATGGAGAAGCCCAGTTGGCTGTCCCAGAACGTAGTAAGTGAGCATTAATTTGAAAGTGAGGAGAAAATATTATGAAATTGGAAGAGATGTTCGGTATCAAACTTTCTGTGGTATCTTGAGCTGGTGGATCTGAACAAGATGAATATAACCCATTTGATGAGGATAAGCACAAATCATCGTATCGTTCTGGTAAGGGTGGAGGAAGACCTCCAAGAAGAAGTACCAGAAGATAAAGTTTGTCCCTGAAACGCACTTTGGCGTGGTTTTATTGGCTTGTTTAAGCCAAATATTTCTTTTTAGCTTGATTTTTTCAAAAAAATCAGTATTATTCTACCCCATTGTTCTGATGAAGGACAAATAGGCGTATTTTAACTAGATCTTTTTATCGTTACTATATACTACATGTCAGTATTCCATTATTCCAAAGTGATTGCCACTATTGGACCTTCTTTAGCAAAAGAAACTGTTCTTTCAAAAATTATAAATTATGTAGATGTGTTTCGCATCAATCTTTCAAATGGTTTGATCGATCATCACAAAAAATATATTGATACTATCCTCAAATTGGATAATAGCAAAACTATCATGCTTGAGACCAAATGATCAGAAATAAGCTGTAAAAACACGCATGCGATATCATTAAAGAAAAATGACAAAATCATAGTTGATTTTTCTGAGTATCAAGAAGACGAAAAAGGAAAACTTTTTTTGGACTATCCAGATTTGAATGATATTTCGACGGGCGTTGAAATACATTTTGAGGATGTAAGTGTGGCGCTAAAAGTAGAATCAAATGATTGATTAACATTGCATTGTAAAGCAATAGAAGCTGGGACAATCCAACCATCCAAAAAGGTTATATTTAAATGATATAAACCAATCTTGCCATTTCTGACAGAAAAAGACAAAAAAGATATCTTACGATGATTACAGATTGGCGTAAACATTTTGCTTGTTTCATACGTGAAAGATGCCAATAATATAGTAGAGTTGAGAGATTACCTTTTTGCAAACAACGCAAAAGATGTGAAAATTATAGCTAAAATTGAGACAAAGGAAGTTTTAGAAAATTTGGAGGAAGTTATCTCTGCGACAGATTGAATTTGTTTTTTGAAAGGATGATTAGATTCCCTTTGAGTCAAAAAATCTTTTTCAGAAAATAAATTGATTTCGTTGTGTAATCAATACGGTAAGCCATGTATTCTTGCATGATATTTTTCAAAAAAAACAAAAACAGGGAAAAATGCTATCGCTCATCAAGCAACATACGATGAAGTAAATGAGTATCTGGAAGCTGGAATAGATGCTTTTATGCTTGGGCAAGAAACTGCTTTTGGCGATGAACCGGTAGAGGATATCTCTGGGATATACAATACTATTTCTAAACATGAAATAAATACGGTCAAAAACTTTAATATAAACGATATTCATGTGACTTCAGAAAATGAGATTAGTGATAACATAATTTTCAACTCATTTAGAATTTCTAGAGAACTTGCAATCAAAGCAATCATCTGTTTTACAAGTAATGGATACTCAGTGGCAAGATTGTCTACGATGAAACCAAACATACCCATCATTGCATTTACCAAGGTAGATGATACATACAAATATCTGAACTTATTGTGGGCTGTTAAGTGATACAAGATTTCTAACTCGTTCGACTATCAGCATGTAAAAAAGATCGGGAAAGAAATCATTAGAATTATCTTTAAAGGAAATATTTCGCTGGACGATAAAATTCTGATCATGCATGCAAACGATGCGGACACAAATTCCGATGATCCTACAAACATCATGAACGGTATAGAAATCTACAAGTTCAAGGACATCTAGAACCATGAGACCACTCTGTGTGGGAGGTGGTAAATCCATTTTTGACAAGATAATTTATGGATGGATATTGACCTATGATTGCGAGTTACTGGACATACAGTATACCAAATTTGTTTGAAAAAATAAACAATATATAAACCAAAAAAAAATATTATTATGTGCACAAAAAAAATCATTGCATTAGGTAGAGAATGCTTAGGGAGTAGCTCAAAGCTATTCAACAATCTGCCATTTGTTAGATTGCAGAAGAAAAATTCTACCCAACGGGCACAAAAGCCCTTTGTCCAAAACGAAACTTATCGGAAACAAAACAGATAAATTTTTATCTGAGAAACTCTAAAACCCTTTTTGCGTTTGTGCAGAAGGGTTTTTCTATAAACTGAGATTGGTTTCTCATAGTTATCCGAAATCTCAATTGCAAATTTTCTCGCTTTCCCTATAGTCCATCTATGACAGAGATAAGCAAACGCCAGTATACACTTTTGGATTTAGTGAAGATAGTGGATGGGACATTCAAGGAAGTTTTTGCGTGATTCGATTTTCGATGTGAATGTGAAATTCTGAGAGTACAGCAGATTGGGAAAAACATCTATCTTGAATTGATTCAATATGGAACAGATGGGAAAGTCCTTGCAAAAGCGAAGGGAAATATCTTTAACCCTCACGTTTCAAGTGCTTTTTTGGAAAATACAGGATTGGCTAATTTGCAACAATTAGCAGGTTCCAAACTGTTGTTTCACGGTGCGTTTTCTTTTCATCAAGAGTATGGTTTTTCTATCAATATAGATATACTCAGTGCAGAGTATACACTCGGACAACTGCAAAAAAAACAGCAAGATATCCTGCTACAACTTCAAAAGCTAGGGATCGTAGAAAATAACAAAAAAACACATTTTGATCTACCACCATACACACTTGCCTTGATCAGCTCTGCGACATCTGCATGACGCCTAGATTTTTTGAGTGTAGTAGAGCAGAGTGGGTATGCAATCCAAACGAAAGATTACTACTCTCCAATGCATGGAAATGATGCACAAGAGTGAGTATATGAAGCTCTCAAAACAATCTATAGTGATATCAAAGAAGGCAAAAAAATAGATGGAGTAGTGATCATCCGTGGATGAGGTGGCAGCTCGTGAATAATTTGGCAAAATGATCTAGATATTGCGAAAGGGATTTGTTATATGCCGGTGCCAGTTATCGTTGCAGTGGGACATACTGCGGACAAGTTTGTGCTGGATGATATTGCGTATTTCTCTGCGAAAACACCAACTGATGCAGCATATTTTTTGGTATCGTTGTATGAACAAACTGAAAAAAATATTCAACAGATGCTAGAGAATATCCACGTTCGCACGAAAGAAACTATCAATAATCTGCTTGCGAGTATACCATCGTTGTATGAAAATATCCATATTCGTATTGGTGCAATGCTCGATACAATACAACAAAATATTCATCTACGGTATCAGTGAATTAGTTCTGTCTCTCCGGAAAACATCACGAAGCATGGGTATGCATTGGTATTGAAAGATGGGCAGTATTTAAGTAAAATACAGGCAGACGAGCTGAAAACTGGTGATGCACTGGAGATCAAAATATTTGATAAAACAATACACGTGGAGGTGAAAGATGTGTAATCAAGCTCTGCTACTAGATTATATCCCGTCTATTGTAACGAAAATATTATTCTATGTGCTTGCTTTCATGCAGTATAGTGAAATGAATATACCAATAGACTAGCATATATAAAAACCATAAAACCGCCGACAGAGAGACAACGAAGTTGATGCCCGACCTGTTGTTGTACACTAGTTATTCGTCGATAGTACGGGCATCCCCGACAATGTCGGGGGAAAAAATGACTAGATCGCGACGGTTGCAACAAAAAAAATTTACTTCACTAATGATATCAATGACACCATTAACGTTTATTTTGATTGTGTGTAGTGTACTGTTCTTGTTCTTCGCAATAGATGCTATTCAAAGAAGAAAATTAAATCTATTACATTGATTGGTATTTGGATGAGGGTCAATATTGATTTTGCTCTTTGTTTTCTATCCTAATTTTCTTACTAAATTTGGGAATCTATTTGGTGTCGCTAGAGGAGCAGATGTGATTGTATATGGTTCTTTAATTATCCTTTTCTGGCTGTATTTCTGAGCTTACAATAAAATCTTAAGACAAGACATTGGGCAAACTGATCTATTAAGAGAAATCGTTATTCATGAATCTTTGGGGGGTATCGAGAATAATATAAAAACAGTAATAATCATGCCTACATACAAACAAAAAGAAAAGGTTTTGCATTTGATACAACAGTTGCGTGATCTGGGATATGGTGTAATAATGGTTGATGACGGCTTGAATGGCGATTTGAGCGACAAGATTATAGAGAAGTTCCCACAAAATGTTGTTGTAATAAAACATCCATTTAATCTTTGACAAGGCGCAGCGTTACAAACAGGACAACAATATGCTCTAAGAATGCTCCCTTCTGTGCAATATATAGTACATTTTGATTCTGATTGACAACACCAAGCGAAAGATATTGCATCGTTTGAAAAAAAGTTTTTGGAAAATACAAATTTAGATATTGTTTTGGGATCTAGATTTTTACCATGAGCTGGGAAAATACCAAAGAAAAGAGCATTTCACAAAAAATTACAAATCTTTTTTATGAGAGTTATTGTGGGTATCAAACTTACTGACACAAATAATGGTTTTAGAATGGTCGCTCGTAAAACACTTCCTAAATTAAAATTAACAATGAATGATTATACTCATGCTTCAGAAATTGAATCTCTTATAAAATCACAACACTTACAATATGCAGAAGTACCTGTTGATATTATCTACGATGAAGAGCATATCAAAAATGGACAGAAACTTGGCAATGCTTTTAATATAGCAAAAAGCATCATTTATAAACAGTTTTTCTTTAAATAATTGAGATTTAACTTCACGAAGAGGTGCCGGTGCATATCAAATACACCGAATATAGCTTGCAGAAATGACAAAAAAACGGTAATGCAATCAAGATACTTGGAGAGTTGATCTATAAAAAATTGTTTTTTAGATAGTAAGGATGGGATAGAAGCTTCAAAACACAGCTGATATTTACTTTATTTCACTACATATACAAAAAGTGTTTATTTAGTGAAACAAAATAAATACCACACCACACAAAATATGTAATATTTTAAATCAGACATCAATCAAGCACAACTTCAAACAAATCTTTTCTTGAAATTCAAGAAACTATATGTATAATGTTTCCGTATTTTACATAAATAATAAAGAAACATGAAAAATATATTCAAACAAATTCTTGCTAACTTCCACGAAAATCCAATCAAAGAAAGTAAACCAAGAGATTTGAAAATCAATATTCATTGTGATAAAATAATTTCCATTATATGACCAAGGAGAGCTGGGAAAAGCTACTATTTATTTGGGATCATAGAGGAATTATTGGTCGCAGGAATACAAAAAGAAGATATTATATATATCAATTTTGAAGATGAAAGGTTGGATATAGAAGCGAATAATCTACAAATTTTAATTGATGCTTATTTAGAACTCTACCCAAACAAAAATATCAAAAATAGTTATTTCTTTTTTGATGAGATTCAAAACATTTCCGGACGAGAACAATTTGTAAGAAGGATATATGATGAGGGTGCCAAAAACATATTTATTACAGGAAGTAATGCGAAACTTCTTTCCAAAGAAATAGCGACATCTCTTAGAGGAAGAAGTGTGAGTTATGAATTATTGCCACTATCATTTAATGAATTTTTGAGATTTAAAAATCAAAAAGCAGATATTTATACAAGCAAAAACAAAGCGAAGATATTTGTATTACAAAAAGAATTTATTACATGGGGATGATTCCCAGAAATAATATCATTAGATGATGATATGAAAATCAAAGTATTACAAGAATATTTCGATGTGATGATTTACAATGATATTATAGAAAGATATAAAACAAAAGATACAACAGTTTTAAAACAATTTATCAAGTTATTATTGCAAAGCACGAGCAAAGAATTTTCTATCAACAAAATAGGGAACACACTCAAATCAATCTGATTAAGTTTTGATAAAAACATACTCTATATGTTTTTAGAGCAACTAGAAATAATATATTTCTCAAAGGTAGTACCAAAATATGATGAATCATTCAAAAAACAAGTACTTAAGAAAACCTATGTAATAGACAACTGATTTATGTCTGCTATAAGTTTCAAGTTTAGTGAAAATTATGGGAAATTATTAGAAAACACAGTCTTCACCGAGCTATACAGAAGACATTGAGATCAACTATTTTTCTTAAAAAACTGATCCGAAACTGATTTTATTATAAACACACCAGAAAAGATTATATTTCAAATATGTTATGAATTGAATGAGGAAAATCTAGAAAGAGAAGTCAAATGATGTAGAGATGCTATGAAAAGATTTGGTGTATCGAAAAGTACAATTATAACTTTTGATCAAGAAAAAGAAATCAATATAGAAGAAGGCAAAATCAATATACTTCCATTTTACAAATGGATACTAGAAAGTAAGTAGTGAATATAGGAAAAAATGTAAATATCAGATAAAAGTAAAGTAATAATTTAATTTTATTGGATAATATTTAAATTCAAGAGAATATAAAAAAATATCTTGATTTACTCAAAAATAAATACCACACTACAAAAAATATGTAAATCAGAATAAAAACGTTTTTCCTTGAAATCCAAGAAGTTATATACAAAATGTTCAGTGTTTTACATAAACCAAATAACGTATGAAAACTATCGTCATCACGTCATGATATTTCAACCCAATTCATCCAGGACATATCGAATGTCTAGAGTTGTGTAAAGAGCTATGAGATGAACTACGAGTTATCGTGAATAACGACCAACAAGCAAGAGCCAAAACAGGTAAACAAGAGCTTTTTCAGGATCAAGATTATAGAATGAGAGTGGTTGGAGCGATCAGGGGAGTAGATAGGGTATTTTTGGCGATAGATGAGGATTGATCTGTTTGTGAAAGTATACAAATGATAGATCGTGAAATAAAAAATATCTATGGTCCTGATGTAAAAGTTGTCTTCGGGAAAGGAGGAGATAGATTCGCAGGAAACATCCCAGAAGTAGAGGTTTGTAAAGCGCTTGGCATAGAAATTAGAGATTGATTAAGCGCAAAAATAGACAATAGTAAGGATTATAGGATAAAAAAAGAGAAATAGTTTTATATTTCAATAAGAAAATGAAACTCATCCAATTTGCTCCTTATTTTCCCCCACATAAATGAGGATTAGAAGTAGTAGCTGAAAATATCAGTAAATACTTAGTCTCTGGGAAGCATTGTGACGTGATAAATATCACATCATCAGTATGACAAAATGAAATCGCGATCCACAAGCCAATAGTATTCAATGAAAAACATATTGGTTACCACAAGGATGGATATCAAGTTGTAATTATACCATCATTTGAAATTGTACACAATTTTCCATGTCCAAAATTTCGAACAAAAAGATTTTGGATTATTATCAAATATATCAAGTTGCAAAAAGCCGATATTATTCAAACACATACAAGATTCTTCTTACAAACTTTCATGTGAGCAATCGTAGCAAAATGCTTAAAAGTACCTCAAGTACATGTAGAACATGGTTCTGGATTCGTCACAGGAATCGCAGGTCGAAAAAAAACTGCAGCACGAGCATATGATCAGACGTTCGGTAGATTAACATTTGCCATGGCCGACAAGATAGTATCAATTAACCAAAAAAATATCAAATTCGTTTCAAAATTCACCTCTGCCAAAAAGTGTGAAATCATCTATAATGGTATCGAAGTTCCACAAATACCACAAAAACAAGAAAACAAATCTAAAGATGTAAGATTGGTTTTTGTATGAAGATTAATTTGATTAAAGGCAGTTAATATTCTGATTGAATCTTGCAAATTGCTCGTAGAAAAAGGTATAGAAAACTTTTCATTGGATATTATCGGCGACGGTGAAGAAAAATGAAACCTTGAAAAACTTAGTAAAAAACTTAATATATGAGCACATATAAGGTTTCTATGATCTAAAAATCATGATGAGATTATAAATGAAATTCTTCCAAATACAGAAATTCTAATAAATCCTAGCCTTCAAGAATGATTACCTACTACAGTCTTAGAATGACTCCTGTCTGCTTGCGTAGTTGTAGCTACTGACGTAGGCTGAACATCCGAGATATCTTTCCAGTCAGATCTCATTTTAGTCCCAGCAGGTGATAGTAAAGCATTAGCTGAGAAGTTAGAATATGCCATTACAAATTACAAGATACTACAAGGGAAGTCAGTAACTCATATCAAAGAGAAATTTAATTGGGAGAAAGCTGCTGAGAAATATGCAAATATATTTAAACAAATAATTATATAATGATTGTTTTTAGCATATATCAATACTATGATAAAAGAAACATGCATTAAAACTTATCCGATAATAAAGAGGAGAGTATATATTATTCTAAATACATTCAATTACAACGAAACAGTCGCCCCGACATTAAGATTCTCTATGTTGCAAAAATATATAATAAGGAAGAAAAAGACATGTGTGGTAATCTGACCAGAAAAAAACAAAGGGACACTTCTCAATAATCTAATTACTTGTCGAAAACTTTTAGTTTTCCTATGTAAAAACACGAAAGATACAAATACCATAATTTTTAGAGACACATTAATTTCTCCATTTTTAGCTATTTTAAAACCAATATTTAGATTAGAAATTTATAATGAGTTTCATGGATATTATCATATAGAGCTTAAAAATCAGAAGAAAAAATATTTATCCCACATAGCATACATATTTGACAAGATAAGCACTTATATAGCAGACAAGATACTATCTGTGAGTATGGGACTCAGTCAATCTCAAATTAATCAATATGCAAATAAAACAATATTAGTGCCAAACTGAATAGACAAAGAAGTATTGACAAAAACCTTAACTACAATCGAATTAGATGATCGATTAGATATGATGATTAAAAAAGATTCAAATGAAATTAAAATATGATTTGCAGGAAACGCAGCAGAATGGTTTAATTTAGAAGAGGTTATTGATGAGGTATGAAATCAGAGTCAAATATCATTGTATATTATAGGCAAATGATACAATTTTGATTATTTAAAATCTAAAATAAAAATAAGCAACTATACAAATATTAAATTTATAGATAATTTAGTCAATACACAGACCATCTTGTTTTTAAATCAAATGAGTGTTCTTATAACTCCTTATAACTTTGATTTTCCATTTTCTAATATTCCATACTTTTTTTCATCCAAGAAAAACAAAGAATATATTTTTTTAAGAAAACCAATTCTAATGCCAGAT
>CAZMFL010000028.1:0-12381 GCA_964565575.1 uncultured Candidatus Peribacteria bacterium
GGAACTTACCCGACAAGGAATTTCGCTACCTTAGGACCGTCATAGTTACGGCCGTCGTTAACTAGTGCTTAAACCGCGAGCTTGCACAAGCGATCTTAACATTCTAGCACTGGACAGGCATCACCTCCTATACATCCACTTTCGTGTTAGCAGGAAGCTGTGTTTGTGGTAAACAGTCCCCCCGATTTCTTTTGCTGCGGCCCTCATTGCTGAGGGCAGGACTTATCCCGAAGTTACGTCCGCTTATTTGTCAAGTTCCTTAATCACCGGTTGTCTCGAGTACCTTGGTATTCTCTACCAACCCACGTGTGTCCGTTCTTGGTACAGGTTACTATATGATAAGCTTAGCGGGTTTTCTCGGCACCAGAACTCTATGAATCTAGTCATTGCTGACCATCTCTCTAACACTCAACGTTTTATCCCGCGACGGATTTGCCTATCGCAGGCATACTACCTTGCGGCAGATTTGCTTTGTGTCTGTGACTTACATCCTTAGTAAGCTCATACGTATCCCAATGCGTTACCACATCGCTCATATAATAAGTACGGGAATATTAACCCGTTATCCATCGACTACCCCTTTCGGGTTTGCCTTAGGTCCTGACTAACCCTACGCTGATGAACATTGCATAGGAATCCTTAGGTTTTCGGTAAGCAGAATTTTTATCTGCAATCGTTACTTATGTCAGCATTTTTACTCCTCAACAGTCCACCATTCCTTACAGAACAGCTTCAGCCCGTTAAGGACACTCTCCTACCACTCTCTTATAAAATAAGAGGTTTCCAACGTCGGTATATAGCTTTAGCCCCGTTACATCTTCGGCGCATACCCGCTTGTCAAGTGAGCTGTTACGCTTTCTTTAAAGGATTGCTGCTTCTGAGCAAACCTCCTGGATGTCTTTGCAGGTACACATCCTTTTCCACTTAGCTATAATTTGGGGACCTTAGTTAGGAATCTGGGCTGTTACCCTTTTGACCACGAAACTTAGCTCCCGTAGTCTGACTGCATATTTTTCCTTACAGCATTCGAAGTTTAACAAGGTTTGGTAATGCCTCTCGACACCCCTAGCCTTACAAGAGCTCTACCTCTGTAAGATCATAAATACACGCTAGCCCTAAAGCTATTTCGGAGAGAACCAGCTATCACGGTATTCGATGAGCTTTTCACTCCTAGGCACAAGTCATCCAAAGGACTTGCAGCTCCAACTGGTTCGGACCTCCAGGTAGGTCTCCCTACCCTTCATCCTGCTCATGCCTAGCTCATACCGCTTCGGGTCTATTGATAGCAACTTGTCGCCCTATTCAGACTCGCTTTCGCTACGACTCCGGCTATAACTGCCTTAATCTTGCTACTATCAATAACTCGCTGACCCATTCGTCAATAGGTACGTTGTGATCCCGATAAATCGGGACTCCAACTCCCTTGTGAGCCATAAATTTCAGGATCTATTTCACTCCCCTTCCTGGGGTTCTTTTCACCGTTCCCTCACGGTACTATGCACTATCGGTGTAGAAAAGTATTTAGTCTTGGACAGTGGTCTGCCCGGATTCACACAAGATTTCACGTGTCTCATGCTACTTGGGAGTGCAAGCTAGAGTCTAGCGCATTTCGATTACGGGGCTATAACCCTCTACGGCTTGGCTTTTCAACCAATTCTTCTATACGTTAGTTTTGTAACTCTAGTAGTGTTTTCGAGAACACTCGTTTGCATCCCGCAACCCTCTCATACGCAACGGCCCGAACCTTGGCACGTATGGAGTTTGGACTCCTCCCCGTTCGATCGTCTCTACTAAGGGAATCTCTTACGATTTATTTTCCTCCTGGTACTGAGATATTTCACTTCCCAGGGTTATCACTGTGGTATTTCGATGTACGAAATGGGTTACCCCATTCAGAAATCTCCGGCTAATAATGGTTATTGGCACCTCACCGAAGCTTTTCGCAACCAATTACGTCTTTCATCGTCTTTTCTACCCAAGGCATCCATTTATGGCTCTTAAAAGACTTATCATCTTTTAAAAATACAATATATCTATCTGTTAAGGATCAAAACAAAAGAACACAATACTATTGGTTAATAGTATTCTTTTTTACAGTGTTTTGTTGTTTTATTTCACGCAAACTTTTTTGCGTCGTACAAGAAAGGATATAGATACACAGAGCAATTGCAAGAGATTTTTTGACTTTTTTCATACCGCGAAAAACAAGTGGTTTTGTGTCCTCTGACGTTTTGAAGCCTATTTTGTGAAGAAAATGTGGAAAATTTGGCTTGATATTGTTGAATTTTTTTATGAGGTCTAAGTGTTTCTGCTGAGCTTCTAATTATTTTTAGGATTGTGATAATTTTTTGGCATTTTGTGATGTTCATATTTGTTCTGTTTTCATTGTTTAGTTTCTTTTTTTCAAATGAAATAATACAAAAGCGCTCAAACTACATTTCAAAATATAATCACTAGTATCCAAAGTGTTTTATTTTTTTGTGCGTACTTGATTGCATGGATAAGCATAGATATCCAAACTAATCACAACCCCAATCACATTATTATCCAAAGAATAGTAGTAACCAATGACATTATTGAGAAACCGCGCTCTCTTTGACGCAACATGTATTCTACTTCTTCAATGCTTTTTTTGGATTTCAATTCTACGGTTCAGCTAGTTATTCCTTGATCTCAAGAATTCAGAACAACTGCCTCCCCCGTAGCTGTTTGGCCATCTTGCATTTCTTCTATTCATGTTTGAGCAAGAGAAGATCCGCTCTCTAGCAATGAATATGATTGGCTTGCAAAAGAAAAACTTGCAAAAGAAAAAACCCCAATCATAAATATACATAGCGTGATTTTTGATTTATTCATGTGTTTTTTTAAAGAGTAAATTTGATGATATTATAGATAAGATTTTTTGATCTCATTTCAAGATATTTGTTTGCATTAACATTTTTAGAGATTGTTTTTGTTAGCATTCAAGTATGCACACAGGTTTGTGGGTTATTGCATATATACATATCTCAATGCTGTTGAATCCTTTTTGGCTGTACATTTAGCTAAGTTATCCTCCGTCGTATCTGTTATCGTAATTTTAGAACAGATTAATTTCGCAATTTTGCTTGCTTCAAGCTTAGTTGGATCTGGAAGATTTACGAGTTGATTGTTGACATCAACCCAGTTAGCTCTTCATGCATCGTATTCAACTGGTTGTATGTTACTTATTAACAAAATTGATTTATTTGGTTTTCAGTCAGATAGAATTGGAATATAAATATATCAAGTTTTCATCTCTCATCCAAAATGCTGCCAATAAATAGGCGTAGGGTCTTTCGGAAGCGATGCAAAATATGTTGGTACTAAAATATTTTCTAAAGATTCTACTGAAAATGTTGGATCATTTAAATTCGGATAAGCACCATTATCCGAAGCATACATTCACAATCATTGTCCTATTTGACTAAGTGAAGTCATTTTCTGCACGTTCAAAGCACGTTTATTTGTCTGCGATTGTCTATTTATAAAAACGCCTTCCCCCGTCATTCCAGTTATTGTATTTTCTATCGTTTTCATAATCTCTTCAATAGGTTTGCTATCAATGATTTGAATAGGTTGATAACTATCCAATTGTTTTGTCTCGTTTTCAAATCCAATTTGTACCTTGGCTCACATACCAGAAAAAACTAAAGTTGTTGACTTGCCACCATCTTTCAAATCAATGGTAAGTAACGAATTTATAGGAATTATATGAATGCTAGTGTGTGTTGCCCCATCCAATTTACTAACATCTCAAGTCACTGCAACACCATCAGCAAAGCTCATTTCAAATGTAGCAGTATCGTTGGTAAATAAACTTGCTTTTAAATTCATCTCTCATATTTGCAAAGAAAGTATACGCAATTCAACGACATCCTCATCGTGTAAAATAATATATCCTGAAAGCGGTGTCTGCACAATTACGCTAGAAATCATACTTGCGATAAGTGGTTTATTTTTCAACTGTTCAGTCGGCAAGTCATCAAATCAAAATTCTGACAACAGTCACAAAAATTCAGAAACATCAAGGTTGTTTACTAGTTCATTTACAAATCAAGAAACTCCTTCTTGACTTCGCGCAATTCAGTATGCAACATTACCGTCAATTTTGGTTTTTTCAGTTTCCTGTAAAAGTGGATATGTCTTAATTGAGTTTTGAAATACTTTCAGAAAATCGGTTACTTTATTAGTAATGTTATTTGTGATATCGTCACCAGAACTGAACGAAAGCAAAAATCCTTCTTGTCCAGGTTGTCCAATTGGCATGAGATTAATCCACTGGTTTGCTACTGTGTTAATCGCTTTCGTTAATGATTTTGTGTCATAAACATCATTTGGCATCATATCTATAACCATCTTTTCTACATTTGCATAGAGTCCACTACTGTTCAACTGTATTTTACCACTAAAAGACACATCAACATTTGTTTCAGATTTTCCTGATCCTGCTTCAGAACGAACATCTTTTGTCATTGGTAATTCAAAAGTTTTTTTCGCACTATCAGAAGTAGGTTCAGCTGTGGGTACTGTTTTGGGTGAAAATGATTCTTGTGGAATGTTGTTTTGAGAGTTAACAGTGTTATTTTGTTCTATCTGTTCAATTTCAATTCATCCTTGTTGCATTCCTTGGGACCGATTGTTGAACATAGAGTCAGTAAGTTGTTGTTTATTATCGATTTCGGTGTCTGATTCTTGTGGTCGTGTGTTTAACAAAGAATTACTAGCTCATCATCAAAACGATTGCATAAAAGATTTATCAAGATTGAAGTTTGCAGTAAAAGCAAGGTCAACATCAGCTATATTATTTGTGACATCATAATTCCCCACCGTGTCTAATCTTGTAGTAAGAGAGACCATATCATTATACGATCCATCAAAGGTAAATTTTGTCTTTTGCCAGAAAGGAGCTTTTTTATCAATCTTTTCTATTACTTCTGCCATATTCTCGGGTACAAAAAGACTATTGTACGCGTCTTCAAAACTCATTTTTTTGCCAAATAATGAACATCATGCAAGCAATGGTGTCATCAAAATAATCGCAACAAGAAGTGAAATCTTTTTCATTTTTGTTTTCTAAAGTATAAAAACCTATGAATTTATAATACCTATTATTAGAAAAAAAGAAATATTAGGGCAAAAACAACGGAAATATTCAATTTTTTGTCTTGACGAAATTCAATTTGATTTTTTAATATACTTCACTACTCTACAAATATGAAGATAGCATTTGTACATGATTGGATAGTCCATTTGGGGTGAGCAGAGATGGTTCTTACTGAACTTATTAACGAACATACCAAAAAAAACAACACACATAGGTGCATATTTACATTATATAGTACGCATCAATTTCTAGAAGTGTGAGGGAATAAGATCCAGATCATAACAGCACTACCAAAGCGAGTCAATACTATCTTCGGATATTTTGCATCACACAAAATAATAGTTCTTTCAACACTCTTTGACTATCGTAATCTTATGTTTTGGTTTCCTGGATTGTGTACGCTTCTGAGAAAAAAAATAGAAAAACGGGCTCCTAATGAAACTATAATTTCTTCATTTGCCTCAGTCAAAAACATCGTTGAGCCGACCAAAAACATCTCATCAAAAATTTTTAAAAATGGCAAGCAAAGGCCGAAAACTACGCTCTATCTGCACTCTCCGATGCAATATATTTGGGAAAATTATGAAGATAATATAAAAAAATTACGCTTTCCGATCAAACAATTGTATCAATTGGCGAGCAACTACCTCAGACCGCGAGATCTGCAAGAAAGACACTACGATACCGTTTTTTGTAATAGTAAATACACAGCGAAGCTCGCAAAAAAACTCTACGATATAGAGGGGCAAGTGAGATATCCAAGTATAGACAAGGTATTTATCCAGACACAGGTCATAGTAGAACCCAAAAATTATTTTGTTTTTGTGGGAAGAGTGCAACGCTATGTCAGAGAGATCGACAAGGTAATTGAACTTTGTAACAAACGTATGATCCCGTTGATCATCTTGGGAGATGGACCAGATATGGAATATGCAAAGACTATTGCATGAAATAGTATCGTTTTCGTGGGACAGATAACTGACGTTGAAGAAAAAATTAACATCATAAAACAGGCGCGCGGATTGATCAATCTGGCAAAAGAAAGTTATGGTATTGCGACAATGGAGGCGCTCTCTTTGGGCGTTCCCGTGTTCGGATATAATGCGTGAGGAACGCAAGAGCTTGTAAACGAGACAAGTTGAGTACTTTGCAACAGTAAAGATGCCAACACATTATACACAACAATGCACTTATTTTTGGACAAAAGTTTTGATAGAGAGCAAATTGCGAAAGAGACAAGAGAGAAACTCATAGCAAAAGAATAAATATCCATATACTATTTTTTCAATTGTCAATCTTACTTTTTGCAGAAAATGTGTGTTTAGAGTATACTTGATCAAGAGATTTTAGCACTTTGCGATACAGATGAAAACAAAAGAAAAAATTCAAAACGTTTTTCAAAAAAATCACAGACACCATATTCTTCTTGGTGTGTATTGTGGAATGGTTTTGGCGATGATGAGTATGCAGTATTTCATCCCTTCTGTATTTGCTGAATGACTTCCAGAGACCACAAAAACAATCAAGTCTCGATGAGATGAGGGGACCAGCGCAATCAAAATTTTTGACGGTATCATCTATGACGCAAATGCTTGAGACCCGATTCAAAAAACAGCATTAGACAAAGTAAACGCAAACGAATCGACACAGTTCCTCGAAAAATATAGAGTTGCAAGAACAATAGACAACATTAACAATAAAATTTCTCCATATCTCCAATGGTTTTTGTATGCTACCCTAAGTATCGCTACGATTCTTATTATAATCACTGGAACGCAACTTGTAACAAGTTCCCAATCTTCTTATGATACCAAGAAAGCAATCTCTAAACTGAAAAATATCGGTATATGAGTTTGATTATTTACTGGTGTATATGCGTTGATGAAATTATTTTTGGTTGTAATAAAATTCTTGCTCAAATAGTTTTTTTTATATATATTATAAAAGCATGAAAACATATCTTTTTAAAAAAATCATTCTATCAATTGTTTGCGTTGGATTTGCTATTGTAGGGATAATATCTTCTACCGCAATAGTAGTTAATGCTTCATATGCGCCAACATACCAAAACAATTTTAGAAAAAAGATTTTGGATGAAGAAGGGGTGGCGAATGCTGATAATTATAAATTAGAAACCACCAAATCAATCAAAGAAAATATACAAGAATTATTTTCGCCAGATAATAAACAATCTAAAATCCGAGAGTACATAAAACAGTTAATTATCGGTATCACTATATTATTTATCGCATGGGCTGGAATCGACTTTCTCACACACGCAAACGATCCAGCAAAATTAAAATCCAGTAGAATGAGCATGTTATATATATTAGGCTGAGGGTTTCTTGTATATGCAGGGGTATGGATAGTTAGTTCGTTGTTTCTTCTTAGTGGAACTTGAAATCCTGCAGACGCCCTCACTCAAACCCTTACCCAAAAGATATTTTTCACCATCCTTTCATTTTTGAAAGCTGGCGCATTCTTTTTGGCAATTATTATGACTGTAGTATATGGCTATCAGATGATAACCGCAATGGATAAAGACGAACTAGCAATCAAAGCAAGAAAATGAATCATGAATGTTCTACTTGCACTTATAGGAATCAAAGTAATTGATTTTATTTATTTTATTGCACAAGAAAAATCATTTGGTACAAAATTACAAACTATGCTCTTGGACGCAGCCAAAATCATTTGATGGGCAATGGGAGGAATTATGGTTGCCGTATTGATATATGGTTGATTTAGATATATCTCTGCGCAAGGCGATGAAACCAAAGCAAAAGATGCACAAAAATTGATCACCAAAATATTTTATGCTGTGATAATCGTCTTTATGTTTTTGTTGATTACACGACAGATTATTGAAGCGTTTACAAAATAATTATATCAAATATAAAAAAACGATTTCTTGCTCGAAAATAATTTATACAGCACCAATACACAGATAGACGACGAGAGTCGTGGCACGAACTGTCGACGGTCAGCTCTACATTCACCGATAGGACGGGCCTCCCCGCCTTCGGCGGGGATAGAATGTCTAGATTACACAGGTCCTCTTGATAAGAGGATTTTTTTATGAAAGAGTTGATAAATCAACAAAAGTTGCTATACTGCTAGCATGAAAACAAGACTTCTTCAGCGATATTATCGCATCCTGTGAGCGTTTGCGCGCCAGTATATCAAAAAAACAAAACCGTATATCATATGAGTCCACGGTAGTGTTGGAAAAACTTCTTGTAGGATGATTATCACTCAAACATTGCAAAAACTGCTTCCAACAATCTCTATCTATACCTCACCCAAAAATTTCAATGGAGAACTCGGGATGAGTCTAAGCATTTTCCAGATTGAAAAGTACTCTCCAAGCATCATTTCACTGATTCGTATTTTTTTCAAGACAGGACGAATAAGTTTCTTCGCAAAAAAAGAGATGGCTCCTAGCGTTCTAATTTTGGAGTATGGGATCGATCACCCAGGTGAAATGGACTTTCTCATAAGCATAGCGAAACCAGACTGCGCAATCCATACGCAGATCGATGCGGTGCACTCTGAACAATTTGGCAATCCTGAGAACATCGCAAAAGAAGAATTTTTATTCGTACAAAACGCACGCGATATGGTCTTTTTAAATATGGATGATTCGTATGTGCAAGATATTTTGTCTACAATTTCGTGCGATATTCTGACGTATAGTGCTACTGGAAAAAGCAAAGATACAATATTGCAGATGCAAGATAAGCAGGTACAACCTTGAGAGTACATACTAAGAAAAGGAGATCCAGATGAGCCATTTAGTGAACAAAAAATACCACTTGTACAACGCGGGATGCTAACGATTAACGATAAAAAAACATTTTCTCTAGGCATATCATTGTTAGGAAAATATCACCTTGCCTACGCAGGTATTGGTGTTTGTCTTGCCGATATTTTGACATATAAATTGGGAATAAAAACCGATAGTGTCCAATCAGAAAAATCAACGAAATGAGTATCACCCGAAAAAGAAATAATTCTTGATCTCACTCTCCAGCCATGAAGACGAAGTGTATTCAATGGCATTTATGAGAGTGTCATAATCGATTCAACCTACAACGCATCTCCTCGTAGTGTAAAACATATCTTGGAAGAACTAACCGAGCGGAGAGATAAAATTTACCCAAGAAGAAAACTTCTTTTTGTATTGGGCGACATGCGTGAACTGTGATCCCAAGAGGAGTATGAACACACCGCATTAGCCAAGTTTTTGCAATCATGTGACGCTCGCGTATTTCTGGCAGGAAAATCAATGAAAAAATATGTGGTCTCTTTTTTCCAAAAATATGGAGATGGGCGCTTGTTAGGTATTGACTGGTTTTTGACCTATGCAGACGTTGGGAAACACTTGCAAAATTTTCTTCTCCAACACAATGAAGAGAAATATATTATCGTTTTTAAAGGAAGCCAAAATACGATTTTTCTAGAAGAAGCTGTGAAATACGTATTGCAAAACCCCCAAGACGCTGAACATCTGACAAGACAGGGAGACCGACGGACGACAAAGAAAAAAGCATTTTTGAAAACTACTCTTGCGTAGCCAAAACTATTTCGTATAATTGACAATATCGTATTTATATGTTTTTTATAAAAAAATGAGAAAAATATTGTTCTGGATTTTAATGGTAATTCTCTTGTGTCTCCTTATTGTTCTTGGAGTAAGTTTTTGGTCAAATAGAACACCGATAAACGTACTAAGAGACTGGACAGGAGCGAATTCTACTGGCGTTAAAATCGAAGAGATTGCTCAACCACAGGAGGAAACTGGTGCAACGGCTACTTGAGACGCTGAAGCGGAAGCAAGAAGAGAAATCATCAGACAAAAATTAGAAGCACAAAACAACAGAATCCAAACGACGCAATCAGGAAGTGCTACTTCAGCTTTGACAGGCGATACAGCATCATCTACGACGACCACAACTTCTACGCAGACAAAACCCTCTACTCCAACATCAGTAGACAAAGAAAACAAAGCTGCACAGGATTTTGTGGATAGCTTGATTATAGAATAATTGTATGAGTCGCAATTGGGGGCAAATGCAAATTGTAGACTAGAATATATTATGTAGAAACGCGCGAGGAGTTTCTTGGCAAATTATGGATCTTTTCTATATATAAACATAACGCTATATGAACCTAACAATTAGATCATATCTTGAAGGAGTCTCTACCTGAAAGTTTACCGCTGAACAAGTAGTAACGTACTATCTTGCAAAAGCAAAGACAAACAATGCAAAAACAAATGCATACATCTCTTTTGCTGATGAATATATCCAAAATAATTTTTCTATACTCAAAGAAAGACCGCTTGCATGAGCACCAATCGCTATCAAGGATCTTATTTTGACAAAATGAGTGAAAACAACATTTGGCTCAACCATGGGAAAAGACTTTGTAGCACCGTATAGCGCGACATGTTTTGAACGCCTTGAACAAGCCGGCGCTTGTTTGATTGGAAAGACAAATCTAGACGAATTTGCCATGGGTTGAAGCAACGAGACGTCAGCATTTGGACCAGTTATAAATCCGCTAGGAGACAACCGTATTCCTGGATGATCTTCAGGTTGATCTGCTGCTAGTGTCGCAGATGATACGTGCATCGGGGCACTTTGAACAGATACTGGATGATCAGTAAGACTTCCTGCATTTATGTGTTGAATCGTAGGATTGAAACCAACATACGGAAGAGTTAGCAGATATGGCGTGCAAGCGATGGCATCGTCATTTGACCAAGTCGGCGTGATGACCAAAACTGTCGAAGATGCACTGACCCTGCTAGAAATCATAGCATGAAAAGACGAACGCGATGCGACAACATTAGACAGAGACATAGACAAAGCATGACGGAAAACGGCACTAGAAAATGGTACGTTCGCAGGGAAAAAAATAGGATTTTTAAAAGAGTTTTTCGATGAATGAATCGATCCTACAATAGCACAACACACCAAAGATATTCTCGCTGAAGCAGAAAAACAATGAGCTACAATCGTACCTTTGGACTTTCCTCTCTTAAAATATATGGTGGCTGTCTACTATGTTCTCATGCCTGCGGAAGCCAGTACAAACCTAGCAAGATTTGACTGAATTAGATTTGGAAAACAAGACGACACAAGTGCATATGAAACACTGCAAGAGTACTATGCGAGCGTGAGAGATCAATGATTTGGCACGGAAGTTAAAAGAAGAATACTGCTTGGAACATATGTTTTAAGTTCATGATTTTATGATGCGTACTATCGCAAAGCACAGCAAGTAAGAGCCAAGATGTTGCAAGCGTTCAAAAAAATATTTGCACAAGTAGACTGTATTCTGGGTCCTACGTCGCCTGATCTAGCATGGAAAATCGGAGAAAAAATCAACGATCCTCTCAAAATGTATTTAGCAGATATCTACACAATCCCAGCTAACATAGGCGGTTTCCCAGCGATGACGGTTCCGACAACGAAGATCGAAAAAGACGGCGAATCATTTGCGTTGGGAGTACAAATCATGGCAGATCAATGCAGAGAAGATATCCTCTTTGATGTTGGGAGGGCTATTGAGAAACTACAAAAATAATTTGGAAGCGCTACATAGCGAGCTTGAGAACTGCATTTTCAGAGACAACAACATAAAAGAGAAACAGACTACTCTATCCACTTTCGGTGGATTTTTTTTCAAAAAAATAAAAAAAAATCACAAATCTTTTCTTTTTATGCACTATCACTTGATACTCCAAAGGAAAAGAATATAGAAAGAGTACTTTATACATTTAGGAAACAATATGGAATTACGTGCTTATAATGGAGAACATTTTGAAAGGACGAACGCGCGATTTATCGGCTTTGGAATAGTACTATTGGCTATTATTGCTCTTTCAATATGGCGTATGAATTTTTTTGGTGCAATAGTTATGTTTTTGGTAGCATGATGATATGTGCTTTTCTGACTTACCAAAAACAAAATTATCTCATTAATCATACGTGAAGCGGGTATCGCAATAGATACAAGAATGCGAGTTTGGAATACTCTCCAAAATTTTGCAGTAGAAGTTGACGAAAAAACGCAAACATGGAAGAATATCATCATTGTACAAGAGAAGTGAGACATTATGATTTTTTCAATTTCTGACACTCAAGAAAAAACACAAGCATTTATAGAATTGTTGCAAAAATATATACCTATGGTAGAAATGCCCGACCTTCCAACGATAGAAAAAATTTCCAGAAAATTGAAGTTGT
>CAZMFL010000029.1:0-11925 GCA_964565575.1 uncultured Candidatus Peribacteria bacterium
ACAAAATACTTGCTCAAATGCAAACTGAAGGCAAAAAAGTGATATATCATCACTTAACGACTGACGAAGAGAAGCAACAAAAAATTACTGAAAAATTATGAGAAAAATACAAGGAGCTTTTTGAGAAACTTATTAAAAGAACAGATAATCATGATGATATCGTAAATGGAATCTCTGATATGATTGAAGTATTAAATGCAATTGCAAAAGCATGGAAAATTAGCCTCACTACTATTGGAGAAAAGAAAAAGCAGAAACTTCAAGAGAAGTGATGATATGAAACACGAACACATATAGATTATCTAGAGGTGGAAGATGAAAATAAATAATTATAGTATTTTTTATAAGAGAAAAACTAGGCAATCAAACCTAGTTTTTTTTATTAGAATAAGTAATTACTACTTTTTAGAGAAATATGCTATTGCATACCAAATAGCACTTAGCCCAACTACAATGTAAACGATTCTTGCAAGGACTGAACCTACACCAAAAATAGCATCTACTAAGTTGAATCCAAACGCTCATACTAGCCCCCAATTCAGTGCACCAACAATAATAAGGATAAGCGCAATAAGATTTACTGTCTTCATGGGTGATAATAAGAAGATAAAAGTAACAATATGATATAAATTATACAAGTGATTGCAAGGAAATCATTTTTCTATAGTTTTACTTTCTTTTTTATTGTGTATCTTTATAGTAGTATGATGCATAAATTACTCATAAAAGATGCATTTCGACAAATACTCTGACGCGTTATTTCGGCGATCGGTTGATTTGTTGTAGTCAAACTTATGACGCCATACTTAGGTCCACTGAGATATGGAGACTATTCTACTATCTTGAAATACTTTGCCATACGATCTGCTTTCGCAGATTTTGGTTTATATGTCATTGCTTTACGTACTCTTGGAGAGATCAGAGATAAAATTAGAGACAAACTTGTGGGTGCAAAAAAAAATACAAATATCCAGCATGCTGAACATGTGGCGATTCAAATTCCTGATGGAAATGAATGAGACGATGCTATCAATACACTTGTAACAAAAGAATGATGAGAAGTAGATATTAAAATAGACGATCACGAAATCACGAACACTCCAGAAATGCAGAGTTACTACGGAAAATTCGTGTGGAGTAGATTTATTACTGTAACTATTGTATATACAGTTGCTCTTCTTATTGCATACCTGATACCCGCATATACTTCAAATCCATATCTCGTGTGGTGATTGCCTTTAGGTATGCTCTTTTCTGCATCATTTATGATTGCAGGAATATTACAACTCCCCTTACAGCTATATCGATGAATGAAACATGTGAGTATTGCACTCACACTTGCCAGAATTTCTCAAATTATCGTTATCGTAGGATTGTTATTCACATACAAAAATATCGATTTTGCAAGTGGTGATTCCCGCTCAATTACAGCATTTCTTCTAATGATTTGAAGCGTTCTACTAAGCGCCATAGTACAATGAATATATGTTCGGAAAACAAGTAATACGTTTGTAAAACTATCATTAAAACCAGATCGATGATTTACACGAAAAATACTAAAAGATAATCGAAAATACGGATTAGCATATTGTCTAAGTAGTCTACACACATTGGGTGTTTTGATTCTTTTGGGTATCTTTTACCCTACGGCAAACGGATTTGAATATGTCGGTGTATGGGCAGTAGCAAGCGCTCTTATGGAAATATTACTCATCGTACCAAGTTCCCTGTGAAATTCGATTATCCCAAAAATCTCTTCATATACAGTAGAAAAAACCAGAAAAGTATTTGGATCACTCCTTCTTTTTGTCATGCGAATAGGGTGAATATTTTTCATCAATTTCTCCGTATTCCGCGAAAGCATAATATCATTCGTTAGTTGAAAAGGCTACCTTTCTATGTTTACAGGTTGATGGTGATCAGACACTATCTTGCCTTGGTTATCTTTAGTGCTTTTGTTTACATTTGCAAAACAAGTATATAACTTCCTTTTTGTGGCTCTAGATTTAAATAACAAACTTCTTAAAGTAAATGGAATAGGAATTATTATTGGGGGGATCATAGGTTTTATAGCGATCCCACGCTATTGAATCGCTGGCGCAATTTTCACTCAGATGGCAATGGAAATTGTATATACATTTGGAAGCATTCTAATCGCTCATAAAAATCACGCCCAGCTTATATTCTCCTGGAAGATGATGGGATTTATCTCTCTGTTAATTATCGGTTGTGCGATAGGTGGTAGATATCTGTTTGGTAGTGAGGTCTTACAAGTATGGCAATTATTAGTCTATGCGATTGTATTCAATAGTATCATACTTGCTGTTTCATATAAACCAGTTAGAAAGATAATGAAATGATTTGATATGTAGTTTGGATGGGGAAACGGTTTGTACAAAGCTAAATTTTTTAGTTGCATTTTTTGTTGTATTGTGTATCATCTCAAAACGCCAAGAGCTCAGATTATAGGGCCTTAGCTCAGTGGTACCCCGACAAGTCGGGGCAAAGCTCCACGTCGTGGGTTCATCATCCAAAATTATTCTTATAGGGCCTTAGCTCAGTGGTAGAGCGGGAGTCTCCAAAGCTCCGCGTCGTAGGTTCGATACCTACAGGTCCTGATTGAAAATCATACATGAATCCTCTAGCAGGATTTTTTTTATAAAGTTAAAAAAAGATAGGTAAACTAACATGAAACACATGAGACCATACGAAAATCACTATAAAACAATATGTCAATAATGTTTTTCCCCAAATTGCTTTTTTTAGTGTTGAAAACTATTTTGCATTAGATATCATTAGAGCAACACTCGATTGCGAGGTTTTATTTTTTATAAACCCAAAAGATGATGCTTATTGATATGATCACGACATACAATGATGAAAAAGTAGAATACCTACGTGATCTATGGTCAAAAATAGTACAACATATAGCTCAATCGAACGATCCAAAGAAAATTGTCTCTTTTCTCACTAAATGTGGAATTGTTGGAATTGATGAAAAAACGACAACTATCTATATTTGAGTTCCAAACGAATTCGTTCTTTCTCAAGTAAAAAAATTTCTTGCAAAACCCCTTCAAAACGCAGTTGAAAACACATATAATCCGCAATATAGAATTTCTTTTTCGCTCTATGAACCATTTCAAAGCGCCAAACACCGTCTTCTTGTAGATTTGAAAAAACTATTAAACCTCAAAGATAAACCTTCTGAGGCCATGCTCGATGGGAAAACAAAAAAAAAACTATCTGAACAAGTTTGAATCGTTTTTGACGCACAGTTTACTTTTGAAAATTATATTGTTTGAGATAATAACATGCTAGCTCACAATGCTGGAAGAGCTGTTGCTGAAAAACCTGGTCAAGCTTACAATCCTCTTTTCATATATTGATGAGTATGATTGGGAAAAACACATCTAATACAAGCTATTGGAAATGAAATCATAAATGAAGATTGATGAAAAGTAGTTACATACCTTCCTACTACGAAATTTCTTGATGAAGTAATTGAGTCAATCAAAAAAAACAAATTAAATGAATTCATTCAAAAATTAGATAATGTAGATGTTATTATGTTGGATGACATTCAATTTTTAGCAGAAAAAGAAAAGACTCAAGAAATATTTTATAATATTTTTAACGATTTTATTGCTAACAAAAAACAAATTATTCTCACTTCAGATCGCGCACCAAGAGAGCTTAAACAACTTGAACCTAGGTTAAAGACTCGTTTTGCAAATGGTCTTGTATGTGATATTCAGTCTCCTAATTTTGAGACAAGGGTTGCAATACTGAAAATAAAATGTGCTCAAAAGTCATGCGATTTAGATAATGAACTTTTATGATTAATTGCACAAACAATTACTTCAAATGTGAGAGAGTTAGAATGAGCATTAAATATTCTAGTTTCAAGACAGACATTAATGAATAAGGAATTAGATAAAGAGGCCGTAGAAAGCTGCCTAAAAACGCTTTGATATTCATTAGAAGCAAGCGAATCTTGATCTAAAAATTCTCAACCAATTAACAATAGAAGCGTTAGTCATTTTGCTACCATCGTTGAAAAAGTAAGTGAGTATTACAACATATCTGCTAGTGATATAAAATCAGAAAGTAGAAAAAAAGAAATCTCACAGGCTCGTCAAATGCTGATGTTTATTGCTAAAAAATATTTTGATCGAACACTTGAAAAAATAGGTGACTACTTTGGTTGACGCAATCATGCAACAGTTATTTATGCTACAGATACTTTTGAAAAACAACTACGCCATGACAAACAATTAGAAAATGATTTATTGATGATTGTAGATGGATTATAAAATATTTTTATTTGCAAACAACAATATCACAAAACCAATGATAAATATATACCTAGCAAGACATGGTCAAGATGAAGACAACGAAAATGGACTTTTAAATTGACATCGCGACAGACCTTTGACGAAAATTGGCTTAGAACAAGCGACAGCACTCGCAGAAATGATCAGAAATAGCGGAATCCATTTTGACAAAATTTATTCTTCTCCACTACAAAGAGCATACAAAACAGCATGAATCATTGCAGATGCGGTTAATATGGATCAACCAGAGATAATTGAGGAACTCAAAGAAAGGGATTTTGGTGATCTCACTGGAATGAAAATTTCAGAGGCAGTAGAAATGTCTCGCCCCAATACATTATCAAGTTCCACAGTAGAATACATGTTATATCCCGAGAATGGAGAAACTTTTCAGACACTTCTAGAAAGGGCAAAAAAAGTACTAGAATTCATAGAAAGCAAACACACTAATGGAAATATTCTTTTAGTCGCCCATGGAGATATTGGTAAGATGATCTATGCAAATTATTACAAAATAGATCGAAAAGAAGTTTTGCAGTGATTCCATTTTTGAAATGCAGAACTTATATTGTTATCTCCAAATACAAAAAAATCAAATGCTTATCTATTCAAAACATCGCAACATAACTTATAATTAATAATTTCTTAGCGCTCGCATAAAAATCGCAGCAGTCTGCCCTACGTTTAGTGATTCTTTTATTCAATGCATTGGGATTTTGACTACCGCATCTACTTGCTCCAAAGTTGTTTCATCAACGCCATCAACTTCATTTCCCAAAATCACAACCAAATTCCCGATAGAAGGATTGTTTTGTATAAAAGTATTCAAATCAATAGATGTATCGGTCAATTCTGCTGAAACTATATAATATCAGATCCCATGGAAATGATCTATAGCAGCTTGCGTTGTGAGAAATTCTAAAACACCAACTGACTCTTCTGCACCAAGAGACGTTTTCTTTACTTTAGGTTGAGAAAAAGGAGACGGAGTGTATCACGTCAAAACCACATCTCGACCTAACGCATCCGCAGTACGTATAATATTACCAACGTTATAACAACTACGAAGATTCTCTAAAAGTATGTAATTTTTATTTTTTCACATGTGTATTGTTATAGATTAATTTTTTCAGTATTGATATTATTTTGTTTCCCTTTTCCAAGCAATCGAATCAATTTCTTTTCACTGAAAAGAAGATCAATATGTCATGTATATACAATATTAATATCATATTTTTGATTATGTTCCTTTTGTTGATCAAACGCAGTATATAGGTTATTAAATACTTTTTCTATCTTTTCTAATCAATGCCAGTGCATTTTTTTTGTGCGAATTAATTTTTGTATTGTAACATCATATGCTAAATATCCATAATTACACGGTATGATTGTGTCAACTCACGCATCGACTAAACCACGCAAGTCACGCTTAAGAACATTATGCATCATCCAATTCTTCCACCCCAATTGCATTATGAAATACTTCCACATGCGAGCGTGTTTAAATCGAAAAGCAAATGGCTTGTGAAATTTTTTTATTTTTTGTTGAACTGTGGTTAACTCATGTTTATCACATACTTCCTTTAGCACTTCTTGATGTTCAGAATCAAAATAGTCTCCGACAAATCCAAGTTTTCATATACGAGAAAAGGGCAAACACTCCTGTATTACATACGTCTTAAATAAAGGGATAACGTAATCGCTCCATTCCTTCTGTTGTAAAAAATGAAGTTCTAACAATGGTGGCAAGATAACTGCGTCTATTCATCTATTTTTGCTTGTTTCTAATAATTTTTCTACTCTCTGAAAAACAAAATCACTATTTTTCTCTGATCGATCTCCTCATTCTTGATCAAAAAAAAATGTATATATAGAGTCTTGCTTTGTTAGAAAGCGAAACAAAATTAAAATATCTACTGAGGAACTAATGATTCATATTTGCATTTCAATCTATGAAGTTATAATATTATTTTTTCCTTTCTTGTTCAAAAGCAAGGGAAATAATTACAGCAATAGGAACGGCCAACAGAACGCCCATAAAACCGAATAACGATGCACCCATCAACATACAAATAAAAATCACCAATGCACTTATTCCAAGGGTTTTGTTCATAATTATTGGCGTGAGAATATTGTTTTCTGATTGATTAACTAGGATATATACTCAAAGTACCAACAAAGATATCTTCCAACCAGCCGCAAGCAAAGTGACAAAAAAAGCAATTGTCATTCCTATAAATGCTCATACATATGGGATGAAATTCATGAGTCAAGCAATGATAGCAAGAGTACCAATATTTGGAATATTTACTCATAAGATCCAAGATGCTAGTTGGAACATAATACCAACCATTACACCAACATACGCACATACAATAATTTGCCCTTTTATCCACAATCCCAACTTTGCATACATCCTCTGTAATTTCACATATACATGATTCTTGTTATTACCAGCGATAGAGGAAAGGAACTTGACAACTGATTCTTTTTCTATTGAGAAAAAAATTGCCAACACAAACATCATAATAGCTTGAGTAATTGTCATGAATACTGTTGTAACTATCTTTACTGCAAACGATCATAAACTCGTAACATAGGTCGTACCAGTAGAAATAATTTGTGATATATTATTTTGTAACGCTGTCTGAAGTGATGCAATAGAATCAGGCGTAAATACATCTTTAATAAAAAATATTTTTAATGAGTCAGGCAAAAAATCAAGATTGTTTTCAATAATCGATCAAAGAGATTGTGTTTGCAAAAGTCATTGTAGTACTGTAATTTGTTCTAATCATAAGTTTAAGGCTTTTGCAAGTTGTGTAAAAAAGAATGGCGCAACAATAAAAGCGATTAATGCAAGAAAGAGTATGACAAAAAAATATGCTAAAACTATTGCCAATCATCTAGACATTTTTTTAGAAAGATAGACAACAGACGAATCTAAAATCATAGAAATCAAAAATGCCGCTAGAATTAAATAGACTACACTTAACGATGAAAATAAAACATAACCTATGTAAATAACTAACAAACCAATCAACCAAAAAACTAGAAAATTATTAGACGTAAATGATTTTTCCTGGTTTTGTTTTAGATTTTCATCTTCTTGAATAAGATAACTGTACTTCTCCTCAATAGCTGCAAGTTCTCTTTCTTTTTTTGATTCTAATGCATGTTGTTGTATTTTGAAATTTGCAACTATTTTTTTAATTCGTTGTTTAATTCTCATAGTTTTTTTGAAAGAAGAGATAAACTTTTTAAAAACATCTTTTTTTGCTCATCTATTATACGTCTTTTATTGGTAGTTGCAAGTAGTTGTTTCAGTTCCTCACCCCATTTTTTTTGTGGTACAGCAAGTATACACCGAATTCATTCTGAAAAAGATGCAAGGTCTATACAATCATAAAACATTCTCTTAATAAAATGTCTTTCAACCGATGTTTTCAGAAGCTTATTTGGCAATTGAATACCTCGCTGTATATAAGTTGAGGATAACTTTTGTTCTGATTCAATTTTTCAGTCTAAAAAGACTTTCCTTTTTGCTAATTGAAATCAAATAAAATATACAAAAGGATACACTGCTATTTTTTGAGTACTTGAGCGTGCAAATAAACGAGTTATATCTTTGGTACGCAATCTACGTTCTTGTGATAACATCTAGACGAAGGAGAAAATCATAGAAAATATGTTCGTTTTTTATAGCATAATTACAAAGATTAATCGTTTCCTGTGTTACTGCAACATGATCTCGGCTTTGCTGTTTTGCTGCATAATATATATATGCTTGTAAAAGTATTTCATGATATCCCAATGCGACCACAGGAAGCAGTTCTTTATATACTTCAAAAGGTGTTTTCATGGGAATATGTATTCTATCGGCCAAAGTATCTTGTTGATTATGTGATGGTTGTAATCATATAGGATAACTATGTACAAGAGCTTCATATCATTTTTGCAAGGCTTGCATAGCATCTGGTTTCTTAACCAAGCTCTCTAATATTCATACGCGACCATTGGCAAGAGCATACAAAAATGCACGATCAAATCATTGTAAAAATGGCTGTTCTAATATATATGCATCCATATGCAGATCATCAACAGGATAGAAAGAAAACAATAAAGCTCTTGAAAGTATTGTTGGCAAAACAGAACTTAAATCTGAACAAGTTGAAATTATTAATCTTCAAGGAAGAGGTTCCTCAAGGATTTTTAAAAGTGCATTAGCTGCTTGCTCAGTGAGACGTTCTATGTCCTCAATAATTAAGCACTTAAAATCACCAGCTGGAGACTTTACAAACCACGTGTGCACTTCCCTTATACCTAGATCTGCATACAGCAATCAATCTGGAAGTTGAATAGTATCATCACAAGAAATTTTGATAGTGTGTGTTTTTTCTAATTCTTGGGAATAATCAGACAGAGTTAAACAATCATTAATAAAATATTCTTTCAAAAGCGATCTAGCTAATTGTTCAGCGACAGTTATTTTTCACAATCACGATGGACCCGTAAATAACAAAAAAGGTACAGGTATTTGTCCTGTTTGTATAATTTTATCTACATATGCAGTGAGAATATTACGTATACGCTCATTACCCTTGGGTGCTATTTTCATCATATCAGTAGATAAGAATAGTACAAAATAATAAAGGGAAAAGTATTACACGTCGAATCGACGGCTTACGCCAAAGATATGCAGGATAATCCTTAAACATGAATTGCATCAGTTGTTTTCGCCTATTATCAGTATGGATGGGATGTATACTATAGCGAAAAAAATCAGAAACTAAGTGACGCATAGTGTATTTTTAGGGAATTGATGGGTATATGCAAGGGGAAAAAAAATATACAAATCATGTTCTTACGGTTGTATGCATTCAAAAAATTGTTTTGTGCCTACATGAAAGCAATTTTTATTGTATTCTTCGCACCATGTAAATAAGGTTATATAATATGATGATTTTTGAAGTGAAACAGTTTTTGAATAAAATTTCCTACAATACGATAAATCAATTGAATTAATTCAAGATACTCAATCATCATCAGTTTGCCGTTGTTTTTTTTCTAGGTTAAAGTGTTGATTGACCTTTCAAGGTCGTCAAATAACAGCGGGCTTATTAAAATCCTTATTTATATCAACTATTTCCGTCTTTTTGGGTGCTAAAAGAGTGTCTGGAGTTGGTTGTAATTTTTCTTGCACTAAATGCTCCACCTCAGGAAGTTGATAATTGCCCTCAAATTTATAAATAATTATGCTTCATACTATCAAAATTGCAACTCATAAGAATGGACGCAAACGGTAAAAAAAATTATTACGATCTGAATTTGACACGAAATCTGTTGCTTCAGATTGTAAAGGAATGTTTTCATGATTTTTTTCCATTTATATAAGATTATGCGAATAAATTAAATATCTTTGAGCATATAAGTCCCTTCTAAAACATATCACAATTTTTTATAGTATTCCCTCACTCAAACCCCAGAAATTACTGAGATTTTTTTGTAACCAAGTTTATTTGATATTGATTCAGCTGCTTGCATGAGTTGTGTTCCCAATCAGGTATGTTGAACAGTTTCTCAATCGTTTCATTCAATATTTGAAGAATGTATTTTTGCAAGCTGACCATAGACATGTAACTCTCTAATAAGTGATGTCTTTTTTCAAAGTCATTCTCGCTCTATTGATTCATTTTCTTTTGGCAAAAGTAATCTCGTAAAAGCATATATATATCACAAATCATCTTCAAAACTCAAAAATAATTCTTTTCATACGCTTGATGTATAAGTCCTAATTATCATTTGTATATACATTGGATTCTGATCCTTTCTATGCCTCATTTCACGAGCTCTCGTATCTAATGCAACATAATTTCTCATGCTTTGTAAATCAATTGACACTCAAACAATATAAGTCAATATTGCATCATCGTTTTTTTGGCTGGTTTCAGTATGTGATGATGAATCGCCTATTTCTGTAGTGGTCTTTATGGCTTCTAAGGCCTCATCACTTGTATTATAATAAACTGCATTTGGGTATAGACGATTATACAATGCTTCTCTCAAAGCAAGGTCATCTTTATTTTCTTGAATCATTTCGCGCTCTGTTATTTGACGAAGGTTAGTAATATCGCTTCACGCAACAATTTCTTGTGATGGAATATCACGGATTAAACGCTTGATACGAGTATACGGTGGGATAATATCGCGTTGCACTGTTTTGATGATCTTTTTCAAATCTAGTTCAGCTAGTGGTTTATAGTCTCACTGAGTATATAATCTAAACAACTCTGTATCAGGGATTACTGATGTTGGATAAAATTTTATTTCATCAGGCTTGAAAAACTCGTCAGCATATGCTAAAGAAAAAGTATCGATGTCTTTTTGGATGGTAGAACCATATAATCAAGGCATAAAATGTATCGAAAACTTGAAACCATATTGACGCATTTTATGAACAGCATCACGAGCTTGTTGCACCGAATGACCACGTTTATTCATATCAAGAACATCATCAAACATAGATTGCAATCCCATCTCTAAACGTGTCACTCCTCGAGCGCGCCACAAACGACAATTTTCATCAGTGATGTATTCAGGACGTGTTTCGACAGTCAATCATATAATACGATGCTTTGTAGTTTCATTTATACGAATAGATTCTGTAATCGACGCAGGATAGTTAATACCTAAGGTGTCTATTGAGAAATTAGGCATGCCTATTACGGAATTCTTTTGTGTATCTTCTGCAAAAACATCATTTTCATTTACCTGTTGTTCGTCATTGCAAAAAGAATTTTTATCATTACCCGCCCTGCTATCATTTTCCAAATCAGGTATTTTCTGCATAAATTCCTCAAATGTATTACATGCATCATACAGTCATTTTAAAAAAGATTCTTTGTAGGATTTGGGATAGACATCCCATGTTCCACCCAAGACAATCATTTCAATTTTATCAGTATCATGCCCAGTACGATACAAAGATAGCAATCTATTGTATACTTGTTTGTGTGGGTCAAACTGGTTCATTAAGGCGCGCATTGCACCTGGCTCTGTCTTGATATAACTTTTTGGCATTGTTAAATCATTTGGGCAAAATATACACTGCCCAGGACATCGAAAAGGTTTCGTAAGAACTTGAATAGGGACAATTCACGATAACGATCTCACTGCGCGTTTCTTGAGAACCTGCTCTAAAAATACAGAACGTTGAAAACTGCCATCTTCGATGGCTTGGCGATATACTTGAAGCAATTCAGTATTCGTAGGAATATTTGGAATATTATTCTCTTTGACAAATTGACGTTTTAATTTCATAATTTGAGAAATAATGTCATCTGTTGATGCATACTCCTTTTGTTCCAATTGTAAGATTTTTTCAAGAAGTTCTCTTTGTTTTTTCATCCTTCTTATAGTAGCAAATCGGAAGGCAAATGGTAGAGATTTTAACATATGCCTCTGAACGAGGCTCTTTTCTCTGCTCGCTGAAAGAAAAGAGACGAAGTGGTGGGTATTTAGTTATTAATTATAAATTAGTAATGATTAATTAAAAACGACTCCTCATCATTAATCATTAACCATTATT
>CAZMFL010000030.1:0-11626 GCA_964565575.1 uncultured Candidatus Peribacteria bacterium
CCGATTTTTGGTTCGAATTGATCTCCATAGATCGCTTAAAATTTTCCTATCTTCCACATTTGCAAATTGCAAGTCTTTATCTGTATTTGATTCATTAAACCAATCCTCACCATATCTGTTTACAAGTTCACTCGTATATCCTCAATTATTTTCATAATGAATACTTGGCAGCTTTGATAAAAATTCTTGTACATAAAAGCTATATTTTAAACAAGTAGCTAAACAAGATGCTATTTCATTTTCGTCAATTTGGCATCTCTCCAAAAAAGTTAACATTTCTCCTAATCATTCATATGACATCACATTTGAATATTTTTCAAGGTCTTCACTGTTTCTTATCTTTGCCAATGTAAAAAACTGGTCTAATAATTTATTTTCACTTTTATCTCTCCGTTTTATCTTGTTTGCTATATCAAATGTAGATATTTGCACATTCTCTATATTTAGTACAAGTCAAATTTCTTCTTCGTTCCATGATGGATCTAAAACTATTCTTATTACTTCAGAAATTCTATAAATTCTATTATTGTTCTCTTCAGTCGTTTCACCTCTTTTTTTTTGGTAAAAACTTGACGCAAAGATTATTTTAAGTTTCGCAATACGTTCGTTAGATCATCGTGCTTCTTTTATAATAGAAATTATCTCATCATTTATTTCATCGGATCAGGTTTTATAAGGTGCAAAGAATTCTTTTATTTCATGATATTTTTTTGTTTCTCTTGCTGTTACTTTCTTATTTTTTGCCTCATCTCTTAAATATAAAATATATCATCTCCGTAATTTATCAAATTCATTATCATCTTTTAGAATTGAAGACAGTTTTTTCTTTATATCATTTTTATCGTAAATTGTCTCTTTAATGTTAAATTTGTTCTTGATCCATTCTAAAAATCAATTATCAAAACCATTTAATGCATGTGAAATTTCATCTTTTGTTTTCTTGTTGTATCACCAAGACCGATTCCCATTCAAAAATTTTTCCATTTGTCATGTCAATTCTGTTTTGGTTTTTCTCTTTGTTTCCATGTAGATTTTTGTTATCTAAAACACCATCATTAATTTTATGCAAAAAGGATAAATAGTCAAAAATCAGGCTTGACTTTTTATCTTTTTAATTAGGTTTTAGACGCTTTTCTGTAATGACAAATTTTGCACTATTTCTAATCAAAAAAAATGCCCGTACTACCTACGCTCATCTTTGCATACAACGATAGGACGGGCAATCCCGACGAAGTCGGGAGATTGACTATTCTTCAACCAATAGCATCGAAATTTTTTTGGATTATAGGAAAATCAAAATAAAATTGTGTCTATAATCCACTCTATACTCTTCGCTTCATCTCTTTTCTTTCTGCAAGCAAAGTAAAGAGCCTCGTTCAGAGGCATTTTTTATTTTACTTCAAATGTAACGATAACTTCTTTGATGGAGTTGTTTGTTGTGTTTTCAAGGACATAGAATCCGTTGTTTGAAAATGGAGTTTCAAAGAAGTTTTTTGATTTAACTGGTCAACCAATGCTTTTTATCGTGATGTTCTGTGGTGTGTAAATCACCCCTCTTGTACTTCGTTCAGCAAATAATGCTAGAATGTGTCTTTCTCTAACATTGAGTGAAATGCCATACTCTTGTGCATATGAATACATTAGATTCATGTATTTCTCAGGGATATTCATGGCATATTGGATATGCATTGTGTATATGCCACTTCAGAGCGTATTTATCGGTATGACGTCTTGTTTCCCATCGTATACAAGGTTGTTGCGAGCATCAAAAATGGAAATATCTTTGGAAATAAATGTGTCAATTTTGTTAAAATTATTGTTGTAGTCCCAAAGATAGAGGTGTTGTTTATCAAACTTTGTAACTAAACTATTGTTTGTAAGCAAGTTTTTAAATTCATTACTTGTACGCACAATATGTGCTTGTAGATAACGATTTTCTTGTATATATCCAAAGTTTTTGGTTATCGCTTTGATAAGATCCGCCGTATGAGTTTTGACAAAACTATTTACGCCATTGAAGTATAGCTCTTTTTTGTTTGGTAGGTTCTCTCATCTAATTAAATCAATCGTGGCGTTATTAAATTGCCATTCTCGAAGCAATTCTTGAAATCATTCCAAGAGATCTGCAAAAAGATTAGAATTTACAAATACAACACCCCTAATATCATCATTATATGTTTTATCATAGAGCTTTTTTATATTTGCACCATCTATATCCGTGAACCCAAATTTGTTTGATGCAAGAAACGTTATCGTGCCATCTCCGGAAAGGAAACTGTTTTTTGCCCATTCTGAAGATTGTAAAGTGATATTTGGATTGATCGTTCCAGGAACATAACTGTCTATTAATTGCATATCTTTTATATGAGCATCAAAGACAGTGATTTTGATAAAAGAGCCAAAGAATCATCCATTCGGTCTTTTCTCAGCTGCATTTTGGAGTAATATAATATATGTTTGTTCTTTTTCTGCGCCTAGAAGTGAAAAAATATCTTCCTTATTTTGGCTTGCTTGTGCTAGAAAATCCAAAAAAGGTTTGTACTCTTGCAATCCAAGTTGTGAAAATGCACTTGGAGTGTTGCTTAAATATTGCAAAACATTTTCAATATCACCTTTGTAGGTTTTTATATAGTTTGCGTTTTGATTATATCAATTTACTAAGCGTTGCATAGATAACAAAACAGATGCACCACGAGCATCATAAGGTTGCAAATATAATGCCAACTGTTCTAAATTGCTTTTAAATAGTTCTTGTGCTGGTGTTGCAAGCACGGTATTTTTAAATGTTGCGACAGTCGAAAATATCATAAAAAAAAGCAATCAAAAAAATGCAAATCAAATATTGATGTTTTGGTATCGATTTGGTTGTTTGGTTTTTTTAAATCCAAATGAGTGCATGCTTTTAGATTCCAAGCCGTAAAAAGCTCTTTTCCAATAATACTCACAAATACATATTTTAGCAATACTAAACAACCAATGACCGCAAACATTTTGTTAGCATTGACATATTTTATTTGCTTTTTACCCACCGAGATTTGTAAGCCGAATCTCGAACATATTTTGTTTGTGTTTCAAATGGATATTTTATTCATCCATCTTTTGTTATTCGTCCATTCTTTAACCCTATTGTAAGGATAGCACATCAAATATTCTTTTCTTCATTTTTTCCTCAGCAAGTATTTGTGTATAAGTTCATAATTGATTTTTTAATAGCTTCTTTTTCAACAAGACAACTATATGTTGTTTCACATTGATTTTCTTTGAACATATCGATGTTTCCAGTCCCTGCGACAATCTCACTAGCTTCTGTTAGAAGTTGTAGTTGTAGTTCCATAACAGATTTTTTCATGGCTTTATCTGCATCTTTTGCTAGTATTTCGTCATATTCTGCATCGTCTTTGATGTCGTTATATCTTTCAAACCAAAGAATTGCGCTTTTGTAATGTTGGCCTCACCTACCATAAACTATTGCCACCATAAGTGGTGCCATCGTAGGGACGCCAAGATTAAATGAAGCTATTTTGTAAAAGGAAGCTGCGGTTTCTATGTCGTTGCTATAATAAAATGCGTTAAATCATCAATAATACGCATTCTCATAGTTTTTGCATGGGCTTTCAAGCGATTCGCGCAATCCCGTATTGTACACTGTTTGTAAAAATCCAGTTAAACTAAGAGATGTTATTTTCTCAACTTTGCTTGCATCACATGTAAATATAATTCATTTTTTGGCTAGTAGATAGGCGTTTTTCCATGAGGTTTCTATTTCTTTCGTGATTTTTTTGTTATCAAGAGACACCTTTGCTTGTGGTATAAGCAACTGTCAAAACACATATGGATAATCAGAATAAGGCGAAAGATTAGTAATATTGTCCAAAAGCATATATAATCAATCAACTCATTGAGATGTCATTTGTCCTCCCACAAATTGAATACTACTCAATCGTTGTGTATCGGCATATATTTGTTGCAGTGGCATCATACTACATAATTTTTGATTTTGATGACACCATAATGTATATTCAGGAAACGCAGGTGCGGTGAAAAAACTTTTTGGTTTTTTTTGTTCTGTTTCAAAATAGGTAGTGTATGGTATTGGGTTTACTTTTGTTTGAAACCTGTCTCCTCGCGTTGTGCGCATGAAACTATGATTATACAAAACATAGACACCAATTCCTCCAATGATTGCCAATCGCATAAAAATGTTTTTCCGTAGGTTTTTCATGTGTGCGGTAATGTTAATATATAATAATAATTACTTATATTCTTTGATTTCTCTTTCCATCTCTCTTATCCTGTCTCTCGTTTTGATGGTTTCTTTTTTGTCTATTTTTCTTTTTAGTTTACCTATTCCTATTGTAATTTTGATCAATCCTCTGTCAGTGGTAAATACTTGTAGAGGTATTATACTAAGTCATGTTTTGGTAGTCTTTGCAAAAATTTTTGACAATTCTTTCTTTGTAATGAGTAATTTTCTTTTTCATTTAGGTTCATATGATCAGTGTATTGTGTTGATATTTGTTTTGCTGTATAAAGGGACATCCATGTTTGATATGATAAGCTCTTTTTCATCCAAAACAACTATTGCATCTTTTATGTTAACTTGTTTATTTTTGATCGATTTTACTTCATGTCATGCTAAAACAATACCAGTATCATAGGTATCAAAGATCTCGTAGTCAGAATACACATGTTTGTTTTTGGTGATGATTTGCATAAGGTATTAGGACATAGATATAATTCAAAACCGCTACTCTCCAATTGATTCAAAAACATCTTTCAGGTCGGCTCATTTTTCAAGCTCATAGTTTTCTAGATATTTCGTCAAAAAAGGTTTTTTCTCCAGTAGTCTATCAAGCGATTTTTCTAGAATTTTGGTATCTCATGATTTCGGGTAGACATATGATATTGGATCTAATAGTCAAGTAGGTCTAATAATTTGTTCAACGACAGACTGGCTTTTGTTTATTTCGTATTCTGCGGGCGTCGCAGATAAAAATATTGTTTTTGCGTTCTTTTTTATCTTTTTTTCATCAAGCATAGGTAGTTTTTTTCAGTGGTTTTGCCGTCAAATTATTGTTTCTACCTCTTGGAAGTTTAGTGGTCTATGATCGATTGCAGATGGTAGTCTAAATCCATGTTCTATCAAGTTTATCTTTCTGGATTTATCTGCTTGAGGCATCCCTTGCAATTGGGGAACCGACATATGTGATTCGTCCATGATAAGCAACATATCGTCTGGGAAATAGTCAAATATGGTATACGGTGATTCGCCATGTTTGCGGTTGTCGAAATAGACGCTATAATTTTCTATGCCATTTACAAATCCAACCTCTTTGATCATCCTGATGTCGTACATAACACGTTTTTGAATCCTATGTGCTTCCAGTTCCATACCTGCTTTTTTGAGCTCTTGTACTCTTTCTTTCATTTCTTGTTCAATTGCTTTCAAGATTTCTTCAACGTCTCACATATCTTGTAAGTATTGAGAAGATGGCCAAATATGAACTCTTTGTGTTGTTCACAGGTCTTTGAAGCTGGTCGCTTCTTTTAGCTGAATGATTTCTAACTCGTTTTCATTAAAAATAAGACGATAGACGATGTTTTCAATTGATGAAAAAATATCTAAGATCTCTCCTTTGAGATCAAAACTCCCCGATTCAACTTTGCCCAACATGGGTTTGTATTGCATTTTTATAAGCTGTTTTTTGATCGTTTGGAAATCATATTCCTTGCCAACCTCAAAGTACAAGCTGTTTTCAGAAAACGTTTCTTTTTTTCCTAATCAATACAATGCGGACACCGACGAGACGATAATTACGTCTTCGCGAGAGGTCAATGATGCAAGGGCTCATAGTCTATACATTTCAATCTCTTTGTTTATGGTAGCTTCTTTTTCAATATAGATATCTTTATCGGGTAGGTAACTTTCTGGTTGATAATAATCAAAATATGAGACAAAATAATGTACTGCGTTATTCGGGAAAAAATATTTAAACTCAGTTGCTAACTGTGCTGCAAGAGTTTTGTTGTGTGAAATTACAAGAGTCGGTTTTTGTATTTCCTGGATAACATTTGCAATGGTAAACGTTTTCCCTGTTCCTGTAGCTCCTAGCAGAACATTCTGTTTTTCTCATTTTGCAAAATTTTCAAGAATTGTCTTGATCGCTACTGGTTGATCTCCTTGTGGTTTGTATGATGCTTGAAGTTGAAACATAGCTGTATATATAGGAATTTTTGGTACAGAAGCAAGTTTTTCTAGTGGATATATCTGCTATTGTTTAGGATAGCTGACTACCAACTCAAAATAACGATTTTCCTTCAAACTTTTTGTCCTGATCTGGTGTATACTTGTGGGATTGTTTCCACTTTTATGCCTTTTTTCTCGCAGTGATGTAAAATTGCAGTGACGTGTTTGTTATCTCCTCATGTGTGGTGTGGTATTGCACAAACGATTTTCATGTGTTCCCAAAGCGGAAACATGTTATTAATCCAAGCGATATACAGTTTTTGAATTTCTTGAGAATAGAGTTCTATTTCAAGAGGTCTTGTCTTGGCGGTGATAATATGTCCAAGCCATCACTCTGTAACAATACAGGTTACGTGTTTTAAAAATGGTTTATTAAGACTTTGTGTCGCATCTTGCAAAAAAAGCGTAATCGGTAAATCTTGTGATATACTCTGTTCTTTTCGCCAAGGCAGATTTTGTTTTGCAGGAGTGATATTGATATCAGAACCTATAACATTGTATCACATGCTATTTGCAATCATATAGGTCGTTCCAAGCCCCATAAATGGATCATAAATGGTCGTTGTTCCATCTCACTGAGCAGTTTTCCCTACTCATATGTTTACCATTATTTGTGTTAGTTTTGAAGGCATCATGCCGATTTGCATGCTATTCACTGGCTTATCAAAGTCTATTTTTGAGAAGCGATCTATGTTTTGATAGTGTGTGATATGAAGAATTTGATGAAAATCATTGTCCAATTGCACATATTCACTTTGCAAGTTTTGTATCTCTGTGTCGGTGTGCAATAGGTCTATTTCTTTGTATCTTTTTATTAGCTCGTTTTTTTTGAGATGGGCTCCCAACTCTCTGTTTGAAACCCCAACAAGATCTGTTTTTTGAATTTCTTCTAGTCAGACAACGACTCATCGTTTTACGATACCTCAAAGACGGCTTAAAATGCTTTCTACAAGCTCGGGTTCATCGTTATTTTCTAAAATAGCAACTTGTTGGTTGTAGTGTTTTTTGATAGAAAACCCGTGTGCAAAAATTTCTGCACGCGAGATATCAAGATGTTTCCCTAGAATTACTCAGTATGTTGTCATGGTTTATACAAAATTACTAAACATGCTAAGAATATGGAAAAGATGCTTGTTTATCAAGAGCAGTTAGATATCTACGTAGGTTGCCCGTCCTATCGTTTTCCGATTTATGACCATAGATGGTGCGGGCAATGTCCCGACTCATCGGGACAAAAAAGTAAACAACACAATAAAAGTTAATCACCATAAAAGAGAAGAAGTCTGTCTCAATTGCCAAATCTATTTGGAATATCTTTATACGAAGGACTCTCGTGATTTTCCATATAAAAAAAGCCCCGCCGAAGCGAGACTTTCAATTCCCGATATTCTCGGGATGGGATGAGTTCTTCGATAGATCGAAGCTTTCATCGGCGAGGGGGGATTTCTAGTATGTAAATAGTTTTACTTTTTAAAGATTATCTAACTGACAGAATTATTGTCATAGTTTTTTTCTCAAAAAAGGAGGTGTTTCAAAGTCGATTTCTGGTTTAGCTGGTGCTTGTTGTTCTTGAGCGTTATGTGCGTAAGGGTGATTGCCTGCAGGAGAGACCCCTTCTGAAGCCATGCTCCTTGAAAGAAAATCCTGACTTCTATTAGCTGAAGGAGTGCCTTTATTTCTCCATCCGCCAGTCATCTCTCTTATGTTTCCTGCTCTCATTAACATATCTTGATTTGTGTCAGAGAATCCAGTAGCAATTATAGTAACTTTTACTTCTCCTTGATAACTATCATCGTATGTCATTCCCCAAATAATATTAGCGTCAGGATCTGCAATTTCTTCCACTATTCTTGCTGCGTCTTGTACTTCAATTGGAGTTAAATCCTCTCCTCCAGTCACTGCAAATATAATGCTTTTTGCACCATCAAGATGAGCATCAAGCAATGGATTGTCTACAGCTCTTCTTGCAGCTTCTACTGCCCTATTCTCTCCTTCTCCATATCCGATTCATAGTACTGCAGTTCCAGAATCTATCATAATGCGTCTTATATCTGCAAAGTCAGTATTTATCAATCAAGGTTTAATAATAAGATCAGTAATACCTTGAACACCTAACGTAAGCACCTTATCTATCATTGAGAATGCTTGTTTGAAAGTAGTTTTTTTGTCTACCACATTGAATATTTTGTCATTTGGAATGATGATTAATGTATCAACTGAATTCTTCATCCTTTCAAGTCATTCTGTCGCATTGATAAATCTTTGTTTTCCCTCAAATGAGAATGGTTTAGTTACAACTGCTACAGTTAACACTCACATTTCTTTTGCTATTTGAGCAATTACTGGAGCTCCTCCTGTACCTGTACCTCAACCCATTCCAGCTGAGATAAATACCATGTCGGCATCTTTTAGAATAGCTTTGATGTTTTCTTGGTCTTCTTCAGCAGCTTTCCTTCCGATATCAGGACTTGCTCATGCTCATAATCCTTTTGTGAGATTTAGACCAATATTCACCTTGCGATCACAAAGGCTGTTAGCCAATTGTTGTGCATCTGTATTGATTGCGATAAATTCAACTCATTCAATTCAATCTGAGATCATGCGATTTACTGCATTTACACCAGCTCATCATACACCAATAACTTTAATTCTAGCGCCTGGTATAAATTCTGGTTGGATTTCTGTTAAAATCATGTTTCGTATATTAAAGAGAAGTAAATAAATAATGCTATAATAAGATATTGTTTCCAAAAAAAGTTATGTATGAATATTTTGTTTTTAGAATACGTTTTTTATTCGTTGCCATATTTTTCCAAAGAAGTCTCAACCAAAGTTAATTCCACTTAATGATAAGTTGCTAAATCGTTTTTTTCATCCATCATAGTATTTCTCTGCCCATCCATAGATACCAATCAAAGAGATAAGCTGTGGATTATGTGAAATATCGCCAACACCATAAATAATATCTTTGGCCATGAATGTAGCTAATTTAAATGTGCGTTTTGCAATATTTTCTATTCAATCTGTTTTTGTTCATCCTCACACGAGAAATACACCTCATGGAAGTCTAGCATCTTTTTCTAAATCAATTAAATGCTCTTGGCAGTATCCAAATATTTGTTCATATCTTGCTCAAATAATTTCCTGTAAAAATGATTGATCTATTGGCATATCTGGATCTGGTTTTTCTCATACAGCATGACTACCAAAACGTTTTTTTATCTCCTCTGCTTCTTTTATGTCTACTTGTAACCCCAATGATATGTCTCTGGTAACGTCCTCTCCTCCTACTGGTAACACGTAATATGACAATGGTAATCACTCTTCGTAAACAGCCATAGTCGTTTGGTTCGCTCCGATATCTATTAGGCATGATCAAAGATCTTTTAGATCAAAATCCAATGTTACTTCAGCCAATCATAAGATAGTTGGTACTATATCTACTACTCTCAAGCTTACCTTATCAAAAATTTCTATTAAATTGTTGTAGAAACTTTTGGGAATCATAAACACATCTGCCACAAGTTCTAATTTTTTTGCTGTTAAACCTAGTGGGTCCTTCTCTTTTCTTTCATCATCAATCACTCGATTAACTGGTATAATTTTGATTATTTCATAATTTGGTTGACCTGAAATATCAGTAATAATCTTAGAAAGATGATTTATGTCTTCATGAGTTACTTTTTCAGTCATCACCCTTTTTTGTTCGTGCATTCTTGTGATAAGCATTTCAGGATGTGATATTCCAACAAATACTTGATCTAGGTAATCATCACCTAATTTCTTATGAAAAGATTCAATGATAGAAGACAAAGATATAAGAAAATCATCAGCATCCAATACTTTCCCTTTACGCATTCATTTTGTTTTAATTATTTCTTTTGCTAACACGACAGTTTTCCCATCTTCTTTCTCAATTAGTGCGCCTTTAATATATCCATTTCCAATATCAAAAATAGCTTTTAAGTCCTGCATTCTTGTAGAAGTATTAAAAGAAATAAAATGAGTGACTAAGTAATAATGATACCAATAAAGATATCAATAGACAGAAATAAAATGCTGATAACCATTGGTTAGCCCTAACTTTTAGTATAGATAACCAAAGGTTATACCCTAAAAACCACTAGGTCGAGAGCTACATTTGCCTGTTGAAGAATTTCTTGATAGACATTTTTGAAGAAAAATTTGTTGTGACCTTCTATCAAATAGTATTTTTGAAGCAGAAATACATGAACTATCATTTGTAGATGTGCTATTTTTATCGCAAACAAAAAATTCAATGTTTCCTGTATTCAATGTGTTTTGTAAACCTCATGTACCGATGAATCGACTAGAAATATTGTTTGCTGGTGCGGGTAAAGGTTTCCCTTTTACAGGAATTCAAATCATTTGCATCCCTACTGCCCCAGTTGATAATAATGAATATGAATTTGAATTGCACCGATCGGTTATGTTCGATTTCAATCCAGTGCTTAGAGAGATAGTATCATAAATAGAAAAAGAATCTCATGAAATTATTGCGCCTAACTCAATTTTCGTTGGTGTATAACTGATTTTATAGTACAAAATATTAGTAGTCGTTTTTCACATACTGTTTCCATAATTTATACTTGAGGAAAAGCTTGATAGTTTACCAAAAATATAGTTGGAACAATTCTCTCCAAGTGATATTTTATCTTGTCTTGCAGTATTTAATAGATTTCTTGTTAATCAAGCAAGTATTCCTACAATGAGGACTACAATTAAAATTTCCAATAATGTATAAGCTTTCTTTTTTTTCATGGGAAGTGTTATTTGATAAGTGGTCTTACAACATATCTATATGCGCTATCTTGAGGATCATATAATACAACTGGCTTCTCTGCATTGATAATACTAAGACGAAGATCAGGTGCTTCAATTGCTTTTAAGTAATCAGAAATATATTTTCAATTAAGACCCAATGTAACTGTTTCTCCTTGCATGACAGCAGGAATTGAAGACAATGCATCTCACCTATCTGTTTCTCAAGATGTAATCAAGAGTGAATCAGCATTGCATTGCAATGATATATAGTTGTTTATATCTCTTGTAATAATTGATATTTTTCTGATAGCTTTTTCTAAATTTGCTTTGTCAACTTGTACTTTTGTGACTCCAGTTGTAGGCATAATACTTTCATTGTCATAATCAGGAAATGATCCTTGAATCAAAAGTGAAGTTGTAGTAAGTGTTATATCTCCTTTTTTCATGATAAAACTGACTAAATTTTCAGCAAATTTCATCTGCACTTCATTTCCTCCTAGTCAAATAAAATATTCTATTACTTTTTTCAGGTCATTACAACTAGTTTTGGGAATAATAATATCAAAATTATTTGTACTTCCATGGGTAAGAATC
>CAZMFL010000031.1:0-5309 GCA_964565575.1 uncultured Candidatus Peribacteria bacterium
TGACAGATTTGGTTTGGCGCAATTGCATCAAGTACGTGGTCGTGTGGGAAGAAGTGATGTGCAATCATATTGTTTTTTGGAAACCAAACATAAATCAGGCGATGCTTACAAACGTTTGCGTGCGATGGAGCAGTATTCCGATGGTTTCAAACTTGCTGAGCTTGACTTGCAGTATCGTGGTGCCTGAGAGTTCCTTGGAACGCGCCAAAGTGGTATTACTGACATACCGTATGAGATGATGGCAAATACAAAATTTTTGGAACAAATCCAGCAGACAGCTATTTCGATTTTGGAAAAATATCCTTGATTGGAATGACTAGATGGATTAAACGCTCAGATGGAAAAGATAGAAGGTGAGTTACTCGTATAAATTTTTACAAAAACATATCTGTAATAACTTCATTTTCAAAGAAACTAATCGTTAAAAGTGAGCAAAATAATACAGAAAAGCAGGAAATATTAGTAGAAAAGCTCTGTCACACTACTAGAAGACGCTAAAAATCACATCGTTAATATCTTACAAATAATTTCTTGTTAAAAAAAAGAACCGCTTAAAAACCGCGGTTCCAAATTTTTTTGATTACATCAGGCTAGAGCACGTCGATATAGGCTAGAAACCTCTCGTAGGTGAATTTTGATTGAACACCCTTGTACTCGTTGTACGTTGTTTTCGCAAGAGCACTCAACATACACGATGCGTTTATTTCTTCGAGTATTTCCCTACAGACATCAAATATTCCAGCAATTTTTATGAGTTCAATCATGCTTTTTAATGGCCTTTCGAACTCATTTTTTCTCATTCCGCTTTCTTTAGCAGCTCTTAGAACTGGCTCAAAGAAAAACAGAATAAATTTTTCAACTAGTTCGTCGTTGAATTTTTTTTGTAATTCTTCAACGATTCTTTCGTCAGATGGATTTTGTAACCAGCTTTCAGTGAGTTGGTAATACTGTTTGTTGTTTTTCATAATGTAACTTTTTTGTTTGTTATTTTTTGTTTACTGCTTGATTATCATAGTTATTTTGTTTCAAATGTCAAGTCATCTGTAAAAACTATTCAATTGTGGAGAGTCAAAATTGTACTGCAAAATGTGCACTACAAAAGGCTAACTCTGTCTTATTGTTCTGTTCCTTCTTCCTGAATTTCCCAATCTGTTCCTTTTATATAAACACCACCACGGTAGTCATCTTTTTGGAGCGTCCCGATAAGATTCACAATCATTCATGGTTTCAATTGTTCAACGTCAGCTCCTGCTCATCGAAAAAGAGCGTTGATTGCTGTGTCTTCATAGCGAGCGTGTATTTTCAAATGTCCATTTCCATTTTTGCCGACCTTTTCTATTTTTTCTAACAATACATGTTCAAAGAAAAAAGTTGGTTCTTTATTGCCTTCGCCGAATGGAGCGAAACTGTTTGCTATTTCTAAACTTTCAGTTGTGTATTCGTGAGGATACAGGATGCTATCAATTTCATATTTTTTTTCTTTTGAGGTCAACAGTCGTTGTTGAGAAAAAGTTGTAATCGTTTGATGAAACGCAGGAATATTTTCTATTTTTATTGTTAGTCAACCTGCTTGTTTATGTCCACCGTAGCGCTCTAAGAGATCGCTACTCGCATAAAGTAAATCAATCACGCTTGCGTATTCCGGCGAACGAAGCGAAGCCACGGCGAAGCCGGTTTCCTCGTTTTCTGCATAGATGATGGTTGGTTTGTTGTATTTTTCTGCGAGTCTTCCTGCGACAATTCCAATAATTCCTTCATGAAATGTTTTGTCTCATACAAGGATAAACGCATCTTCTGGATTGATCATGGTTTCTGCGGTTTTCGCGCTATCTTCTTGCAATTTTTTTCTTTGGGTGTTGAGTTTTTCTAGATTTTCTATGTATGTTGCTTGTTTCTCTCAGCTAAACATCAGTGTGTACAAACTCTCATATGGTGTTTCTACTCTTCATCATGCGTTTAACCTAGGTGCAACCATGAAACTTATATGATATGTTTCAAGGGGTCATTTTATTTTTAACGAATCAATAAATCATTGGATAGAAGGAGGAATTCATTTTTTTGCGTTGATACAGTGTAATCAGTATTTTACAAGAAGTCTGTTTTCGTCAAGAAGTGGCATACAATCGGCGACAGTTGCGATCGTCACAAGTGGTAAAAAATAATGAAATATTTTATTTTTCACTTTTTGATCGGTTATGAGACGCTCAGTGAGGGCCTGTATTACTTTGAATGCTACCGTTGTACCGCATATTCCTTTGAAGCGGACATTTTCGGATATTTGTGGATTTACCACCGCGAGAGCATCAGGAATTTCTTGTAGTTGTTTGTGATGGTCTGTGATAATCAAATCTAATCATAATTCCTTCGCATGTTTCGCTTCTTGTATCGCAGTGATGCCGTTGTCCACTGTGATAACCAAGTTGACGCCTACGGCGTGGATTTCATCCAAATGATATGATTTTATTCCATATCCATCATCCAATCTATGGGGGAGTCTAATACTTATGTCGGGGTAGTGCAAAAATTCTTTAAAAAATTTATACAGTGAAAAACTAGAACAAACGCCATCAACATCGTAGTCTCCAAATATCATAATTTTTTCTTTTTTCTCAATCGCTTGTATGATTCTCGCAACTGCTTTTTCCATATCATGTATCTCCCGTGGCGATTGTCGATAACGAGAAAAAGTAGGATTAAAGAAATCATCTGGGTTGTCAGAAATATTTCTTGCTTTTAGTAATCTTTCTTTTAGTGGTATATTGTTGTCTTCTTTTTCACAGTGGATATTGTAATTCATTAAAAAAAATATACGAAAAACTATCTATAAAGAAAGGGAAAAAACTAGGACAAAATTATATCACTCAGATGTGTGTCAAAATTATTATTACCCAAATAGCAGTTATCATACCTGCGAAAAATGGCAATTGACGTATGGATTTACTTGGCTTATAGAGCTTTTGTAAGCCTGCGTATATAAGACACAATACGCCAGCTAGGATGATATAGTAACTGAAATGTTCTATTGCCAATACTCGTGAGAATCCTTCTAGATTCGTAATTGACTGAACTTGTAAAAAGTACTCTCGAGCCCCAAATTGTATCCCTAAAAGAGGTGCAACCCATACATCGCCAGAACCAAATCACTCTCCATCAAATCATAATGATACGTTGTCGTGTTTTAATCTTCGCGCAACATACCATCTCGCGAACCAGTAGAACGCGAGGAAAAACCCTAAAAATACTAATCCAAAAATGAGTGCATAATATCGGCCACCAAATCACGCTACGGCATTGGTTTGTCCGAAAAATGATCCAGGCAAATTTGCCACAAAGAGCGCTGAAAGCAATGCGGTTAGAACTCGTAATGGTTCGTGCAGGTTCATCGTTTCTATATCATGTATCAATAACAAATACGACGCTCGAATAAGTAATAACCAGAAAATACAAATTGTGAGTGAAACGCCTCAGGTCTGAGATAGAACCAATCCTCCCAACACCACAAATAGTAACCCACATCCAATTTCTCGCCAAACATATATTGGCGATATTTTTTTCTTACAGTAGCGACATTTTCCTCCTGTGCTTATATAGCTAACCAAAGGGATTAGATCTTTCGTGTGAAGTGTGTGTTTGCACCCAGGACACTGAGAGCGTCATCGAAGAATTGTTTGTATCCCTTCTTTCCGTTTTTTGTGTGCTTTGTTTTCTGCACTTCCAAAAATGTCGCTAAACGAAAAATCCGCAAGTCTGCTAGAAATAACCGACCCAAACGATCCAAAGATCAAGCCTAGTACAAAAAAAATTGCTAAGAATAGGAACATATTTATTGTCATAGGCATAATCTACTGTTTTTTTTTGTTTTTGCAACATCTTGTATTTTTGTCTTGAATCTCTACCATTTCCCACATGCGTAAGTTTTTGATATTTTTTTTCTCATTTGTCTCGCTTTATCACATTCTTGTGACATATTTTTCATTTTGACACCAGCGAGTTCAACCTTACGTGCTTTTGCTTATAAGGGATTTGGGTTGGATAGTGGCGATCTGAGTTTTTCTACTAGATGGGTTTTGGACTAAATGATGGGGGAGAGAGATTTGGAATAAACTTTTTTATAGATGGGGATGGCCGTTGGTAATTGCACTAGCGTTGGTAGTGATGGGGATAATCGTTTCAATTTGCCTTGGTGTTTTGACTAATCAAATATTTGTTGGTATAAAATACTCTTTATATTATCTACTACCATTTTTTAGTGCGATATACCTGGGATTATATCTAAAAAAAAGCTCAGAGATATCTTGATGAACTGCTTTCAAAAAGATTATTCATTTGGTGCGAATTGGTACAATCGTTATTATTGTGGCTGGATGGATATGGCAGATTGCCAAAAATATTTTTCCTGATTTTTTTATGCAATTTGGGTATGGTCCTTTGGGTGACTATGTGTTTGGAAGCAATCCACCTTTGTATTATCTAACTTGACCGCAGGGATTCCAAAGATTGAGTGGAATTTTTTCGGGACCAAATAATTACGGATATTTTTTGGTAGCTTTCTTTTGATTGTATTGGTTTGGAATTAGACATTATGTTTCCAAAAAAAATGTAAAAGTACTGTTGTGGGCATTATATATAGCAACGCTTTTAGCTACATTTTCAAGGGGAGCGATATTGTGAATGTTGATACAAGTTATTTTGATTAGTTATGTTGTTTATCACACTGAGAGGAAAATTATTGCGTGGGCTATTGTTGCTTGAGTCGCAACCGTTGGGATGCTAAGTTTTCTGAAGCGAGAGTCTACTATAGCGCACTTACAAGCAAAATTTTCTAGCTTGCAGTATGTTTCTCATGCGCCACGAGGGTTTTGATTGTGATCGAGTTGACCAAGTTCTCTATCGCAATGATGATATCTACCAGAGAATTTTTTTGTACAGATAATGATGGATATGGGAATTTTGGGATTTGTCCTCTGGGGAGTAATGTGGATAGTGATATTGTATAAAATTCGTGATTTGTATATACACAATAAAGAATATCGTAATGGGGTATTTTTTCTCAGCGTTTGATTTATCGGTTTGATGATAGAGTGATTATTTTTGCATGTGTTGGAAGATAGCATGGTCAACTATCTATATTTTATAACGCGATGATTAGCTCTGGGATATGCTGAATATCGTCTTATTTGAAACAGAAAAATCCCTTTTGAAAAAATTTCTTAACAGACAAATAAGGTATATACATTGGGTTAATGATTAATGATTAATGTTTAATGTTTAATGTTTAATGTTTAATGTTTAATGTTTAATGTTTAATG
>CAZMFL010000031.1:5409-11277 GCA_964565575.1 uncultured Candidatus Peribacteria bacterium
TTTAATGTTTAATGTTTAATGTTTAATGTTTAATGTTTAATGTTTAATGTTTAATACTCCTTTTTTATTAATCATTAATAATTCATAATTAATAATTAACACACACCGCTTCGTTTTTTTTACAAGCAGATAAAAGTGACTCGTTCAGAGGTATATTTAAAACCCCCCACACATATTGCAGGGGGATACTTTCTATAAGATTATTCTACATATTTATCTGACGATAAACACATTTGTGATTACATATGAAAGTCACATAACAACCAATCAGATCAAAATATAAATAATATTTTTTCTCAGTTTTTTTTGCATTGCTTCGTCAGTAGGTTTTGTCAGTATTTGTACCGCTTGTATGATAATCATTACCAGGAGAAAAATCCCTATAAATCACATTAAATAGTTGATTATAGTAAATACAAAGGGTACTGTTTTATCAAGCGATCATCATATTTTATCTAGAGTTTGAGCAGTTGTATTTATGACCTGTTCCTCTTTTCCATAAACAGCCTCAATGAGGGCTTTCGAAAAAATGATAACAAGAAGACCAAATGCATTCCATTTTAGAATAGCACCAGCTTGTTTGGCTCATTCATCTTTATTGCTCAAAAGTAAATTGATTGCGCGCACCAAAGCAATTATGAACAACAATCCCATGATGAAAAACATCAGAAATTTCACAAATGGAAATATCATTTTGTGATATAGATTGCTTGCAATTTCAACTCAAGAAAGAATTTCTCATGAGGTATCTCTAAATATTCATCATGAAGAAACTCCGCCATATAATGTATATGCAAGGAAGCTCGCAGAACTAATCAATATTATTCAAACAACTCCCCAAATAATATAATTCATTCATTTCTTTTTGCCTTCATCACTCGTGGAAGTCATAATGCTATAATACCCAAACATGGCTTGTGTAATACCCAAAAATATGATTAGAGGAAGAAGTATTCTTGTAATCACTGACACAATGACTTTTGTGATTGATTCTCTTCCATCCCCCTCATTCTCACCTTTGTATGTGCTTTGTATTTGTTCTATTTTATCCGTACTTTTATCAATAGCTTCTTTATATCATGTGTTTAACGCAAAAGTTGGTACTCAAATACTTCCAAATGCTATGATTCCCACAAGAGTAATGATTGTTTTTTTCATGGTTGATGAATTATATTTTAAATATTTTTTTTTGACACCAGAGAGATTATATTTGTTCGTGAGATTTTGTTGTCAACAATAATTTGTTTTTTGCGAATGATTGCAAAAATTGCAACCAAAACCATAATTATAATCAAAGCAGATACTACCTTGGAAAGATCAACAATAATTTGTTTTACGAATATATATTTTCCCAATAGTAGTATAAATATACTTAAACCGATACCATACAATAGATATTTTCCATATGTTAAATAGCATTCTATAAAAGGTTTGTCTTCTTCAGAAATTGCAATGTTGTTTGCTTCCAATATCGGAAGAACAGCTGGCGCGAGAAATAACACTGATGCTAGCGCTATCATTTGTTTTGTTTCGATAATAGTATTTTGATTTTCTGGAGGCATTATTTTACATTTGTAGTGATAAATTCTTTTTCATAAGGTGAAGCAACGATTTTAGCTCCTATATGATGACTTCCCGCAAACAATAATCATTCACCAATTCATGCAGAGATAAGGCGTTCTTTTTCTGCATCTGATAACCCAATAAGCTGATCTAGCGTTTTGATTGAAGCAGTAGATTGTTTAAGTAGTATTTGTGTGGCTGAGTTGGAAATAATCGGTTTACCATAATTTGAATTTGCAAAATCTTCAATATCTTGCGAAATAGTACTTATGCCAAGTCCGTACTTTCTTGCTCTTTTTATCATTCCAAACAAAAAACTGGCTGATATTTCGTTTTTCATCATAATCCATGCTTCGTCCACCACAAGCAATCTTTTTTGTTTTCTGGATCTAATCATTGCCCAGATATAATTAAGAACGTTGTACATCGCCGGTGTTTTTAGAGATTCTTCAATATCTCTTATGCTAAAAACCGTCAGAGGACTATCTAGATTAACGTTTGTTTGGTTGTTAAAGAGTTTTCCAAATGTCCCGCTAGAATATTTGCTTAATTTGACAGCCAGAAGATTTCCTCATTCCATACCTTCAAGTACATTTATTAGATCTTCCATCAATGGAGGTTTTTTATCTGTGTAGTCTGCATGATCAAATGTGATTTCTTTCAAAGCATATGTTGATTGTAGCGCTTTGTCCAAGAGTGCTTCTTCTTCAGCACTTAAACCGTTAATGAGTACTGAAATCATTCAACTCAAACCTGCAATTTGTGATCTCAATAAGTCTCAAGGTCAGTATTCTGAGTCTTCCAATTTGGGTGGCATATCAAATGGATTGATATATTGCGAAGAATTCATTGCAATATTTACATATGTACCCCCAACTTTATCACAAAGTGCTTTATATTCGTTCTCCGGATCAATAACGATCGTAGGAATTCCGAGCAGTAGATATCTGAGGATTTCTAGTTTTACAGTGAATGATTTACCAGCACCAGATGTTGCAAGTACGATGCTATTAGCATTTGGAAGTTTTCCAGAAAATCTATCAAAAATAATAAGTGATCAGGTTTGTTGATTTATTCCATATAAAATACCAGTTTGTTCAATTAAATCGTTTGCTATAAAAGGAAATGCTCCTGATAGAGAAGTGGTTACCATGCTTCTTGTGATTCATAAGTCATCAATTGCTAGTGGTGTACAACTTTTTATGCCCTCATCCATGCGTTGTGTCGCTGGTTTTACCCTCATTCCATATCATGATGCTTTTTGTTCATATTTTTTTCATTCCTCATCCATCTTTTTTTCCTCAGGAGTATAGAGAGAAAAATAATGTCCTACTTCAAAGTACCTTTCTTCGCGGGTGGCTAATTTTTGTCTAATCTCTTCTACGTCACGATATTCTAGTTGAATATCCGTATCTACTGTGATTCCTTTGGCTGATAGATCGTTTAATTCTGCTTTTAGTTGTGTGGCGCGCCTTTTAAGGACCGATTGAATAGATGCGTCATCTTCAGGATAAATAAACCATGACATATCCCATTTATTATAAAATCCGAAAAGATCTCTTGTCCAAAGAGCTTCCATATAAGAAGGGTAATTTTCTGCGTAGTATGTTTTCGCATATAAACCAGAAATATTTGTGATATTCCCTTTGACTTCCCAATAACTTGGCGCGATGTGTGATTTATAATCTCACAAAGAAGCAATGTATTCTTTCTCAATCCCTTGGATATACGATCTTATTGAAGAAGTAAGTAATTTGTCAGAATAGTCTTTGTCGGGTATACGGATGATCTCTTTTAGCTGTTCTTGTAGCGAAATATTAGATTTCTCTGCATCTGTTTTTTCCTGTTCCGGATTAATTTCGTCTTTTTTATCTTTTTTCACTGTACCAAAAATCCATCCAAAAAATTCGTTAAAAAATCCCTTTTCGCCTGTTGGGGTGTCTATTTTCGGAAGAGAGTACTCAGGAAATCAGCCCTGTTTTATGGCGTTTGTATAATTTGTGTCAAAATATTTATTGAGAAGTGACGACATGCTTTTTGTTTTTTTATAAAGTGTACTTATAGTATAATTATTTCTTTAGTAAATGAAAAATATTGAAGTTATTTACCCATATAATCAATTCTTTTTGTTGACATTTTCACTATTTTGTGTACTATATATTAAATATGTTCCTTATATTGATTTTATTTGTATTATATTTTGATAAACGTGGTTACTCTTTCAAAAAAATGACAACACTCTCAGCATAATTCTTCTTCCCAAGAATTAATTTTTTCAAAACAAAATAATGATGTTTTGCATACAGAGAAAGAAAAAAAACAATATTGAAAATTGGAAAAAGAGATAAAGTGTACTTTAAATGAACTTTTATTGCTAAACAGGATACATTTAGCATGAGATGCTACTTCTAGAGGATTGTCTATTACCAAAAATTTTAAAATAAGAGAGCTTATGAAGGAAGAAAATGATAAGTATTTGGCAAATCCAGCAAATATTAAAAGGGCGCATGTGGAGTACGATGAAAAACTAGTAAAAAACCAACTTTTTGACGTCCTTGAAAGAAATATTGCAGACGAGGTTATTCTTATGAAATATAAAGAGTGAATTAATCATTTTTTTGAAGAGTATCTTCGCAAACCCAATTTACATTACCTGAAAACTCACTTCCTGTATAAACAATTTTTGAGAAAATATCATAAAGAACATAGGGATGATGAGGATAAATTACCCATAGAAAAATTTAATGTTATAGCAAAAATCGCAAAAATTTTGCAAGAAAGGTTGTGAAATGAGGCATTTGATGTTTTGGACAGCAATGGAGAAGAAACAGTTACAATATCACCAAAGTCATTGAGATATATTGCATCAATTTTTTTTAATGTGAATGCTGTTTGGAAGGAACGATGAGGAGATTTAAATCAGGTTTTTCATGATGGCGATTTCCCATTTATTGCCAGTGGCGAAATCAAGTCTTTTGACTCTTATGTAGATGTGCTTTGTTATTTACTTTCTCACAAAAAACATAATCCTTTTGGGAAATGATGAATAGACGGAGATGCAGAACGGACAAAAAAAACATGACAATATTCGGATATGGTATGGGCTTGTACTGATCCATCTTTAGAATTTCACACTGAAGCATTTCTTTCAAGAGAGAGTCTTGCTTTTCAATGGAGCGCATCTACAACATGGATGTTTGAAAAAGCAATGGAACTATTGAAAACTGAGGTGTCTAGAAAAAATAATTGAAGGGAAAAAACTAAATGACATAATGGGATTCCGTGTTTCAATAGAAAACGCTAACACTTCTCACTTCAATGACATTAAAGAAATCAGTGAAAATCGGCTGGCGAGATTACACGTGAATATGACAACCGATTCTTTTTGAGGCGATGTTTGAAAGGATGCTTCTGGTAAAGAATTTATGATACAAAATGTAATTTTTGAAAACAAATCTGTTCTTGATGAGCAACAGATTGAAGAGTTGCAAAAATCAGTTTCTACACTATTGCCACAAGCCATAGTACAGAGAAGAAAACTAAAGGAAAATCCATATATCAAAAAAGAAGAATGGACCCAGTTAATGAAAACAAACTATCCCTCTGTGTATACTGATTCAGAAAAGCGAGGTATTTTGTGTAATCATTATGATAATTTTTCCAAATGATCTGCTAGATGAAAAAATGGCTCTTACAAAGATTTCAAAGAAAACATACTGTGTAAATATATTGATCAAGATGGAGAGATTAGACAAAAGTGATTTGAATTGCAGTTTGACGATTTGGAAAACAATATTTGACTCGCGAATTATAATATTAGAAATGCAGAAAGAGCGATAAATACGGCAAGCAATAGTGTTTTTATGAAGCCATTAAAACAAATCGCTAGAATGGTTGAAACTCATCTTAAAAAAATGGCAAATCAAATCTCAGGAAAGGGAGAAAAATACAGCATATTAGATTTTTGAAATGGTATAAAACAAGACATCTCTGAGTTTGTTTGTAGAGACAAAAAAAATAGTATAGATATCGACAAGACAATTGTTGAAATTATAAATTATTTTATCAAACAGGGTAAATTTATTTTGTATGCAGATGTAGCACAAAAAATAAATAAATTTCCAAAAGGGCTTCTTATAGCTCAAAATTTACTTGATCCATATATTGCAGATAACTTATTTATTTGTTCGAACCTTGGACTCTCAAAACAGCAACACTCATATTTATTGCCTAATCGGTCGGATAGGATAGGAATATATATGCCACAAGCAGAAAATATTTGATGGATGAAGTTGTGGGAGATAT
>CAZMFL010000032.1:0-10621 GCA_964565575.1 uncultured Candidatus Peribacteria bacterium
TGTGGCTTAGTTATAACACATTTCATAGACTGCTCTTCGGGAGAGATCCCTGGTAAGGGAGAGGTCGCGGGTTCGATTCCCGTCTGTGGCTTTGTACAATATATTTCATAGACTGCCCTTCGGGAGAGATACCTGGCAAGGAGAGCTCTAAGGGTTCGATTCCCGTCTGTGGCTTAGTACAACACATTTCATTGATTGTTCTTCGGGAGAGATCCCTGGTAAGGAGAGCTCTAAGCTATTCGAGCACGCTGACAAGCATATAGTAACAACATTTATTGAACAACAAAAAAACAATATAAAAATATATGCCACAATGGCTCAGCTGGTAGAGCGATCCTCTCGTAAGGGATAGGTCGTGGGTTCGATTCCCACTTGTGGCTAATCTAGTTGATCTTTATTTTCTCTCCTCTCCCATGTACAGCAAAAAAAATTTTGTAATCCTGTTAATAGCAATATTTGTTGCAGGATGAGCGCTTGCGTGATATCAATATGTTATTACTCAGAGCGACAAGAGCACAACAAGCACGAACTCCTCTGTGCAAGTACAAAATTTTGCAACAATAGAGGGAACCTGAGATTTGGAGGCAACTCGTTTATATGGAGCTGAAACAATCGATATACAAAACGGCTATCTAAACGACAATGGTCAACAGACTATTTTTCTTGGAAAAAATACTACATGAGAGCAAACTATTAACGCAATTTTAGAACGGATCAAAAATCCAAAACAAAATAACGACGCAGAAACTATAAAAATAAAACAAGCGACTATTCAATCGCAAGGAGATACTATTATTATCCGCAATGGTGGCACATTAGAGCCGTATCTTGCACAAAACGATATTGAATTCACCCTATCAAGAAATGATCTAGTTGTGCAGCCAAATCACCCAATTTCTGGATCAACAGATTCCATTCTTCTGGTAAAAAACACAAATCCGACCAACTACACAATCGCAGACAATAACGACTGGTTCTCACAAGGCATATTTATGATTCCGAAGAACGAATTTACAATCATACGCATCACATGGAACAATAATATTGAGCGTGGGAAATACATTTTCAGAAAGGACAAATCATATAACGAAATCTCTCTCGCGCAAGGGATAACATCAAGATATAGTTCAAATAGCTATATGTGGAATGGAAATCTGGCATGGGAAACAACAAATCTTCCGGCAGAAACATCTTTTGCGTTTGCTCAAGAATATGCAGATCCTCTATCAAATCCAACGGTATATCTCGTCACTTTCTGACAAGAAGGAACGGAAAACAATGACTTTTTTTCATCAGTGAAAAAAAATAGTAACGAGTGATTGAGTAACCAACTAGAAGCAATGTTGTCAACGGCAAAGAAAAATATCACGCAATTTTCGCAACTAGAAAACAAGGGTGGAGAGTTCGCTTTCAAAACGACTAAAGATCCAGAACAATGAATTGTTATCATAAACCAATGATTTGCACAAATTTTCCCTATCAAAACGAACACACCATTTTCAGCGACTTTGAAAGATACTAGCAACGATCGAAATCCTTATGTAAAAAATATCACTTCCACATATCCTCTTGATGACTCCTCTTTGAAAAAATCATTAACAACTATCCTTGGGTCTGGAGGTTGGCAAGATTATTGAAGTTACGGAGACAATTTTGCATTTAGTTACAAGATCCAACCGAAGAAAACATATAAGTGAGATTTGGTCATAACAAGCATCTTCGGCGATACGACAAAAATTCCTTTGTCATTGTACATAGAAACCATATCTCCAAAAGTAGTAGAAGAGCACATACTCTCAAATGACACCCTGAATATTTTACCAAACGACGGTTCATTTCAAGACGTGCTTATCCAAATGAAAAACAAGCAAAATACGACCGTAGAGTTCCAAGCGTGTAGTATTGATACCAAAATAGATACCGCAAAAGGACAAGGCGAGTGATTGGAAAACAATATTTTCAACTGTACTTGAACCGTTTATCCAAAAGAGGTTTCCATCAAGGAGTTCGTCTATCGAAAAGCATACAGAACAGCGGTTTCTCTCCCTGATGACTTCCCGAAAAAAACACCTGCATTCAAAGTTAGCATTCCATGAGCTGGTTATAATCGTTGAATGAAAATGAATACAACACAATATTTTTATAAGTCGAATATTGGAATCTGGGCTAAGGTTGCGAAAGATAGCGTTTACATATGGTGATTTATGTTTTCTGATAACGCGCCAATTACGCAATGAACGATAACGATCAAAGAGCTGAATGGAAAAGAAATTGCGAAACAGAAAATAACATCATCTAGTACAAAAATATCTTTTCACGAGCAGAGCAAACCTATGCTGGTAGAACTATACGCATGAGATGAAACATCTTTTGTTATCATTGCGCCGAACGGACAAGATTATTTTTATGCAAATGATAAAAGTCGAAAAATAAATAGCTTTTTAGATCCAAGCGATGTAGTAAATAATAGTGCAAATATAAGCTTCCGATGAAGCGACGAACCACAAAAAATTTATTGATATACCGACAAGGCGCTCTACAAAGCAGGTGAAAATATTTATTTTGCAGGGTTTGCAAGAGACCTTACAGATTTCTGATCATTGGGATATCTTTCAGGGAAAACAGTTAGCGTAACCATCAACGATACACAAGGAAATGAACTATACAGCAAGGACAACATTCCACTAGATAGCTTCGGTGGTTTCCAATGAGTTGCGCCGATACCAAGCAAGCTCTCTCTTGGAGACGCAATCATCAACTATACACTTTCTGCAAGTCAAAACATAACGTTTTCACAAAATATCAAAATAAAAGAGTATCAAAAACCGACATTTTTTGCAGATATTACATATGAAAATAAGGATGGAAACACGAATCTTATCATCAAACCAAAATATTATTTTGGGCAGGATCTGAAAGAGTACGACGCAAGTATAACACGGTCACTAGCAGGAAAAAATAGTTGCTTCTATTGTCGGCGAGAAAACGATGAAAAATATTACTACAACACAGTTTTCAACGATACAATATCTACATGATGAAATATGGCATTGTACAAAGAGGTATGAAACACATCGCTTCCGCTCTTTTCTGAATCACTATTGATGCAAAAATGATATCAATATACACTAAAGGCGACAGTGATTATCAGAGATAAAACATCTGACGAAGTGCAGTTTTTCACAAAATATATTGATTTTGCGCCAGTAGTTAAGCTTGGTTTAAGTGGTCAACCATTTGATCGGCTATATAACGACGGATGAAAAGACACAAGAAGGTGATATGAAATAGATGGCGAAGTAGCTGAATGAAAATGATCAATCAAAAATATCACCTATGAAGTATACTATTATAGCTATGAACAAACCACTGAACAGGGAGTTGACGGAAGTGTGTATTATCTAAATGGAACCGAATATACCAAACTCCTTTCAAAAGATATTGGCATACCATCATCGTTTTCTATCAAAACAGATTTCATCCAGAACCCAGGAATGTATTTCCTACGTGTGTTTGCAGAAGACAAAAACGGCACAATCATCGGCGAAGTGCAAAAAGAAATTGATTACTATGATAGTACACAAGGAAGTGATGGAATGTTAGGCTCTCTACCAAACAACTACGCTCTCAATGTTTCTATTCCCAAGAAAACATACGAAGAATGAGAAAAAATTCCTGTGGATATTGAACCATATCAAAAAGGTGCTCGCGTAATTCTAACAGTAGAAAGATGAGATAGCATACTTGAGACAATAGAAAAAACACTCGATGGAAGCCAACTTACGATAGAAGCCAAAAAATGATATGCACCAAATATTGTTGTGAATGTCATGCAGATCGTATGAACTGATAAAGCGACATGACCAAGGAAAGAACCTAGGTTTTTTGCGGGATTCGCGCAAGCCGAGATAAGTACAGCGATGCATGAGTTGCAAATTGAACTCAAGACAGACAAAGAAACCTACAAACCATGAGAAAAAGTAGAGCTCACAATCACAACCAAAGACAGCAAAGGAAAATCTGTCGATGCAAGAATCTCTGTGGGCGTTGTAGACAAATCGCTTCTTAGTTTATATGATATCATCAAAGAACCTATTCCATATTTCTTCAATAAACTTGGAACAAATATCAAAAACTTTACAAATATGAAACTCCTGTATCAATCACTCAAAGCGTTTGCAAATAATGGTAGCAAGTGATGAGGAGGAAATGGTGGCCAAGGTATGTTCAGCATGATTAGAGATGATCTTTCAGATGTGGCGTTTCGAAGATGAGGGGTTATCGTTACGTGAGGGAAAACGACGCTTACATTTGATCTACCAGATAACATCACAACATGGACTATAGATGCAATTGGTATCACCAAAGACACCAGACTCTGAACAACAAGAAAAGATATCATAGCTACAAAAAAACTCGTTCTTGAACCAAACGCACCATTATTTCTAACACTTGACGATAAAATTGAAATACCCGTAAAGGTTATTGTCTCTCCAGAGATAGCTTGAAAAGCGAAGAAAGTAACTGGCACGACACAGATAAAAAATGACGCTGGCGAGGTTATTGACCTAGGAAAATTTTCTAGTCAACCTAATAGTAGACTAATTGTACCTGTAAAGATACCAGACAGCTGGGCGAACTCTCATTTTATGAAATTGATAATTGCTGGGGAGTTTGCAAACGAAGAAGATGGAGTGGAAGTTACAATACCAATTCGCACAGAATGACTTGTTGCAAAAGATAGTGTGTGATTTATCAATAGTGCTTGAAAACACATATTTACACTACCAGCATTTAGGTATGCTCAAAGTGCAATCTCGTTGAGTACTCTTCCAACGAATTTGATTGATCCTATTATAGATAACACATTTGTCCGAGTAAAAAACTATCCACTAACAGAACAACTTGCGTCTCAGGTCGCAGTGCTCTCGCTCACGAAACAACTCGCTGACAAAGGTGCATTCCAAAGCAGTTTGTTACACAACGATACAATAACTACGATAGAATGAGAGCAAAATATAAACACGCTCATCAACGATTCTATTGCACAGATTATAAAACGCCAAATGACAGATGGGTCTGTTACATGGCGAGATAGCCAAAATGATACGTCCAGACCAGAAGATAGATATCTCTTGAGCGCATATACTTATGGGGTTCTTGTCCATGCACGTGGAAACTATAAAGCAAAAGATCAATTAGATAGAACGATCAATGAATTATGAGATTTTTTGATGAATTATCGCACGATTTCAGAGAGTGCATTTTTGCGATATCTAACTCAAAAATCTCAAGCATGAAAATTATTCTCTGAGAGCGAGAAAACTACGCTAAACAGCATGAACCCATTAAAAATTCCTTATGGCTGAGTGCTTCGTTACACAATTGCTGTATATCAAGAAGATAGCGATAATATGAAAAAATGGAAACAATATGCAATCGTGCCGACCAACGAAGAGCGATCTGAAAATAGTATTTTTATCAATCAAAAAACAGCGTTACTTCTCAAAACTTCTGCACTGTTCAAAGATCCAAACAGCACACAAACTGAACGCATGGAGTGATTGCAAAATATGATAAAACTGAGAAACAAAGCTGGAAACCGATGAACAAGCAACGCAAATGCACAAGCACTTATCACACTTTCACAATTATCAGAAGCGAATCGACCAACGAAAGAAAAGGTATCATGCGAGGTTACCATTGATGGAAAAAAACAAAATATTAGCGTAACAAGCTCAGGAAGCATCATCACACAAGAGATCAAGAAAAGCACAAGTGAAACGACCTGGTCTTGTGACAACCCAATCGTTGCAGACCTGATAACAACATTTTTAGCAACTGACCTGAATAAGCTGGCTGGTGCTGCACAACATGTAAATCAGATGAAATACACTATCGTAAATTCAACGGCAAAAATTGGAGACACCACTGATCTAGTTGCCTCATTCACGACTGACCTTGCGGGCGAAAAAGTTGGAATCAATATCTATATACCTGCCACATTCAAACTTGTAGATACTGTCCAAGCGCAGGGTCGTAGCAGTATCTTTGGACAATCAAGATGAGAGTATGATTATGGTTTTGGTACTCAATTGCCGTTTAAGCTTTCAGACTATGGCTGTACGCCAAATCATTGGGAAATAAATTATGACAAGCTATTTTTATATTATGATTCACTACCTCCAATAACATGTGACGTGTCTATTCCTTTATTGAAAGCATACAACGGAAACACGACCATCATGCCAATGAGTGTAAGCGAAATATATAAATGAACTGTTAATGGAAGAAAAGTCATAACACAATAAACATCTAAAATATTTTATGAGAAAACAAAAAACGCACTGGAAGCACTGGTGCGTTTTTTTAATACAGAATTATTATTATTTATCTAGATTTTCTGCAAGTTTTGAGGTTGTTTTTTGTGTGGTATTTGCAATCGTTGGTTTTTCATTCACAAAACCATATAGCAACATAGGTTTTTTCGGGTTTGCTTTTTTTATGTGAGACGCATAGTGATACTCATCCTTTGCATCGGTATGTTTGATTTTTGTTATCTTCCAGGCGATAACTGAATCAGAAAATTGATCTTTATCGGCCAAAAGAACATGACTATATTGTTTGTTGGGATTATCAACCGAGCCATCATAAACCATGTTTATTTTTAACAACTCAACGAGCAAGTCTATATTATATCAAGCTCGCTCTTCCAAGGCACGAGCTTCATCGATTGTCATAAAAAACTCCTTTAATTGTTTTTCAGTAAAATTATGAATTGCGTGAGTTTTTGGAATAAGAAGCGACTCATTTTTATATGTTTCATTTATATTATACTTTTTTAAAGCAGATGCACCTCCTTCCTTTTCTCACAATTCATGATTGATTAGATTCCTCACTATAATACTTTTAAATTTTTCTAGAAGAGAGCTCTTATTTTGATTTTTTGTTTCTTCAGAAAACTGCCTGAAAAGCATTGAAGGATGAATTCATCACATTGAAAAAACCTTCTCTGGCCTATCAAATCATGGGATACCACGCAACCCTACATATGAATATTCGTTTTTGTAGAATGAAAGATTGAGCAACTTTTTTCTCAAATCAAGTCTATCATTTTTGTTGTCAATCATATTGATAGCACCCCACGCTTTTAAAAATGCTACACTCACTCCTTGTCCAAATTCATCATCTAGATGCTTTGTTTTTATTCTACATAAATAATGAAAAAACTGTTCATCAACTGGTAGTTGCAAAAAAAACTCTTTTAAATACATCCTACGAGGAGATTGCACTTCCTTGTCGAGTTCATTTCGACCTTCTTTAGCCAACAATGCGATATCTTTTCAAAAAGAGGTCTCAATCAATGCATACTTTTGTTTAAATTGATCTTCAAAATCTTTCTCAATCCCCTCACGAGAAGTTGATCTCGTTTGCTTTTCATCTAAAGGGCTTCTAGACGAATCATTTGGAAAAGTGTGAATCATCGCGACTATAGAAAACATAAAAAAATATTATAGTTGTTTGGCGTCAGATGTCAACACAAATAACAATTTTAACCCTTTTTCATAAAAACACAAACCTGAAACAAATATTAGAAAAAAAGTGGCTATACTCACAGTTAAAGAAATGAAAACTATTAAACTATGGATTTTTTTGAGTTTCACTTGCATACAAACGACCATCAAAGTATACTTCAAAGATGATCCTATCGATAAACACTCTTTCAAAAAAAAATATTTTTGCTCATAAAAAAACTATTTCTTGGTTTATTTTTTTGGTGGTTATATTTTTGAGTATTTTGGTACAGATAGTCTACAAGTACGATATTCCAAAGCCTCAACTAGAAGAAATCTGAAAACAAAAATCTGTTTGATATGCCACATTTGAAGATATCCCCAATCGCCTAACAGTTGCTATTATCGCAATTGAGGACAAGCGTTTCTGGATACATCCCGGCATAGATTTTGTATCTTTAGTGAGAGCGACATATCAAACAATATTCAAAAATAATTTACAGGGTGCTTCTACTATTGATCAGCAGACCATTAAACTACTAGAGCAAGCATTTTCTAGGTCGCGAAGCCGTAAATTATATGAAATGTGGATGGCAATAAATCTCCAATTTCACTACTCCAAAAAAGATATTTTATTAACCTACGTCAACTCGATCCCATTTTCTCACGGCATCAAAGGCTGGTCTTCTGCATGTAGCATATATTTTCAAAAACCATGCACATATCTTTCTGACGCAGAGCTATCTTATTTATTTGCTGTTGCACAACTCGGTATCAATCCCTATAAGGAAAAAAATCAAAAAATAATTTATACAAAAGCCAGCACCCTGTGCGATGTTCTTAGTAACTATACAAACAAAAGCGGAAGTAGCAGGACCACTGAAGACGGCTGTGCCGTGTTGCATCCGCAACAAACTTGATCTTTTAGCACTGAAGACATGTTGTCTTGAAGTATTGATCTATCAGGTGCAGAGACTAATCGACCGGTTATATTGTATCCAATCGAGGAACAGCTTGACCCCAAAATACAGTTATTCCTCGACTCTCTACCAACCGCACAAAAACAACAATTTTCATTAACACACTACGATCGCATAGAAAAAATACTAGCAACCACACAGAAACACAGAGAGGTATATGACGCACAATACTGTTGCGTAGTAGCGTTAGATTCCGAGTGAAATTTGATTTCAATGAACACTTGCTCAGATCGAGATGAGGAAACGAAAGCATGAAAAGTAAATTCGTGCACCGATGCCAGACAAGTATGATCTGCCATAAAACCATTTTTATACGCATACGCATTTAATAAAAATTGACTTCATGAGACAGATACCATAATCGATGAGCCGATCTCTTATGACCTTGGAGATGGCAGTATCTACTCTCCCAAAAATTTTGATCTAACTTATCGCGGAGAGGTATCTCTTGCTTTTGCACTTGGCAACAGTCTAAATGTCCCAGCGATCAAAATTCTTGATAGTGTTGGAGTAGAAAATTTTTTATGATTTGTAAAAGAACAGCTAGCAACCTTTGCAAGCTGACACGACGACAATCAAAAAGACGCTGAAAACGTAGGTTTGTCATTGGCATTAGGGACATATGAAATATCACCATACGCATTTACACAACTGTGGAGGTTTTTTCTTGCATGAAAAACGCCAGGCCAATACTGAGAAAATGCAAAAGAAGTGGTGGGAATCCTCTCTAATCCAAATAACAGAGCGGCCGCATTTGGTCAAGATAGTTACTTGAATCTCCCATGACGAGCAGTTAAAACAGGAACATCAAGGAAATTTATCGACGCGCGAGTATGTGGAGCAAACAACACAAAATGAATAACTCTGTGTCTTTGGATGGGCAACATAAACAATCAAGCAATGAAATGACCAAGTAGCGAGATTGGAAGCTACATTTGGAATATAATAGCTAAAGGATTCTAAACTTTCTCTTTTTTTCACTGATAGAATTAGTATCATCATAAATAATTAGCAAATAATATTTTTCTCATGCATAAACGTTTATCCCTACTACAAGTACTTGGCATACAGACATCTTTTTTTCAACGCATTCAAAGCATTATGAAAACAGAGAGATGTCCTCTATTTAAGCAACTTCTAAAAACGGTAACCAAAGATGGAAATGAAATATATTACCTAAGAGAATGAAATGGGTATTTTAGAATTGTAAAAAAAGATGAGGAAAATTACACGCTCATCGATGAAGTTGAGAAAATTGAAATCCCACTTTCACAAGCAGATATCAATGAAATTCACAATCTATTAAAATGAGACAAGAAAGTACAAAAATTAATGAAAGATAACAAAAGCATCAGAAACACATTGGAAGAAGAATTCTCCAAGGACCAACGAAGGACGTTCCTAGAAAAACCGTATATTGTCTATGATATTGAAACTATTTGGACAACAAACGACCTCAAAAGTCATGAATTTACTGTCTGATATATGCTTGATTCAACCACTGGCGCATATAGATACATCTCAAAAGAAGGAGCGAGAAGATTCGCGGATTTCCTTCTAGAATACGAATGACGAATCGTTGGATTTAATCAATTGGGATTTGACAACTTTGTGTTACTCAACAATGTATGATATGGCGAAAAAGAACTCGCAATACTGAACGAAAAAAGCATAGATATTTTCTATTTCATATGGAATAGACTAAAAAGAAAAATCTGACTTAATAAGCTATCTGAGGCATTGGTTGGCATAAAAAAAACCCTAAGTGATGGCTTGGAGTGATCAAAATTATATAAAGAATACGTTGCAACCGGTGACGAAAAACTTCTTAGCACTGTAAAAGGCTACTGTAAAAACGATGTCAAAATGACTCTTCTTGTGTTTCTTTATCTTATAAAATATCAAAAACTCCTACTTGATGGGGCAGAAGTAGAGTTTAATGATGAAGAGTTACAAGAATACGCACGCGTGATAGACTCTGAAATCCTGACAGAAAAAAACAACCAGCAAACCATCTTTCAAGAATAAAATATTCCTCTGAACGAGACTCTTTTATCTCCTCGCAGAAGCAAAAAGAAAAGAGACGAAGTGAAGAGCATAGAATGGATTATAGACACCTTTATATTT
>CAZMFL010000033.1:0-5367 GCA_964565575.1 uncultured Candidatus Peribacteria bacterium
CAGCTTTGTCTGCTCCAGTCCAAATCAAAAACCACGATGCTGGCTCTCAAACAACTGATAGAGCTGCAATCAAAAAGGGATGTAAATGCCCAGTATAAATAATATATGAAACCACAAAACCGATTAAAATACCTATTGCAATCATTAATTGTGCAACTTTTTTCTCTATTTTTTTTTCTTGAACCCAAAGATCAGCTTGTGCAAGAAAATAAGAATGTAATCTTTTTTGTATAATTATTTCATCTTTGAGAGATCTTTTATTTTTCTGTATTCACAATTTAAGTTGTTGCACCGGAAATCTAGACTCCCCTACAATTTTTTTGCACTCTAACAAAAAGTCGTCTGAAAGCGCACAATCACGATACTCTCTTGCATCAAATACAGAAAAAACATCATTGTATTCTTTCAGCGAAAGAGAAACTTGTCCCTTCATCGTTTTTATTCACTGTTTTTTAGCTACTCAAAGAGCATTTGTTTTTTGTTTTTCTGGCATCTATAAAAAAATAATAAATTGCACTTCTAGATATAGTATTTACAAACCAGTTTTCAACTAGAAATATTTTGAAAAAAAACCCTATTGCTACAGAGAGTTTTTTCCATGCATTTGTTTTCAAAAAATTTATTTTTCCTTTCAAAGAACACAAATCCACTTATTCAATTGCCCGTCCTATTCTATAATTATAGTTTACCTTAGTAATCGCGGGCATCCGACTTCGTCGGAAATTATTTTCAATGATAAGATTATAAAGAGATTACATTCCAGAGTCCTCTCCTTGTTCTTCAATTGTCATTCCCACGATTGCATCATTTAATGAGATCGGATCTTCCTTCGTAGTATCTCTTCCAGGATCTGTATTGATATAGACGAACATTGGCATCAGCATCGGCACACGACCAATATTTTTTTCAATAAATCCTCCGAGTTCATCTTTGATCATTTTTAGTATCATCTTCACGTCAGTTGTTTCTTTCAAATGCGCATAATATTTCTTCTTCACGAAATCTACTACTTCCGTGTGTATTTTTTGCACCTCTGAGGAATACACGAATCACCTTGATTCAATTTGTACGTTTCCAACAAGTTCTTTTGTCTTTGTATCTACCTTAAAGATAAGAGCTAATGCACCATCTTCAGACATGATTTTACGTGCTTTTACAACATATTCACCTGAAAGATGACCCATTCCAAGTCCATCTACCATAACAGTATCTAGCTTCAATGGTTTATCAGAAATTCTCACGCCATCTTCATACATCTCTACAATAGCTCCATTATCAACCATTAGTATTTTTTCTTTTTCGATATTCATCGAGATCATGATCTGTTTATTCGCATTTCTTTGGATTGGTTCCCCGTGGATAGGAAGAACATATTCTGGTCTTAGTAACGATGTCATAATTTTGATATCTTCCTGTTGCGCATGTCCAGAAGCGTGCACATCAAGTTCTGCATTTGTAACAACTTCAATTCCTTGACGAACAAAATCATTCATCATAGAAAACACAGCTTTTTCATTTCCTGGGATTGGTGTAGCAGACATCAAAATTTGATCTCACGGCTTGAGCGTTATGTTTTTATCTTCATTACGAGAAATACGAGTCAATGCTGCAAATTCCTCTCATTGTGCACCAGTACACAATACTATCACTCTCTCATCTGGAAATGTGTTAATCTCATCAGATACTTTTCTAACAAAATCATGAGGCACTTTGATATATCCAAGTTGTTTTACAATATCAATATTGTTTATCATTGAACGCCCAGAGATGAATACCACTTTATTATATTTAACCGCAGATTCAATTATTTGAATAACACGTCAAACATTTGATGCGAACGTGGCGATTATTAATCTTCACTCGGCTTTTTTGATAACACTGTCTAGATTTTGTCCAATAATACGCTCACTTATCGTATGTCATGGTTTCATAGCATTTGTTGATTCTCCAAGCATAATTCTCACTCACTCTTGTCAAATACGAGCTATCTTTCCCACGTCGGCTGGTTTATCTAACGTCGGTGAAAAATCGATTTTGTAATCTCAACAAGTTACCACAAGCCCCTTTGGTGTTTGTATTGCATATCCAAAAGACTCTGGTATATTATGATTTACACGAAACGCCTCAACCGTGAAAGCCCCTCCAAATTTGAGAATATCCATATCAGGGTTGATGACTTTGTATTTGAAATCTTTGAGCAATTTCGCTTCTTCTAACGATTTTTTTACCATTGCAATAGTAAGGTTAGAACCGTATACCATTGGATAGTCAAGATTCGGTAGAACGTGTTTCAATGCTCATATATGATCCAAATGCCCATGTGTAAGTATTATTCACTTGATTTTATCTTTTCTCATTGCAAGATACGAAATATCCGGAATGATGTAATCCACACCGTAGACTTCACCACCTGGAAATACTAATCCTGAGTCAATAATTAAAATATCGTCTTTATACTCTAAAAACGTCATGTTCTCTCCGACTTGTTCCATTCACCCTAGAAATCCTATTTTCACAGGAATCTCTCATGGTTTTGGATTAAACGAAACTTGTTGATTTTGTTGTATTGGTTTTTTGCCAACTGCTCATGATGTTGGCTTCATGTGAGAGCTAGTAGTTGTACTTGGTGTGCGAGCGGAAACAGCTGCTCACGCTGGGCGAGTCTTTCTCGCAGGTCTTTTTGCTGGTACCGTTTTCTTTTGAAAATCGATAGTAACATTGGTAGAAATAGATGATTGTTCCATGTTTTGTTTTTTAAAATAAGAATAAATATGAATAAAGTCACTTGATGCTCTAGTATAGCATCCGCAACGTATAAAACTACTGTAGATGCCCCTTTTACACTCTGAATGCTGAGACAGTATTGCCAAGAACATAACGTTCCATGCATTTCCCAAGGGACAGAAGATTTTTTGCACGACTACATCAACAAGAATAAGCCGAAATATATAGGAGAGATTTGAAGTGCGGTTTGATATAGTGCTATTTTTATGGCTCAGTTAATACAAAATCGAGGAGGAAATATTTGGAGCATAGAACACTCCTTTCCTGACTATCAGCGTGCTTGTCACAATGCGTGGGCACTCAAAACCTACAATACTACCTTTTATCACAGCGATGCGAACACTGTAGAGTACGAGAAATTATCTAGTCAGAAAATGGATTTAGTGTATATCGATGGAAGAAAGAGTGATTATTTACATTATCTAGAACGTATAGTTCCTATCTTAGCTCCTTATACAACAATTATATTCGATGATGTTATTAAGTTTGCTCATAAAACTACTCAATTATACGAATTCTTAGAGAAAAAGCAAATCAAACACACTATCCACCAATTGGATCCTGATGATGGTATCTTGGTGATTCAGGACGCAGGTGAAAAGCTAGTGAATATTGATTTCTCCAAAAAGATATAATTTTTTTAAAAGATCGTTGCACGACGCATCTCCCGTCCTATCTACGTTTGTATACAGGAACTTTCGACCTCTCGGGAGTCTCACTTCGTGAGAATTAGTCTTCTATTTGCGTTAAATCTATTTTGGTACCTTCCATTTCCATTTTATCAAGAGCCTTTGCAATGTGTGGATTTACATAAATCCATTCGTCTGCGATAAATTCATCATTTGCAAGAGAGTCTTCAGTCTGCACGAAAGCATATGATTTACCAACATCTTCTTGTATGTGATAGTTTAACTCTCATCATTTTCCTGAGTATGCTCTTATATACATTCCATTGATATCATACTCTCCAGGATATTCAATAAATGAAATATCATGATTACCATATTGCATATCTGATCATGTTTGTAATGCAAGATTTACATATTTTGCATCATGAGATCCATCTGTTGTGATGTATACCCTATCATTGATTAGATATCCCGTTTTGTGTTTCTTCACCTTTACTACCATCTGTAATTTTTTCTAAAAGATAAATTGTTCTATACCTCTTTATATATAATCCATTTCCAATTCCAAGCGCATTGTTTTGTGATCTTCGTTATTTGAAGAAATTAGGGTTAATTAACGCCAGTATCGCACTCATTGCTCCCAACAATGCAAAACCTATTGCAACCTTTTTGATCAACTCTTGTCACTTTTTCGGTTCACCCATCGTCCATTGTATTCCACCGATGATCACCATAATCACTCCTACCACAAGTATGATAACGATAAGCATCTTCGATAATGCACCCAAAACAGTTGGCAAGACAGAAAGCGCTGCATCATCTGCACCATCACCTCATTTTTTTATTAAACAGTTTCCAATAAATGGAAAATTCGTGTTTAGAGGTATTCAAACCGTTCATCATCCTCAACCTGCACCATATTTACAATTACAAGGATTACTCATATCATTTTCGTCCCCAATTGGGTTATTTAATCTACATCTTTCATAGTTACATGTGCGAGCTGGTCCTGGTGTTTGGAAAAGTTCTTCACAAGAGTAGGCTTTTGAACACTCAGCAGAAAATGCGTTGGTTTTACAATTTTCAAGTGTTACTTTTGTATCTTCTGTTTCAGCGTAAGTTTTGATATTTCATAAAAAAAATATTCAAAGGGAAAAAACAATCACCACCATTCCCAATTTTAGAAAACCTTTTTTCATTCTCATTACAGAAAAAATAAAAAAATTATATCATACTATTGATCACATCAGGAATAAATTATTCTTGTTTATACATAATTTAAAATCAATTCCAAGTGTATTCTTATGCTTCTTTTACTTGAAGAAATTTGGATTAATTAAAGCAAGTATTGCACTCATTGCTCCCAACAATGCAAAACCTATTGCAACCTTTTTGATCAACTCTTGTCACTTTTTCGGTTCACCCATCGTCCATTGTATTCCACCGATGATCACCATAATCACTCCTACCACAAGTATGATAACGATAAGCATCTTCGATAATGCACCCAAAACAGTTGGCAAGACAGAAAGCGCTGCATCATCTGCACCATCACCTCATTTTTTTATTAAACAGTTTCCAATAAATGGAAAATTCGTGTTTAGAGGTATTCAAACCGTTCATCATCCTCAACCTGCACCATATTTACAATTACAAGGATTACTCATATCATTTTCGTCCCCAATTGGGTTATTTAATCTACATCTTTCATAGTTGCAGTTGCGAGCTTTTCCTGGATCTTGGAAAAGTTTTTCACAAGAGTAAGATTTTGTACAATCAAGTCATGCAACCAATTGTCATCAAGCGCATTTTGAGATTTTATCGGACTCTGACATTGCATCCAATATGGCTTTGTTTGTACTGTCAGGTTGAGAAATTGTTGGTTTATAGTCTCCAAAATCAGCAGAAACAACATTGATAGACAGGGAAAAAAACGAAAATCCTATCACCAAAA
>CAZMFL010000033.1:5377-6731 GCA_964565575.1 uncultured Candidatus Peribacteria bacterium
CAACCCCATCATTCCCAATTTTAGAAAACCTTTTTTCATTCTCGTTACACAAAAAAACAAAAAAATTATATCATACTATTTATTACATCTTGGAGCATTTTTCCATCAACCTGGGCTCTGTGGTCTGCCATGATTGCTTTCACGATCTCCCCTCTTTGTTTGGCAAGATCTTTTACCCCCAAATCAACAACTGTTTTTTTCACAAGTTCTGTAAGCTGTTCAATAGGCATCATGGCTGGAAGATACACAGACAACAATACTATAATAGATTTTTCTTTTTCTACATCATCTATTTTGCCAGCTTGTTCTAGATATCAGATTGATTCCTCACGAGCTTTGATCTCCTTTTTCAGTATTGCAATTACATCGGCATTTTCTAGATCTTTTTGGAGTTCTATTTTTTTGTTTTTACATTGTGCAAAGACATAATTCAAGGCATCTTTCTTAACAGTTTCATGCGCTTTCATGGCAGAAATATAGTCGGCTTGTATTTGATCGTATAACATACTATTTTACTCTAAAAAATAAATTTTTACTCGGGCAAGCGAAGCGTAGACCGAGTTGCCCGTCCTATCGTTGTTCAAATAGCCACCCATAGATACTACGGGCAAAATCGCCAATGGCGATTAGTATGTTGTATATCCACTTTCTTCTCTTTTGCAAGTGAAACACGAAAATTCATAATGCGTTGTTGTCCCTAAGATTGTCTCTTTTTGATTTCCTCATCAATGAGTCTTCTCATAGTTTCGACTTCTTCACCATGTAAGATTCATCCAAAAAGAGTATTAAAAAAGAAATTACTTTCAAGAAATTCTTTTAATTTATTTTGGTCATCTCTGTATTTAATTAGTTCAGATGTGGTCATTTCTAGCAGTTCTTTGGGTAAAGATACTTTAGCAGGCGTTTTCACCCTTTCCAAAATTAGATCCACATCCATTAAATATTTCTTCGGATCAATCAAATCTCTATATACCACAACCTTATCTCAAATAGATACGTACTCTGGCACATCAGCTAAAATATTTTTGCTCTTATATATATTTTTTCAGTCAGTTGATTCTATGCGATAAGCGGATTGATCATTTATTTTCCATGTTGATTCTATGATTTTTGTTATGACAGTTTCAATTTTGGTGCCAGTTACTAGCAATTGGTTTTTTAACTTCTGTGAACGATAATTGTTAAAAACAATTAAAATGCCTGATCACAAAATGAGTACGCCTATGATAAAAAAAATGATCATAGAATATGAGGAAAATGCGAAAATAACAAAATTATTTGGATTTTTGGGATCACAATATATAGGAACGAGCTCTCAAATTGGATAATTAAAAGAGGATGAAGAAAATTTACT
>CAZMFL010000033.1:6741-9938 GCA_964565575.1 uncultured Candidatus Peribacteria bacterium
AATTCATCGATAAAATGAAATTCTTTTAGAAGCTGTTCAAGTTCTATTTTGTTGTTTTCATTGAGGATAACATCATTCCAATCTATTTTTTCTCGATCGAAAATAAGTAAATCTACAATATTCATAAACAGCTTTTTGTATTAAAAGAGGATGAAGAAAATTTACTTTGCTGTATTATTTGTATCCCATTTCAACAAGTATAATAGACTGTGGGAGTATAGACAGTAGAATCACTATCACTAGAACGACTTACAGAAGCGACTTTTGCAGTTGTTTTTATTCAAGTAAACAACAAACTAAATTGTCTAAAAGATGCCAAAATCCCAAGCAAAACAAAGATTGCTCCGAAAATAATTAATCAAACATTGGGGATTCTTCGTTTTGTTGTAATGTCACTTCCCATAGCTTGTTCGTACGAAATAAATGATAAATTAATTATATGTAAAAATATTATTGTGTCAAAAAAAGGCTATATAATCGCAAAAATTGGGTTTTGGCGGGCTTAAAGATAGTATTATTTCTTGAAACATAAAAAACTCCCCATCCGAAGACCGAGAGTTTTTGGTGCTGGAGAGGAGACTCGAACTCCCAAGCCCGGAGGCATATGCACCTCAAGCATACGTGTATACCATTCCACCACCCCAGCATAGATACAAAAGGCACCCTAAGGCGCCCTCGTTTATACTTTTTTTGCTATTATTTGCAACGGTTATTTTTTCTTTGCGACTGGTTTACTGGGAGCTTTTGCACCTACCGATTTCGCTGGTGTTTTTTCTACCAACTCATATACCCCTTTATCAACTCTTCTGAAATCTTCTTTAAATTTCTGCAAGTTCAATAGAACTGTATTTGGACTCACCATTTTTTCTTTCAATAGTTCCTTTGAGATCTCTTTTACACTCATTGGTCTTTTGTACTTATTGAAAATGCGGATGATGATATCTTTCACCAATCCACCTTCATACCCCCATTCTCTTAATGCATACAATCCCAATCCAATATTTACAAATGTTTGATTGTTTTTTACAAGCTCATTATGGATCGTAGTTACTTTCACTGGTTTGTTAGGAAACCACTCCAAAATCTTCGCAGGCAGTTCTTGAAAGTGCACTGGTTTATTGAGTTTTTTCATCACATATACTATTTTTAATTTAATTGTTTTGGGCCATACGTCGGTGAATGTAAGCAATCCAACTTTCCCATCAAACACTTTTATTCATCTTATAACTTGGAAAAAATTCATATAGAAAAGTGCATTCTGAAGAAAGTCTACATTTGTATGTTTAGATGCAAACTCATTTTTCATTTTTTCAATAAATTCATATACATCTTCACTTCCTTTTTTATTTTCAAAATAATTTGTCGTCCATATGGTCATTTTTGTAAGAAGATCTTCAAACAAAGGGTCTTTGTAAAATGACTTATAGAGCAGTTTATTTCTTTTCAAATAATTTATATCAAAATCTGACACGAGGATAAGTTTTAACTCTTGAGAAGAAAACTTAAAAATGTTTTTGTTTACAATTTTTTTAATCAGATCATCATCTGAAAGTAATCATCCATGTGTATCAAGGATCTTTTTTGCCTCTTCAAGCACCTTTACATATTTATCGTTTCATACGATAAGTCTTCTAAATCTCATAAGAGCTTGTGTTTCAATCTGTCTAACCCTCTCACGAGTCATGTTATAATCTGCTCCAATGCGTTGCAGTGGAACCTCTTTTCACGTCAAAAGTCCAAACTTCTTTACAAGAACAAGTTGCTCTTTTGCTTTACAATATTGCAGGATGTCTCTCAAATTTGTAGATTCTATATCCACCTTGATTTTTTTGTCATCCATCTTAATATTAAAATTCATGTGAAATAGTTGAAAGAATAAAATATTACCATCGTAATACTCATTTGATTCTGGTTGTCAAGTGTTTTTTTATCTAGTCAAAATAAAATACTCTTTTACCTATGATTTTTTTATGTTAATTATATGTAAATATAATAAGGATAGTTGACATTAAATCAAGAGTAATTGTGATATTCGTTTATCGTCACTTAGTATTATCCTCTTGTAAAGATATATATTTTTTATATATTTTGTGTGTATATTTTTAATTTTGTAATTTTATCAGATGGATGAAAAACAAATCAATTCTAATGGGAACTGAGAACATAATCTCTGATTGTTCTTAAAGATTTTTATTGGGTTTGTTGTAACGAGTGCAATTTTTGTCGGTTTTGTGACATTATTTTTTGAATTTAACACCAACAAAAAAATAGAACCAAGAAATAGTGAAGGTTGATCTCTAGTTTTTAATTCAGATAAATCCTCAAAGCAAACTTCCCTAATAACACAAGAGAAATATGTAGCAAGTAGTCACGAATGAAATTTTGTACGATGATGAGCTATGAGTTTAGCTTGGAATGAACTTATCGAAAATATTGTTAAAGAGCCACTTCGTCTCGAAATTTCAGGTAATTGACTGAAAATAGCTGAAATTCTAAACGCAAAATATTTCACTAAAAAGGATTTGGACGATGCAAGCTACTATGTTAAATCTGGTTTTGGTCCAAGTGTTATTGAAGAAATAAACAGGGATTCAAAAGCCAAATTTCCTGAAAAAAGTTTTGATGATTTATCTTCAAATGGAATAAAACCAAGCGACATTATATCCTATGCATATTTTTATAAAAAGCTTGCATATAAAAAAGCATTTGAAAAAAGTGAAATGATTTTTAATGATTCTGAAAAGGTTAAATCATTTGTCCCAGATGAAAATTATGACATAATTGAAAACATTAGATACTGGAATGACGAAAAGTTTATAGTAGCAATAAAACTAAAAGAAGATGAAGATGAAATTTTTTTAGCAAAATGATTTGATATAGATAATTGAACCCAGGTAGTAGATGTGTTGAAAAATGAATTGGCTACAAGCAAACGCAAACCTCTTAATTCTGACAACAATTTTGATGATTTTTTTGAGGCACCAATGATAAATATTGATTTGGAAAAAAAATATTTAGAGCTTATTGATGCACCGATTCTCAATACTATAAACGGGAAAACAGACTATAAAATTTGAAAAATGTTCGAAAAAATAAAATTTGAAATGGATGAAGTTGGCGTAAAGGTGGAAAATGAGGCAGGTATTATGATGACGGATGAGATTATGATGGAAGAGAAGAAAATTGAAAGAAAATTT